>SHVZ01000069.1 GCA_009694025.1 Alphaproteobacteria bacterium | reverse complement strand
CAACTCGCTCGTCGAACTCAAGGCTCACATCAACGCCTTCATCACCGCATACAACGACACCGCAAAACCCTTTGCATGGACCAAATCCAAGGTCCATCAAAAGCGCCTCAAAGCCCATTTCGCGGATCAGTGATTCCGGGTACTAGCGCACTGCGACCGACGCCGGTCTTCCTCGACGCTAGACCGCTGAAATGCAGATTTCAATGTGAAAAAGAATTATTCACATTAACTCAGTGTAATTCTATCTGCGAGGCCATCGCGGCAGTCGACCCTCGCCTATGCGGGACGCGCGAGGTCCAGCACCGGAGCGCAGGCAGGGAGGGCTGAGAAGATTGGTCGGAGCGACAGGATTTGAACCTGCGACCCCCAGTCCCCCAGACTGATGCGCTACCAGGCTGCGCTACGCTCCGACCGGAGATATCCGCCGACGGCTCGCGCCGCCGACCGGGGGAAGTTGAGCTTATAGCCGCGAGGGCCTGGGCGGCGCAACGACGGCGGCGCCGATCAGGGGAGCGTCACCGTCCGCCGGCTCTCGGCCGAGGCCAGCAGCGCCTCGATCAGGACGTGGACCTTGAGCGCGTCGCGGCCGCTTACCTCCGGTTCGCGATCGCCATCAATGGCTTCGAGCAGGTCGGCGATCAGGTCCCTATGGGCGTGGTGCGGGAAGGCCATCGGGTCGGCGCCGCCGCCGCTCCCCTGCTCGGCGCCGTGGCGCTCCTCGCGCCCATCCTTCCAATGGACGACGAGGTTGCCGGCGGTCAGCACCGCGGTCCCCTTGCCGCAGGCGAGCTCGATCCGTTCGGAGAAGCCGGGATAGGCGACGGTGGTCGCATCGATGGTGCCGATGGCGCCGCCGGCGAACGAGACGGCGGCAGCGACTACGTCCTCGGTGTCGATGCGTCGGAGCGGAGAGGTGACGGCCATGGCGGCGACGCGGTCGACCGGCCCGGCGAGGCTGAGGAAGAGGTCGAGGGTGTGGATCGCCTGAGTGAGCAGGACGCCGCCGCCGTCCCGTTCCTTCATGCCGCGACCGGGTTGCGCGAAGTAGTCCGACGGCCGCCACCACCGGATCGACGCCGAGCCGGAGAGGAGATCGCCCAGCTCTCCGCCCCGCATCAGCCCGGCCAGGTGCCGCGATCCCTGGCGGAAGCGGCTCTGCAGCATGATGGCAAGTCGCCGCCCCGCACGCTCCATCGCCTCGACCGCCTTCCGTGCCCGCTCGGCGGTGACCTCGACTGGCTTCTCCAGCAGCACGTGCTTGCCTGCCGCGGCGCAGCGCTCGACCAGCTCCAGGTGCGTGCGCGGAGGGGTCAGGACCAGGACTACGTCGATCGACCGGTCGGCGAGGATGGCGTCCATACTGTCGACGACCGCGAGGTCGGGATTGGCACGGGCGAAGCCGTCTCGCCGCGCCGGGCTCGGCGTATATGCCGCGGCGATCTCGACGCGATCCGACAGGTCGCGGAGGCTCTTAAGGTGAGGCCCGTGGGCCATGCCGAGGCCGATGATGGCCGCGCGATGCTTCGTGCTCATGCAACCATCTATCCGCGGCCTGATCCGGGAACACAAGGTGCGTTCCGGCGACGTCGCTGAACTAGCGCCTGATCGAAAGCTGAAGTGCGGGGAACAGTCCAAACGCGATCTGTCCGAGGATGCCCAGGATGCCGGCGAGACTCCGATAGCTTTCAATGTGGTCGGAGAGCGTGCGGCCGAATGCGAACATCGACACGCCACCCTCGCCCGACATGAGCAAGCCGAACGCCGCGCCGCCCATGAGAAGGCGCGCGGCCATGCTGCGTGCAACCTCGAACCGAGCAACCAGCCACTGCGACGCGAACCATGAGATCGCCAGCATGATCGGCAGCTCGAGCATGACGGCGACGCTCTCTCCCAGCGCCGGCACCACGAACAAGACCCGCAGCGTGCCAAGCACGAAGCCGCTTCCGAAGGCGATAGCAAAGTAGGCCGCTCCTGCTCCGAGGGCGACGAACAACCGCTTCTTCGCGACGGCGGCTGTCTCACGCATGGCCGATGAACGGCCGCTGCCGCAGATAGAGATCGGTGTCCAACTGGGCGACGACGAAGGACACGACCTCGTCTCGCGTGATACGCCGGAGGTGCGTCTCCGGTCCGAACTGCACATGAACCTCTAACGGCCCTGACGCAGGCCCGCTCGTGAACGGCGCCGGACGCACGATCGTCCAATCCAGGCCGGACGCGGCAATGAGGTCTTCCTGGCGGTCCTTGTCCCGGTAACGGTTGCGGGCGAATAGCGGGAAGATGATCCGGTCGTAGAGGAAGCCGCCATGCCCGCGGGTGTCTCCGGCACCGATCCCGGTGATGGCGATCAGGCGGGCAACCCCGTGTTTCTTCATGGCGGGGATGAGCGCGGCGGTCACGTCCGAGAACAACGTCGTCGCACGCGTCGTATCGATGCCGAGCGCGAAGATGACCACATCCGTATCTTTCACGAAGGCCGCAAGCCGGTTCGCATCGCGCGGGTCAAACGCCGCCACGCGCGCACGCCCCTCTAGATACGCAAGCTTCTCCGCGTTCCGGGTCTGGCAGACGACCTCGAAGCCGCCCGCCAAGAGACGGTCGACGATGCGCCGGCCGACGGTGCCGCTCGCGCCCAGCACGGCGATCCTCCGCTTGCGTTCCTGGATCATTGCACTCAGCTCTGGGCCATGTGTGAGTTCCCGTTCATAAGCCAAATGTACTGAGAATCTCAGTTCGGACATTGATCCATCGCAAGGGCGATCCGCAGGCGCGGCGTTGACCGCCCCTGAGGTTGCCTACACAGTGACGGCACGGACCGCCATCCCGGCGGCCGAAGGGGCCTTCCCAAGCGATGCCGGCATCCGGTCCCGTGCATATCGGTTGCGGCGCCGGCTTCTCCGGGGACCGAACCGACGCCTCCGGTCCGGTGGTCGATGCCTTGGCCGTCTCGGGCCGGCCGTCCTACCTGATCTTCGAGACCCTGGCGGAGCGGACGCTGGCCTTGGCCCAGCTCGACCGCCGGCGCGATCCGGCGGCCGGATTCACCCCCTATCTCGCCGACTTCCTCCGCCCGGTGCTTCGGCGATGCGTCGAGGCGAAGATCCGCATCGTCGCGAATTTCGGCGCGGCCAATCCGATGGCTGCCGGCCGGTGCGTGCTGGAAGTGGCCGCCGAGCTCGGACTCTCCGACCTCAGGGTCGCGGTGGTCGAGGGCGACGACCTCCTGGCGACGCTCGGGGCGGACGCGATCCGCCGCTGGCCCAACGACGAGCGGGCAGAGCTGGCCGGGCGCGACATCATCGCCGCCAACGCCTATCTCGGTGCGCAACCCATCGCCGCCGCGCTTGCCCGCGGCGCCGATGTCGTCGTCACCGGCCGCTGCACGGATTCGGCGCTGGTCCTCGGGCCGCTGGTCCATGAGTTCGGGTGGGCGCCGCCGGATTGGGACCGTCTCGCCGCCGGGACGCTCGCCGGGCACCTGATCGAGTGCTGCGCCCAGGTGACCGGCGGCTATTTCGCCGATCCCGGACGGAAGGACGTGCCGGACCTCGACCGGGTCGGCTTTCCCATCGTCGAGGTGGCCAGAGACGGGACGATGGTCGTCACCAAGCCCTCCGGAACCGGCGGCCTGGTCTCCGAGGAGACGGTAACCGAGCAGATGCTCTACGAGCTGCACGACCCCGCAGCCTACCTGACGCCGGACGTGACCATGGACATCACCGGGGTCCGCCTCGTCACGGAGGCGCCGGATCGCATTCTCATCCAGGGTGCGCGCGGCCACCCGCCGCCGCCGACCTACAAGGTCACGGTGAGCCTGGACGGCGGTTTTCTTGCCGAGGGCGAGATCTCCTATGCCGGGCCGAACGCCCTGGCGCGGGCGGAACTCGCCGCCGAGGTCCTGTTGAAGCGGGTGAAGCGGCTCGGCATCAACCACCCGATCCGCTGCGACATCATCGGTGCGGTCAGCGTCTTCGACAGCGATGGGGGCGTCCGCCGTCGGGCGTCAGGTGCCCCGGTAGATGGCGACTACCGGGTCAGGCTATCCGGATCCTCCGACGACCGGACGACGGCGGATCGGATCGCCCGCGAGGTTCTGT
Source organism: Alphaproteobacteria bacterium (assembly GCA_009694025.1). Lineage (GTDB taxonomy): Bacteria > Pseudomonadota > Alphaproteobacteria > SHVZ01 > SHVZ01 > SHVZ01. The sequence goes on along the minus strand of SHVZ01000069.1, from coordinate 17,432 downwards.
CGCTCTATCCGACCGGACCGGCCGGCGGCGCCGGCGTCCGCACCAGCGTTACCGGACGGGTGCGGACGGTCTCGGCCTATGTGCCGGCCGAGGCGATCCGCCCCCGCATCTCCGTGCTTTCGGCGCCGGCGGGCTGAGCATGGCCGAGGTCCCGCTGCACGAGATCGCCCATGCGCGCACCGGCGACAAGGGCAACCGGCTGAACGTAAGCGTCATCGCCTACCGCAGCGAGGACTACCCTCTTCTGGTCGCGCAGGTGACGGCCGAGCGGATCAAGGAACTCTTTGCCGGGCGCGCGCCCGGGGCCGTACGGCGCTACGAGCTCCCGCTGCTCAAGGCCCTCAACTTCGTCATCGATGATGTGCTCGAGGGCGGGGTCAACGGCAGCCTCAACCTCGACGGTCACGGCAAGTCGCTGTCGTTCCTGGTGCTGACGCTGCCGATCCGGCGCTCCTGATCGGCTGGGGCCGGGCGGCGCGTGTCACCGGCCCTTCGCCGCTTCCAGGCCGAGCCTGGCCGCGACCGCGACCATGTCGCCGACGCCGGCGGCGCTGGCGCTGGAGGCGTTGCCGTCGATCCGGCGCTTCTTGACGCCTTGCGAGATGGCGGCGAAGCGGAAGGCGTGGAAGGCGATCCAGAACGGCCAGTCGATCTCGCCAGCGAGCCGGCTGTGGACAAGGAAGTCGCGGAGGAAGGCGTCCTCGCTCGGGATACCGAAGGCGGCGCGGTCCAGCCCCGCCAGGCCCTTGACCTGGCTCGTGCGAGGCAAGCGCAGCATCGTGCAGAAATAGGTGATGTCGACCAGTGGCGTTCCCAACGTCGACAGCTCCCAGTCGAGCATGCCGATGATCCGGGGGGCTTCCGGATGGAAGACGACGTTGTCGAAACGCACGTCGCCATGGACCAGGGAGACACCGGCATCGGCGACTTGCCGGCTGGTCAACCAGCCGATCAGGTCCTCCATGTCCGCCACCGTCTCGGTCTCCGAAGCGCGATACTGCTGGACCCAGCGTGAGATCTGCCGCTCGACATAGCCGCCCGGCCTGCCGTAGTCCGCCAGTCCGGCGGCGTTCGTATCGAGTCTCGCCAGCTCGCCGAGGACGCGCGCCATCTCGGCGTAGTACGCTGCCCGATCGCCGCGGGCGATCTCCGGCAGGGCCGGGTCCCAGAAGATGCGGCCGTCCAGGTACTCCATCACGAAGAACGCCGTGCCGAGGACGGACGCGTCCTCGCAGAGGTGGTGAACTTTCGGCGCCGGCACCGGCGTTCCCGCCAGCGCCGCCATCACCCGGTGCTCGCGCTCGACCGCATGGGCGGACTTGAGAAGGGTGCCGGTGGGCTTCCGGCGGAGCACGTAGCGCCCGGACGCGGCATCGACGAGGAAGGTCGGGTTCGACTGGCCGCGTGCGAACTTCCGCGCGCTCACCGGCCCGCGGAATCCCTGGAGATGCGCCTCGAGGTAGGGAACCAGGCGGCCGAGGTCGACGAGACCCGCGCCGGTCATCAGCCCTTCGCCCCGTAGCGTCCGATCACCTGCTTGCCGAGGCTCGCCAGATGGACGGCGTCGGGGCCGTCGGCGATGCGGATGGTGCGTGCGTACTTCCAGGCGTCGGCGAGGAAGGTGTCCTGGCTCACACCCATCGCGCCATGGAGCTGGATGGCGCGGTCGATCACCGTCTGCGCCATCATCGGGGCGACGATCTTGATCATCGCGATGATGTCGCGGGCGGCCTTATTGCCCTCGCGGTCCATCTTCTCGGCTGCGGCCAGCGTCAGGAGGCGTGCCTGCTCTATCTCGCAGGCCGAACGCGCGATGTCCTCGCGGACCGGGCCGTGCTCGGCCAGCGCGCGCCCGAAGGCGACGCGCGTGCCGGCACGCGCGCACATCAGCTCGAGCGCGCGCTGGGCGCAGCCGATCAGACGCATACAATGGTGGATCCGTCCCGGGCCGAGGCGGCCTTGGGCGATCTCGAAGCCGCGCCCCTCGCCGAGCAGCATGTTGTCGGCTGGAACGCGGACGTTGTCGAAGACGATCTCGGCGTGGCCGTGGGGGGCGTCGTCGCTGCCGAAGACCTGCATCGGGCGGATGATCTTGACGCCCGGCGTCGCGCGCGGGACCAGGATCATCGATTGCTGCTGGTGCCTGGGTGCGTTCGGGTCGGTCTTGCCCATGACGATGAAGATCTCGCACCTGGGGTCGAGCGCTCCGCTCGCCCACCACTTCCGGCCGTTGATGACGTAGTCGCTGTTGCCTTCGCGCTCGATCGAGCAGCGGATGTTGGTCGCGTCCGATGACGCGACGTCAGGCTCGGTCATGCAGAAGGCCGAGCGGATGCGGCCGTCGAGCAGAGGCTTCAACCACCGCTCCTTTTGCTCGGGCGTGCCGTAGCGAACCAGGACCTCCATGTTGCCGGTATCGGGCGCGCTGCAATTGAAGGATTCGGCGCCGATCAACGAGCGCCCCATGATCTCGCAGAGCGGCGCGTAGTCGAGATTGGAGAGGCCGGCACCGAGCTCGGAGTCCGGCAGGAACAAATTCCAAAGCCCTTGCGACTTAGCCTTTCCCTTGAGCTCGTCCATCACCGGGGGGACGGTCCAGCGATCGGTGGCCGTCTGCACGTGATTCATGTACGCGGCTTCGGCCCGGTAGACATGCGCGTCCATGAACGCCGAAACCCGCGAGGCTAGCTCCTTGGCGCGGTTCGAAGGGGTGAAGGACATGGGCAAATCCTGAAGGTGGAACGGGCTGGCGGAACGATCGGTTGCGCCGGCGAATTGTCTACAGGAGCCCGCGGCTCGGCAAGCGGGGCGTCCAAATGATCCACCGAGCGCCTCGTTGCGTAAGTAAGGGTCAGGGGTGGGGAGAGGTTTTGCTACATACGGAGGCTTGATTGCTCCCTACAACCCTGTTCCGGGCTGTCCGTTCTGTACGAAGAAGTGCTTTGGCCTCGACCGCCCGGCGTCCGTGCTCTGCCGCCTGCCCGTTGGCGGGAGGGGGCGGAGCCATGAGGCAGATCCGGGCGCTGGCTCTGAGCCTTGCTACCGCCGTGTGCCTGGGCGGCGCGGCCGCGGTCGACGCCCATGAGACCTCGACGACCCAAACCACGAGCTACACGACGTTGAGGGCGCAACGAGCGACCGGGACTGCGATGGTCGACGGCGTGTCGATGAGGACGGCGGCCCGGAACACTATGTACGCTTGCCGCTTCACTTCGGGTGCGGCGGGCTACGGCTTCTCCTGGGTCAGTTCCAGCAACACCATCTCCTTCGCCGACAAACCGGTCGTCGAGGGCTCGGTGAGCTGGACGTCCCAGTACCGCGAGGTCACCAGCTGCAGCACGCTCCAGATCGGCAGCAACGGCTTGCCGAATCATTACACCGGCACCTTCCCGGTCTCTTCCTCGACGGAAGCGGGCCAGTCGCAGTACCACCCGAATCCTTCGTCGGTCGCATCCAGCCGCATCTATGCCGAGCTGCCGGTCAATCCCGTCGTCGCCTCAACGCCGACCTGCGTGAACGGCGTTGTCGGCATCCTGTTCACCGGGGCGATGCTGTTCGACGCCCTCGACGCCGACGGTCGCGATGCCGTCGCGAACGAGATCCAGGACCAGTGCGAGGGCCATCCGGAGACCACCGGGACCTACCACTACCACCACGTCACCAATTGCTTCACCGACTCGGCGTCCGGCCATTCGGTGCAGATCGGCTGGGCGCTCGACGGGTTCGGAATCTACGGGTCGAAGGGCGAGAGCGGAACGACGCTCACCAACGCCGACCTCGACGAGTGCCACGGCCACACCCACAGCGTGACCCAGGCCGACGGCGCGACCAAGACGATCTACCACTATCACGGCAATCGCGAATTCCCTTATGTCGTCGGATGCTTCCGCGGCTCGCAGGTGCTCTCGGTACAAAATCTCTGCGCGTTGACGACGCCGGCGACCGGCCTCTGGTACACGACGACGGCGGGTGGGCGCGGCTACGCCATCGAGTCGAACGCCTCGCAACTGTTCATCGGCATCTACACCTACACCAGCGGCGGCGACGACGTCTGGTACGTCGCCTCCTGCATGCTCGGCCACACGACCTGCTCGGGCACCCTGCAGGCGTTCACCGGCGGGACGACGCTCGCCAATCTCGGCGTCGCCAACACCTCGCCGTCGAGCGGGACCTCGCCCGGCACGTACTCGGTGACCTTCTCCTCGTCCAGCGCGGCGACGGTGACGATCACGCCGACCAGCGGGTCTGCGACCAGCTACAGCCTGGTCCGCTATCCGCTCAGCGGATCGACGGTGTCGAGCACCCAGAGCTGGGCCCCGGAGTCCGGCTGGTGGTGGTCGCCGAGCTACAGTGGCACCGGGTGGCTTATCGAGAGCCAGGGAACGTCGACCAGCGGTGGAATCACGACATCCGATTTCTTCGCGGTCGGCTACGCCTATGGCAGCACCGGCTCGCCCGGGCAGGCGAATTGGTATGTCGGGACCGGCAGCCTGTTGAGGCTGTCGAGCTCGACCTCGACCTGGACCGGCGACCTCAACGAGTACGTCAATGGCCCGACCCTGACCGGCTCGACAGGTACGGCGACTTCGGCCGCGAACGCGGGCACCGCGACGATGCAGTTCACCTCGACTACGACCGGGACGATCACCCTGCCGAACGGCAGGCAGATCGACATTCAGCGGTATAGGTATTGACGTCGGTTGCTACCCGCCTCGACGCCTCCGAAGGCGTCGAGGCGGGCGTCACCGCACGAGGCGTCGGGCGATCAGGTGGTCGAGGGAGAGCTCGCCGGGGCCGCGGGCAAGCAGCGGCAGAAGGAAGGCGAGCCACTGTGCGTGGGTCGGCCAGGCCTCCGGATAGACGAACACCTGGATGACGGCGGTCAGCCCGAGCAGCACGAGGGCCGAAAGCCGCGTCAGAAATCCCAGCAGCAGGGCGATGGCCGCGCCGATCTCGACCGAGGTCGCCAGGGCTGCGGCCAGCTCCGGCGGCAGAACCGGCACCCGGTACTCCTCACGGAACAGCATGAGCGTTCCCTGCCAGTCGTGCAGCTTGACGATGCCGGCGCGCCAGAAGACGATGAAGCCCGCGAGGCGCATCGGAAGGGCCAGCAGCGACCAAGGAAGCGAGTCCAGCGCGCCAAGGATGGCTCGTGCGATCCGGCTAAGGCGGGCGCGCGAATCGCTGGCGACGATCATGCTCATGATACGCCTTCCGATCCCCGGGGGTCGTGCAACTCGACTCGAACGAAGGGTGCCGCCAATAGCTCGACGGCAATGGCAGCCTCGTCGAAAGGCTCAGGCAGGCGGGAGGTGGCCGCGATCGCCCAGTCGACCGTCGCCCCGGCAAGCAGCGCGGCGCAGAGCGTCCACGCAGGCCGGGAGAGCGGTGTGACCGCGATGTCGTCGTCGGCGTGGTGGACGGCGAGCCATTGGCGGCCCCCGGTCCAACCGAGACTAGGGAGCGCTTCCTCGTCTCCCGCTCGGACAGCGCGCCAGATGGCATGGACCGATGTCGCCGATTCGACCAGCCGGAGCGAGCCCGCCAGGGTCACGACCGCCGAACCGGCTTCCACCGGCAAGATGAAGCGGCGCCCCGGCCGCCGATGTGCGGGCGAGACATGCCCCGCCTGGTCGACCGCCCATTCCAGCCGGGCGACGTCGGAAATGTAGGGAAGCTCGGCGAGGGTCGGCAGGGATTGCAGGAAATCCGGAAAGCCAGCGCCATAGCGGGCGAGGACCGGCTCATGCGGTGGCGCCTGTCGGACAAAGGCGAGGGCAGTCTGATCGAAGAAATCCGTGCCGACCAATCTCTCCGTCACCGGATAGCTGAGCCGAAGCGCGTCGCAGGCACCGCTGAGGACGGTGTCGCGATAGATCGAGAGACGCTGGGAGACGAAGGCGGGGTCGCCGACGACGGCCGCGCAGGCTGCTCCGCGATCGGCCCCCAGGATCGCTCGGACGAAGTCGGATTGGAGGGTCGCGAGGTCAGGCAACGAGCGTCTCCTGGACATGGGCAGTGTCGAGGAGGCGCTGCGCCTTCGCCGCTTCGGCTTTCAACAGGTCGAGAGCTGGAATCTCTCGATCCCACTCGATCAGGGTCGGCCGGGGGCCGGCACGGCGAATGAAGCGCGCATAGAGGTCCCAAACCTCCGAGGCGACGGTCGATCCGTGATCGTCGATGCGGACTTCGGCGCCATCCTCTAGCGTCTTGCAGGTGTGGCCGGCGAGGTGGATCTCGGCAACCGCGTCGATCGGAACGGCAAACAGCGTTGCCGCGGGGTCCTCGCCGAGATTCCGTGCGCTGACGAACAGGTTGTTGATGTCGTAGAGGAGGCGGCAACCGGTACGCGCGACCAGCGCGCTGAGAAACTCGGCCTCCGTCATCGTCGTGTGATGGAAGGCGAGATAGCGCGAGGGGTTCTCGATCAAGAGCGTGCGGCCGATCGAGGACTGAACGTCGTCGATGTTCCGCGCGGTGATCCTCAATGCCTCTTCGGTGTACGGGAGAGGAAGCAGGTCCGGCAGATAGACACCACCTGCGACGCTCCAGGACAGATGATCGGAGACGAGACCGGGCTCGACCCGGTCGATCATCGCCTTGAGCCTTGCGACGTGATCGCTATCGACGCCGGCGGCGCTCCCCAGCGACAGCCCGACGCCATGGAGCGAGACAGGCAGGTCCCGGCGGATGATGTCCAGACGGTCGAGCATCGCGCCGCCCGCCATGTAGTTCTCGGGATGGACTTCGACCCAGGCAAGGCCGCGAGGGGCGGCCGCCACTTCCCGGTGATGCGGGAAGCGGAGGCCGATGCCAGCGGCGATCGGAATGCGGTCGGGCGAAGAGGTGTCCGGGAACGGCACGGCGGGCGGCGCGCTCGTCAGATTACGACGCCTTCATGCTGCTGCCGGCGATCTTGTCGCAAGCCCCAGCCGGCAGGTAGACGAACGTAGCCTTGTCCATGTTCTTGGTCGACTGGCCGGCGCAGGAGTGGCCCGCTCCGGCACAGTCGTTCTTCGCGGCCTTGGCGATGCCAAAGCACTTCTCGGACCCGGCCGGCTGGACGGCCGGCGCCGCCTGGGCCGAGGCGACGGCGATGGCGGCAACCGCGAGCGCGCCGAGAAGGCTCGAACCGGCGACCGTCTTGAGGGAAGGCTTCTGCATGTGACTAACTCCTCTTATGCTTCGGTAGGCGGGCTTGACCGGCCTTCGCCGATGTCCCGTGCCCATGAGTTCGTCGGGTGGCAGCGGAAGTTACAGGATCCCGGTCACGAGCGTGTGAGACCCGGTAGGAGCGGATGGCGCCAGTGGCACGGCCGGAACAGGGGGAGGACGACCGCCGATGGGCCCGGCTGATGACGGCAGCCCAGGATGGCGGCCAGGCGGACTATGCGCGCCTGCTGAGAGAGATCGTGCCGCTGATCCGGGCGATCGCGTCCTACCACCATCGGGCCCCTGACCGGGTCGACGACGTGGTCCAGGACGTGCTCCTGACCATTCACCGCGTCCGCCACACCTACGATCCCGCCCGGCCCTTCATCCCCTGGCTGGTCGCCGTGGCGCGCCGCCGGTCGATCGACGCGCTGCGCCGGCGGATCCGGACCGAGGCGATGGAGATGCGCGACGACACTTCCTATGAAACCTTTGCCGATCCTCTGGCGAATAGGGAGAGGGAGGGACGCGAGGCGACGGAGGCATTGGCCGGCGCTCTTGCGGCCCTCCCCCGCGGCCAGCGCGAGGCGCTGGAGCTGGTCAAGCTGAGGGAGATGTCCCTGGCCGAGGCCTCGGCGGTCAGCGGCCAGTCGGTCGGCGGCCTCAAGGTGAACGTGCACCGGGCGATCAAGGCGCTCCGTGCCAAGCTGAAGGGCGGATAGGATGTCCGAACCGCTGGAAAACCTGATCGAAAGGCTCGCCTCGGAAGGCGGCCGGGTCCAGCGCCTGCGGCCGCCGCTGACGCGGGCCGCGTTCTGGTTGCTCGGGGTCGCCCTGGCCTCGACCCTGGCCGTGCTGAGCTTCGCCGACCTGCCTCTGTTCATGTCCCGGATGGGCGACCGCAAGCTGCAGCTCGAGCTGACGGGCATACTGCTGACGGGGATCGCTGCGATCGTCGCGGCATTTCATCTCAGCCTCCCCGACCGGCCGGCGGCGTGGGCCCTGCTCCCGCTGCCACCCCTCGTATTGTGGATCGCCAGCAGCGGGTACGCCTGCTATCAAAACTGGATCGCGTTCGGTCCGGAGGGTTGGAGCTTGGGAGAGAGCGCCGACTGTTTCCGCGTGATCCTCGGCATCAGCATCCCCCTGGGGGCCGCCCTCGTTCTTGCGCTCATGCGGGCCCGCCCGCTCAACCCGATGCCGCTCACGGTCGCCGGCGGCCTTGGCATCGCGGCGATCGCCGCGTTCCTCCTGCAGTTCTTCCATCCTTACGACGTGACGTTCATGGACCTGGGCGTGCACCTCGTCGCGGTCGGGTTGGTCGTCCTGGGATCGGCGGCGTCGAGCCGTTTCCTCGCGCCGCCGGAGCCTCAGGCGTCGCGCGGATAGATGATGATCGAGAGGAACCGGGTCGGCAGCCTGGTCAGCGTCGCGGGGCCATGCGGCGCCCCGGCATCGAAGAATAGCGCGTCGCCGGGGACGAGATCATAAACCTTGTCGGCGTGGCGATAGGCGACGGCGCCCGACAGCATGTAGATGAACTCGACGCCGGCGTGCCGGAAGTTGGCATAAGGCTGTGCCTCCTTCGACAGCGTGATCAGATAAGGCTCGACCACCACCTCGCCCCGGAGCGAGTGGCCGAGAAGCTGATACTGATGGCCGGCCTTGGTCCCGCGCCGGTCGATGGTGACGCCCTGGCCGCGGCGAACGTGGGAGCAGTCCCGTGCCTCCTCGAGTTCGGAAAACAGGCCGGAGATCGGCATGTTGAAGGCGTTGGCCAGCGACTGGAGCGTCGCTAGAGACGGCGACGTGGCGCCGTTCTCGATCTTCGACAGCATGCCGACCGACAATCCGGCTTGCCCGGCAAGCTCGGCGACCGTCATGTCCTGGCGCTTGCGGAGCGAGCGGACGCGGCTGCCGACTGCCGCCTCGACAGTCCGCCGGCCGGTGGAGGGGGGGGGCGCTCGATCCGGTTTCCGCCTCGCCGTCGCGGCGGTGCGGTCGGCGTCTGGTTTTCGGCTTCCTTGCCGGCATCTCAGCAGTCGAGCGTGGTCTGGCGCTCCCACTCCGTAAGGTGCCGGGCGTAGTCGTTCCAGTCGGCGTGCCGAAGCTTTAGGTAGGAGGCGATGAAGGCGTCGCCGAGGCCGGCCTTGAATACCGTCGACCTGTCCAACGCACGGAGCGCGTCCAGGAGGTTGAGCGGTAGGCGCTTGGCTCCCTTCACCGAGTGGCCGTCGGTGTACATGTTGATGTCCAGCCGCTTGCCCGGGTCACGCCGGTTGGCGATGCCGTCGAGGCCGGCGACGAGCACGGACGCCTGCAGCAGGTACGGGTTGGCCGCGCCGTCCGGCAGCCGGAACTCGAACCGCCCGGGTTCGGGAATCCGGATCATGTGCGTCCGATTGTTACCGGAATAGGTGACGGTGTTGGGCGACCAGGTGGCGCCGGAAAGAGTCACCGGCGCATTGATGCGCTTGTAGGAGTTCACCGTCGGATTGGTCAGAGCGCAGAGCGCTTCGGCATTGTGGATGATGCCGCCGATGAACTGATAGGCGAGAGGGGCGAGACCCAGCTCGCCCTTCGGGTCGTCGAACAGGTTCTTCTTGCCCTTCCACACGGACACATGAGCGTGGCAGCCGCTGCCGGTGAGGTTCATGAACGGCTTCGGCATGAAGGTAGCGCGGAGACCGTGTTTCTCGGCGACGGTCTTGACCATGTACTTGAAGAAGGCATGACGATCGGCGGTGACCAGCGCCGCGTCATACTCCCAATTCATCTCGAACTGGCCGTTCGCGTCCTCATGGTCGTTCTGATAGGGCTTCCAGCCGAGCGACAGCATCGCATCGCAGATCTCGGTGATGACGTCGTAGCGCCGGGTCAGCGCCGACTGGTCGTAGCAGGGTTTTGCTTGCCGGTCGGCCGGATCTGAGACCGCGGTCCCATCGGGCGTGATCAGGAAGTATTCGGCCTCGACGCCGGTCTTGAGCTCATAGCCCTTCGCCGCGGCGTCGGCGACGATGCGCTTCAGCAGGTTGCGGGGCGCCTGCTCGACCAGCTTGCCGTCCATGACCAGGTCGGAGGCGAGCCAGCCGACCTCCGGTTTCCAGGGCAGCTGGATCAGGCTCGCCGGATCGGGAACGGCGAAGAGATCGGGGTCGGCCGGCGTCATGTCGAGCCAGGTGGCGAAGCCGGCGAAGCCGGCGCCGGACTTCTGCATGGCGCCGATGGCGGCCGCCGGAACCAGCTTCGCCCGCTGGGTCCCGAAGAGGTCAGTATAGGAGATCATGAAGTACTTGATCCCCCTGTCCTTCGCGACCTTCGCCAGATCCGTCATATCCCCCTCCGTTTCGGTCTCCCCGGCGTCAGAGGACGCCGCCTCCGGGAATCCACTCGGTGCCGGCGAGCGGCACCCGCGCCATCGCCGCCGCCTCGATGGTCAGCGCCACCAGATCCTCGGGCTCGAGATTGTGCACATGGCTCTTGCCGCAGGCGCGCGCGATGGTCTGGGCCTCGAGCGTCATGACCGCGAGGTAGTTGGCGAGCCGCCGCCCGGCCTTGACCGGATCGAGGCGCTTCCACAGCTCCGGATCCTGCGTGGTGATGCCAGCGGGATCGCGGCCCTCGTGCCAGTCGTCATAGGCGCCGGGGGTGGTGCCGAGCTTCGCATACTCCTCCTCCAGCGCCGGATCGTTGTCGCCGAGCGCCACCAGCGCCGCCGTGCCGATGGAGACGACGTCGGCGCCGAGGGCAAGGGCCTTCGCCACGTCGGCACCGTTGCGCACGCCGCCGGAGACGATGAGCTGTACCTTCCGGTGCAGGCCGAGGTCGATCAGCGCCTGGACCGCCGGACGGATCGCCGACAGCGTCGGCAGCCCGACGTTCTCGATGAACACCTCCTGGGTCGCCGCCGTGCCGCCCTGCATGCCGTCGAGCACGACCACGTCGGCACCGGCCTTCACCGCGAGCGCCGTGTCGTAGTAGGGCCGGGACGCGCCGACCTTGACGTAGATCGGCTTTTCCCAGTCGGTGATCTCCCGCAGCTCTTCGATCTTGATCTGAAGGTCGTCGGGGCCCGTCCAGTCCGGATGGCGGCAGGCCGAGCGCTGGTCGATGCCGACCGGCAGCACCCGCATGTCGGCCACTCGCTCGGAGATCTTCTGGCCCAGCAGCATGCCGCCGCCGCCCGGCTTGGCGCCCTGGCCGACGACGATCTCGATCGCGTCCGCGCGGCGGAGATCGTCCGGATTCATGCCGTAGCGGGATGGCAGAACCTGATAGACCAGGAGCGAGGAGTGGGTACGTTCCTCCGCCGTCATGCCGCCGTCGCCGGTGGTGGTCGAGGTTCCCACGGCCGAGGCGCCGCGCCCGAGCGCCTCCTTGGCGGTCGCCGAAAGCGAGCCGAAGCTCATGCCGGCGATGGTGATGGGTATCTTGAGTTCGATCGGCTTCGAGGCGAAGCGCGATCCCAGAACGACGTTGGTGCCGCAGCGCTCGCGGTAGCCCTCAAGCGGATAGCGGCTGATCGAGGCGCCGAGGAACACCAGATCGTCGAAGTGCGGGACGCGGCGCTTGGCCCCGCCGCCGCGGATATCGTAAATGCCGGTCGCCGCGGCGCGGCGGATCTCCGAGAGCGCGTAGTCGTCGAAGGTCGCCGATTTCCGGGGCGTGGTGGTGGGTTGGTTCATGCCTAGTACACGTTGTCGACGTGGAAGTGATAGAGGCGCCGGGCCGAGCCATAGCGCCTGAACTGGGAGACGTCGATGGCGCCGGCAAGGCCGGCGGCCGCCAGCTTGCGGGCGAGCTTGGCCTTGTGATGATCGGTCATCGGCTTCTCGATGCAGTCCGCGCCCAGTCCCTGCACCGCGCCGCGCACATAGAGTCGGGCCTCGTAGATCGAGTCGCCGAGGCTCTCGCCGGCGTCGCCGAGGACGGCGAGGGTGCCGGCCTGGGCCATGAACGCCGACATATGGCCGACGTTGCCCTTGACCACGATGTCGACACCCTTCATCGAGATGCCGCAGCGGGCCGAGGCGTTGCCGTCGATGACCAGCGTGCCGCCGCAGCCGGTGGCGCCGGCCGACTGGCTGGCGTCGCCCTTCACGTGGACGGTGCCGGACATGATGTTCTCGGCGACGCCGACGCCGGCATTGCCGTTGACGACGACGGTCGCGTTCTTGTTCATGCCGGCGCAGTAGTAGCCGACATGGCCGTCGATCTCGATGGTGATCGGCGCATCGACGCCGACCGCGACCGAATGGCTTCCACGCGGATTGGCGATCCGCCAGAGCGTCTGGTTGGTATCCGGACGGAGCCGGTGAAGCGCCGAGTTGAGCTGCCGGAGCGGCGTCGAGGCGAGGTCGACGACGTGGGTGCGATCGCCCGACGTCAATTCGGCCGCTCCCAGAAGTAGATCGTCGCCGGCTCCGGCTCCCAGATCCTGGCATTGTCGATGTCCGGCAGGTCGACCAGCGCCCGGTACTCGGAGCCGAAGGCGACGTAGCGCTCGGTCTCGGCCATGACCGCGGGCTTGCAGGCGATGGGATCGCGGAGGACGCCGAAACCGGATTCGGTGCCGACGACGAAGGTATAGAAGCCGTCGAGGTCGCTGAGCGCGTCGGTCAGCGCCTGGCGAAGGCTGGCGCCCTTGTGCATGCGCGCCGTCAGGTAGCCGGCGGCGACCTCGCTGTCGTTGTCGGTGGCAAATTCGAGACCCTCGCGCAGCAGATTGCGGCGGACGGCGTTGTGGTTGGAGAGCGAGCCGTTGTGGACCAGGCACTGGTCGAGGCCGGTCGAAAACGGATGGGCTCCGTCGGTCGTCACCGCCGATTCCGTCGCCATCCGCGTATGGCCGATGCCGTGGGTCCCGGACATCCGGTCGAGCCCAAAACGGCTGGCGACCAGGTCGGGGCGTCCGACCTCCTTGTAGAGCTCCATGCGCTGGCCGGCGCCGACCACGGTCAAGTCCGGCGCCAGGGTCCGGAGCGCCATTCTGAGGTCGGCCTCGCGATCGGCGGGGAGGGTGAGGATGCCGTGAGTATGGCGGCCCTGGGTGGCGATCTCGACCCCGAGGGCCTGCGACAGCTTCTGGACCACCGCCGGGAAGTCGGTGTTCTCGGCGCCGCGGAGCGTCAGCTTGACCATGCCGGCGGCGCCCGGTCCGAAAACGGCGAAGCCGGCGCTGTCGGGGCCGCGGTCGCAAAGGACGCCCAGCATGGCCGTCATCAGGCGCCCGAGCTCGGGCTCCAGCTTCGGATCCTTGAGGAAAAGACCGACGATACCGCACATACCCGCGTCTCCCGTATCGGTCCATGATGATACGTCGGATGGCAGCCGGGTCAACTGGCGGAAACAAAGTTTCCCCCTAGGAAACTCGATGTCTAGCGGGGCCTGGCCGAGATCCGAGCGAGAAGCGCCTTCCGCTTGGCCTTGAAGGCTGCCGTCTCCAGGACTTCCGGATTGACCGCCGTCGCCGGCAGACGTCCTTCTGCGAAGCCCCGGAGCTCGCGGGCGATGACGGCCAGCACGTCGCGGCGCAGCTCGTAGGTGTCGCAGACGGCGTGGGGCGTCAGCACGACGTTGTCGAGCAGGGTCAACGGCTCGCCCGCCGGCACCGGCTGGGTCTCGAAGACGTCGATGCCGGCGCCGGCGATGCGCCGATCGCGCAGCGCGGCCGTCAGCGCCTCTTGATCGACGATCGGCCCTCGGCCGACGTTGACGAGCACGGCATCCCGGCGCATCAGCCCGAACTCGCGCGCGCCCAGCATGCCGCGCGTTTCCTCGGTGAGCGGCGCGCAGATGGTGACGAAGTGGCTTTCGGCCAGGAGCCGGTCGAGCGGGACCGCCTCGGCGCCGATCCCAGCCGCCCGCTCCGGCGTGAGGCGCGGGGAATAGGCGAGCACGCGCATACGGAAGGGGGCGACGAGCCGGATCAGCTCGCCGCCGATGCGTCCGGGGCCAATGACGCCGAGGGTCTTGCCGTAGATCTCGCGGCCGCGATGGTGCTGGCGGTCGTCCCAGCGGCCCTCGCGGGTCAGCCGGTCCTGGGCGACCAGGTGGCGGCTCGCCGCCAGCATCAGCGCCAGCGCGCCGGCGGCGGTGCCTTCGGTGAGTGCGTCCGGGACGTTGAACAGGAGCACGCCGTGGCGGGTCAGCGCGGCGATGTCCATCTTGTCGACGCCGACTCCGGCCCTGGCGACGACGGTGAGGCGCCCGGCTGCCGGTGCGATCGAGGCTTCCGCCAGGTACTGGCCGAGCATCAGCAGCACGTCGGATCCAATGAGATCCGAGGCGGCGACCGCCTCGGTCTGCGGCGAGGCCGGCAGCAGAGCGAGGTCGACGAGATCGGCTAGCGGCCCGAAGACATCGAAGCCGATGGCATCGGGGGTATCCGTGCCGATCGTATGCAGATAGTCGCCACTGGCGACGATCCTCATCCGTCCGCCGTTCATCCTCAGAACCGGGTTGCCCAGCCGCCCTTGAACAACGGCAGGAAGGCATCGCGATCGAAGGGATGGGCACGGGCGACCTCCGGGCGGAACTCGCCGACGCCGAGTCCGGGCCGCTCGGGGATGTCATAGTGGCCGCCGACCGGTCGCGGCGCATGATCGAGCAGGTCGAACCGCATGGGGACGTCGTACTCGCAGAAGCTCTCCTGCATGACGAAATTCGACGTGCAGGCATCGAGCTGAACGGCGGCCGCCGTCGCGACCGGGCCGAACGGATTGTGGAAGGAGACGGGAATATACGCCGCATCGGCGATGGCCGCGATCTTCTTGCCTTCGAGGATGCCGCCGACATGGATCAGGTCCGGCTGCAGCACGTCGATCTCGTTGGTCGCGAGCAGGGACTGCAGGAGGTAGCGGCTGGTGCAGCGCTCGCCGGTGGCGAGCCGGGTCTTGATGGCGCGGCCGACGGCGGCGAGGGCGCCGTGGTTGTCGGCGTCGACCGGCTCCTCCATCCAGTAGAGCCCGTAGGGCTCGAGCTTCTGGCAGACGTCGATGGCGGCGCCGACGCTGAAGCGGCCATGGGCGTCGATGAGGACATCGACGTCCGGCCCGACCCCCTGGCGAACGGCGGCGACCAGGTCGACCGCCTTCCGGATCTCGGCCGCCGGCGGGTCGCGGCCGGTATTGCCGAAGGGGTCGAATTTGAGCCCGCGATAGCCCCTGGCGGCGACGGCGGCGGCGGCGCGCTCCATCTCCGCCGGCGTCTTCGCCTGGCCGTACCAGGCATTGGCATAGGCCGGCAGGCGGTCGTGCATGCGTCCGCCCAGGAGGTCATACACCGGTCGGTCCAGCGCCTTGCCGACGATGTCCCACATCGCCATCTCGATGGCGGCGATGGCGCTGTTGATGATGGGCCCGCGCATGAACTCGTTGCGCAGCATGTCGTTGAACAGCCGCTCGATCGAGAACGCCGACGACCCGATGACGTAGCGGTGGGCGAGCTGGTCGATCGCTGCCGCCACCGCCTGCGGCTGGTATTCGAGCGAGCCCTCGCCGATGCCGGCGATGCCGTCGTCGGTCTCGACATGGGCGAAGACGCAGTTGCGCCAGCGCATGCCGACGACATGGGTGGTGACTTTGGTGATGCGGCAGGCGCGGCGCGTCGCCGTGCCGGCTTCGATCGAAGGCCCGCTCATCCGCGGAGCAGCTTCGGCAGGCCGGTCGACAGCACCGGGAAGAAGACCAGCACCAGGATCACGCCGATCTCCGCATAGAAGAACAGCGCCAGCTCCAACCACAGCTGGCGCATCGTGATGTTGCCGATCTTGCAGGCGACGAACAGGCAGATGCCGACCGGCGGCGAGATCAGGCCGAGGGTGACGCTGACGATCATCACCATCGAGAAGTGGATGTCGTCGATGCCCATGGCACGGGTGATCGGCAACAGAACAGGAGCCAGCAGCAGGAGCGCCGGGCCGGCATCGAGGGCAAGTCCGATGATGAGAAGTGCAACGACGCAGACCAGCAGGAAGATCGTCGGGCTGTCCTTGAAGATCGCAACCAGCGCAGCCGTTCCATCGGCGATCCCGCCGATGATCAGGACGTAGTTCACGACCTCGACCGCGGCGATCAGGAGAAAGAGGCCCGCAGTCAGCCGGGCCGCGCTCCGCATCGCGTGCATCGTCGCCGCGAAGGTCAGGTTGCGGAAGACGAAGATGCCGAGGAAGGCGGCATAGGTGACCGCGACGCCGCCGGCCTCGGTCGGCGTGAAGGCGCCCGACAGCGTCCCGATGACGATGAAGGCGGGAAGGCTCATGACCAGGAGGCCGTCCAACGCCAGCCGCGGCACCTCGGCGCGCGAGACGGTGATGGTGGAGACCGGAAGGTCGCCGTGCCGTCCCTTCCAGAGGATGACGAGCGCGCAGGAGACGCCGAGCAGGATGCCCGGGACGATGCCGGCGAGGAACAGGTTGAGGACGGAGATGTCGGCGACGGCGGCGTAGAGCACCATGATCACCGAGGGCGGGATGATCGGGCCGATCACCGAGGCGGCGGTCACCAGCGCGGCGGCGAAGGTCTTGCTGTAGCCTTCCTTCGGCATGCCGTTGATGAAGATCTGGCCGAGCGCGGCGATGTCGGCGACGGCCGTTCCGGAGATGCCCGAGAACATGATCGCCGCGATGACCGCGGCGTAGGCGGTGCCGCCGCGGATGCGGCCGACCAGGATCTGCGAGAGGCGGATCAGCCGCTCGCTGATACCGCCCCGGTTCATCAGCTCGCCGGCGACGATGTAGAACGGTGCCGCCATGAGTACGAAGCTGTCGAGGCCCCCCATCATCTTGGAGACGACATTGAGCAGCGCCTCGCCGTCCCACCAGAGGGCGGCGGCGGCCAGCGCGAAGGAGAAGCTGATCGGGAGCCCGGCCAGCAGGAGAACGACGAGAACGACGGCGACGACGATCACGCTGCGTCCTCTCCCGCCGATTGCGGCCAGAGCGCGGCCAGGAGCTTGTGAACGGAGACGACCAGCAGCAGGGCTGCACCGATCACCGTCGCCGAGTAGATCCAGATCATGCGGATACCCGTCGCGGGCGCTGTCTGCATGCCGTTGAGGATGCAGTACTTGGTGCCCTGCCAGACGACGATCACGCTGAAGACAATGGTGAGGCCGTTGAGGAAGGCCTGGTTGTCCGCCGTCAGCGCCTATGAGACAGAATGTGGGTATTTATTAGAGGAGGGTTTTGGTCTCATCGCAGTGACGAAGGAACGAAGATGAGAGCAAGACCCGTGAGTTCGAAAGCCCCGGCTGAACAGGTCCTGAAGGACATTCGCCGC
>SHVZ01000006.1 GCA_009694025.1 Alphaproteobacteria bacterium | reverse complement strand
CCGGCCGCTCGGCCAAGAGCCGGCGCATCGTCGTCATGTGGTCGGCGAGGCTCCGGCGGAGCATGTTGCGGAATCCCTCCTCCGGGCCATGGTCTCCATGTCGAAGTCGAACAGGAAGCTGCCGGCGACGACGACGGCCTCGCCGATCTCGGCCGCCGCGCTTGCGCCGAGCTTCCGGTTGTCGACCTGGACGTCGTTCAGCGGGCGATGGCGAGCGGTGATGCCGAGGTCGGCATAGGTGCGAAGCACCGGCTCGATGAAGCGCGGGAACAGCCGCTCGGCCCGCTCCGGCGTCAGGCGGCGCGGGACGACGAAATGAAAGTAGAGCTGATCGGGGTCGAGCAGCACCGCGCCGCCGCCGACCTCCCGCCTGAGGACGGGGAGGCCGTGCGCGCGACAATAGTCCTCGTCGATCTCGCGGGCGACGTCCTGGTTCGCGCCGACGGAGATGTAGGGCGACGCCGGCGTGCACAGCGTCAGCGCGGGGTCGGCATCCGTCGCCATCGCCCGGGCGATGCCGTAGGGAACCGCGTGCGAGGCGATCGGCGAGGCCGTGCCCTGGTCGACGACGCGAAGCCGCATGGTCTCCCCGCATTGATTGTTGCGGGCAACGGCCCGATCATCGGGCCATGGCGCGAAAGCTCATCATCGTGATGGTCAATTCCGATCCCCGCAATGGCGAGGAGCTGGGGGCCCCCTTCCACCAGGCCGCCGCCGCCGCCGCCCTCGACTACGAGGTCGAGGTGGTTCTGATGGCGACCGCCGGCCGGCTCCTGAAGAAGGGCGTCGCCGCCGGCCTCACCATCAAGCCGGGCGCCACGGTGACGGTCTACGACCTGATGCGCCAGGCGCACGAGGCGGGCGCCCGCTTCTTCGGCTGCTCGGCCAACCTCGAGCTCTTCGACATGACCGAGGACGACCTGATCCCGGAATGCGCCGGCCTCGTCGGCTCGGCCTACCTGATGCGCCAGGTGATGGAGGACGACGTGCGCGTCCTCACATACTGAGCATGGCGAGCGCGCGCGGCTGCCCGGTGCCCGAGGACCGGCTCTACGAGGTCGAGAACATGCTGTGGTATCAGCCGCGCGCCGACGGCCTGGTCGCCGTCGGCATCACCGCGGTTGCGGTCGCCATGGCGCGGAAGGTGATCGCGATCACGCCGAAGCGCGCCGGCCGGCCGATCGCGGCAGGCCAGGCGGTCGCGGTCGTCGAGTCGGGGAAGCTGGTCGCCTCCGCCCGCACGCCCTTCGCCGCCGACGTAGTCGAGAGCAACGAGGACCTGCTGGACCGCCCCGACATGGTCAACCGCGATCCCTACGGCACCTGGGTGGTGCTGCTGCGCTTCGCCGACTGGGAGACGGTGAAGGCGCAGCTCCTGCCGGCCGAAGCCGCCGCCGCCGCCTTCGAGCGGCGGATGGCGGAGGAGAACTTCAAGGGCTGCGGCGAGGCGCCTTAGAGCGGCCGGTTGACCAGCCGGGCAAGCTCGCCGACCACGCCGCGGCGGAAGGTCAAGACGCAGACGACGAAGATCGCGCCCTGGATGACCAGTACCCAGGAGCCCATCTGCGCCAGATAGGTTTCGAGCGCGATCACGATGAAGGCGCCCGCGATCGGGCCGAACACCGTGCCGAGACCGCCGAGCAACGTCATCAGCACGACCTCGCCCGACATCTGCCAGGTGACATCGGTCAGCGAGGCGAGCTGGAAGACGATCGCCTTGGTCGCGCCGGCCACGCCGGCGAGCGCGGCGGAGAGGATGAAGGCGAGCAGCTTGTAGTGATCGACCCGGTAGCCCAGCGAGATCGCCCGGGGCTCGTTCTCGCGGATCGCCTTCAGGATCTGCCCGAAGGGCGAGTGGATAGTCCGGTAGATCAGGAGGAAGCCGGCAGCGACGATCGCCAGCACCACGTAATAGAGCGTCAGCGTGTCGGCGAGATCGAGGAAGCCGAACATCCGGCCGCGCGGGATCGCCTGGATGCCGTCCTCGCCGCCGGTGAACGGCACCTGCAGGCAGAAGAAGTAGACCATCTGGGCCAGCGCCAGCGTCGTCATGGCGAAGTAGATGCCCTGGCGGCGGATGGCGATCGCGCCGACCACGAGGCCGAGCGCCGCGGCGACGGCCGTGCCGAAGAGGATCGCCAGCTCCGGCGGCAGGCCCCAGACCTTGGCCGCATGGCCGGCGGCGTAGCCGGCCATGCCGAGGAACATCGCGTGACCGAAGGAGAGAAGGCCGACATATCCCACGAGCAGGTTGAAAGCGGCGGCGAAGAGGGCGAAGCAGAGCGCCTTCATCAGGAAGATCGGGTAGACGACGAACGGGGCGAGGATGCCCACGGCCCCGAGCCCGATCATGACGCGGTGCTGGAAGCCCATCAGGCAGTCCGGCCGAACAGGCCGGCCGGCTTGACCAGCAGCACCAGGGCCATGATGACGAAGATGACGGTCGACGACGCTTCCGGATAGAAGACCTTGGTCAGGCCCTCGATCAGGCCGAGGCCGAAGCCGGTCAGGATGGCGCCCATGATCGAGCCCATGCCGCCGATCACCACCACCGCGAAGACGATGATGATGAGGTTGGAGCCCATCAGCGGATTCACCTGGTAGATCGGCGCCGCCAGCACGCCGGCGAAGGCGGCGAGGGCGACGCCGAAGCCGTAGGTGAGCGTGATCATCCTCGGCACGTTGATGCCGAAGGCCTGGACCAGCGCCGGGTTCTCGGTCGCGGCGCGGAGATAGGCCCCGAGCCGGGTGCGCTCGATCAGGAACCAGGTGGCGAGGCAGACCGCGAGCGAGACTAAGACCACCCAGGCCCGGTAGTTGGGCAGGAACATGAATCCGAGGTTCTGTCCGCCCTGCAGCTCGGCCGGGATGCGGTAGGGCAGGCCCGAGGAGCCGAACTCGTTCTGGAACAGCCCCTGGACGACGAGGGCCAAGCCGAAGGTCAGCAGGAGGCCGTAGAGGTGGTCGAGCTTGTAGAGGTGGCGCAACATGGTGCGCTCGATCGCGACACCGACCGCGCCGACGCCGATCGGGGCCAGGATCAGGGCCCACCAGTAGCCGAGACCGAGATAGTGCAGGAGGAAATAGGCGGCGAAGGCGCCCATCATGTACTGGGCGCCGTGGGTGAAGTTGATGATGTTGAGCATCCCGAAGATGACGGCGAGCCCCAGGCTCAGCATGGCGTAGAAGGCGCCGTTGATCAGGCCGAGCAGGAGCTGGCCGAGCAATGCCTGGGGAGGGATGCCGAAGAAGTCCATCACGCGATCGGAGCGGAGATGCCCTTGCTGCCGGAATCGATGGCCGGCGGATCGCCCCCCACCCTAACCCTCCCCCTCGACGGGGGAGGTACGCGCAACGCGAAGCGTTGTCGCGCTGGGTGGGGGTGAGCCGCACACTCCGTTGCCGGTGGATCAGCCCTTCTTGACCAGCGAGCAGCCGCCGTCGGCGAGCGGACGGAAGGCTTCGGCGGCCGGGATCGTGCGAACGAGCTTGTAGTAGTCCCACGGATGCTTCGATTCCGCCGGGGTCTTGGCCTCGAACAGATACATGTCGTGGACCTTGCGGCCGTCCTCGCGGATGCGGCCCTTGCCGAACAGCGGATCGTCGGTCGGCAGCTCCTTCATCTTGGCGACCAGCTTGGCGCCGTCGTCGGTCTTCGCCGCCTCGACCGCCTTCAGGAGGTGGGTGACGCCGGCGTAGACCCCGGCATGGATCATGGTCGGGTGGTTGCCCTTGACCTGCGGGGCGAAGCGCTTGGTGAAGGCGCGGCTGGCGTCGTTCTGATCCCAGTAGAAGGACTCGGTGAACTGCAGGCCCTGGGCGATCTGGAGGCCGAGCGAATGCACGTCGGTGACGAAGATGAGGAGGCCGGCGAGCTTCTGGCCGCCCTTGGCGATGCCGAACTCGCCCGCCTGCTTGATCGCGTTGGTGGTGTCGCCGCCGGCGTTGGCAAGGCCGATGACCTTGGCCTTGGACGCCTGGGCCTGGAGCAGGAAGGAGGAGAAGTCGGCGGTCGACAGCGGATGGCGGACGGCGCCCACGACCTTGCCGTTGGCACCCTTCACCACGGCGGCGACCTGGGCCTCGAGGTCGTGGCCGAAGGCGTAGTCGGCGGTGAGGAAGTACCAGGAGTCGCCGCCGGCCTGGACGATCGCCTTGGCGGTGCCGTTGGCGAGGGCCCAGTTGTCGTAGGTCCAGTGCACGGTGTTGGGCGTGCACGCGCTTCCGGTCAGGGCCGCCGATGCCGCGCCGGAGACCAGGAACATCTTGTTCTTCTCTTTGACGATCTCGTTGACCGCGAGGGCCACCGACGAGGTCGGGACGTCGGCGATGACGTCGACGCCGTCGCGGTCGATCCACTGACGCACGATGGCCGAGCCGACATCCGGCTTGTTCTGGTGGTCGGCGAAGACGATCTCGACCTTGATGCCCTTGGCGGCGGCGCCGAAGTCTTCGACCGCCATGCGCGCGGCGATGACCGAGCCCTGGCCGGTCACGTCGGCATAAAGGCCGGATTGGTCGTTGAGCACGCCGATCTTGAGCACGCCGTCCGAGAGCTGGGCGTTGGCGACGCCGGTCATGCCGGCGAGAGCCAGGAGCGCGAGCGCAGTCTTGAGTTTCATGGCGAAGTCCTCCTTATCCATTGTCGCTGGTGCAGTTTATACCCCGAGATAGGCCTCGATGTCGGTTCGTCGCCGGTCGAGGTCGGCGCGCCCGATTTCGTCGACGATACGGCCGTTCTCCATCACGTAGAAGCGGTCGGCGACCTCGGTGGCGAAGCGGAAGTTCTGCTCGACCAGGAGAATGGTGAAGCCCTTGGCCTTGAGCTCGCCGATGCAGGCGCCGATCTGCTCGATGATCACCGGAGCCAGGCCCTCGGTCGGCTCGTCGAGGAGCAGGAGGCGGGCGCCGGTCCTGAGGATGCGGGCGATCGCCAGCATCTGCTGTTCGCCGCCCGATAGCTTGGTCCCCTGGCTCCGCAGCCGCTCCTTGAGGTTGGGGAACAGTCGGAAGATGTCGTCGAGGCCCATGCCGCCGGGGGCGATCTCCGGCGGCAGCATCAGGTTCTCTCCGACGTCGAGCGAGGCGAAGATGCCGCGCTCCTCGGGACAGAAGGCGAGGCCGAGCCGGGCGATGACGTGGGACGGCAGCTCGATCAGCTCGTGGCCCTGGTAGGCGACCGAACCGCGGCGGTCGGCGATCATGCCGACCACCGATTTGAGCGTCGTCGTCTTGCCGGCGCCGTTGCGCCCGAGCAGCGTCACCAGCTCGCCGGCCCCGACCTCGAGGTCGACGCCGTGCAGCACGTGGGATTCGCCGTAGAAGGCGTTGAGGCCGGCGACCTTGAGGAGCGGCTCAGGCATGCCGGCTGCCCATATAGGCCTGGATGACGCGGGGATCGCGGCTGACCTCGGCGTAGGCCCCTTCGGCCAGGATCTCGCCCCGCTGCAGCACGGTGATGCGGTCGGAGAGGTTGGCGACCACCTTCATGTTGTGCTCGACCATCACCACCGTGCGGTTGGCGGCGACCCGGCGGATCAGCTTCACGGTGCGCTCGATGTCCGCGTGGCCCATGCCGGCCATCGGCTCGTCCAGCAGCATCACTTCCGGATCGAGCGCAAGCGTGGTTGCGATCTCGAGCGCGCGCTTCCGGCCATAGGCGAGCTCAACCGCGGCGATGTCGCGGAAGTCGGCGAGGCCGACCGCCTCCAGGAGCTCCATCGCGCGCTCGTTCAGCACCTCGAGCGTGCCTTCCGGACGCCAGAAGTGGAAGGAGGTGTCGAGCTTCCGCTGCAACGCCACCCGCACGTTCTCGAGCGCGCTCAGGTGGCCGAAGACGGCGGAGATCTGGAACGAGCGGACCATGCCGGCGCGCGCGATGTCGGCCGGCCGGGCGCGGGTGATGTCGACGCCCTTCAGCCGGATGCGACCGCGGGTCGGGCTGAGGAACTTGGTCAGCAGGTTGAAGCAGGTGGTCTTGCCGGCCCCGTTCGGGCCGATCAGGGCGTGGATCGAGCCGCGGCGGATCTTCAGGGCGACGTCGCGGACGGCGACGAAACCCGCGAATTCCATGGTGAGGCCCTCGGTTTCGAGGACGATCTCCGACATTCCGCCTCCCTTGGCCGCCGGCTCTTAAGTCCGGTCGGGTGCGTCCCACTATATCGGCCGCCGGTGCGCCGCACCACAGATCGCCGCGATAAGCGCGGCCCTACATCTGCCCCGGAAAATGGCAGGCGGCGCGGTGGCCGGTCCTGAGCTCGGCGAGCGGCGGCTCGACCTCGGCGCAGATGCCTTGAGCGATCGGACAGCGCGTGCGGAAGCGGCAGCCCGAAGGCGGGTTGACCGGGCTCGGCGGCTCGCCCGTCAGGCGGATGTGCTCGCGCCGGCGCTCGACCGCGGCATCCGGGATCGGCGCCGCCGAGATCAGCGAGCGCGTGTAGGGGTGCAGCGGCTCGGCGAAGAGGTCGCGGGCGGCGGCCACCTCCATCACCTTGCCGAGGTAGAGGACGACGATGTGGTCGGAAACCTGGCGGACGACCGCGAGGTCGTGGGCGATGAACAGGAAGGTCAAGCCTAAGCGCTGCTGCAATCCGACGAAGAGGTTGATGATCTGGGCCCGGATGTTGACGTCGAGGGCGGAGATCGGCTCGTCGGCGATGATCAGCTCGGGCTCGACCGCAAGCGCGCGCGCGGTGCCGATGCGCTGACGCTGGCCGCCGGAGAACTCGTGCGGGTAGCGCTCGGCGGAGCCGACCGGGAGCCCGACCATGTCGAGGAGCTCGCCGACCCGCACCCTCGCCTGGGCCTCGCCACGGACCAGCCGGTGGAAGCGGAGCGGCTCGGCCAGGATCTGCCCGACGGTCATGCGTGGGTTCAGGGAAGCGTAGGGATCCTGAAAGATCATCTGGATCCGCCGGCGGAGCGGCCGCAGCACCCGGCGGTCGGCGGTCGCGAGGTCGACCTCGCCGAAGCGGATCGAGCCCGAGGTCGGCTTCTGGATGCGGGTGATCAGGCGCGCGATGGTCGACTTGCCGGATCCGGACTCGCCGACCAAGCCCACCGTCTCGCCCCGGCGGATGTCGAGGTCGATGCCGTCGACCGCGCGCACCACCTTCTTGGTCGAGAACAAGGCATCGCGCCGGAGCGGGTAGTGCTTGACCACGCCGCGAAGCTCCAGCATCGGCCGGCCGGCTTCCGTGAGGCTGGCGGCGGCGGTGGCCGCCGCCGCCGCCGGCTTGAGCAGCCGCTCTCCGCCCTGGGTCACCCAGCAACGGGCGCGGCGTCCTTCGGCGACCGGCAGGAGATCGGGATGCTCGGTGCAGCGCTCGATGGCGAAGGGGCAGCGCACCCGGAACCGGCAGCCGGCCATCGGCTTCGAGGAATCCGGCGGCACCCCCTCGATCGCCGTCAGACGCTTGTCCGCCGGCGGCTCCCGGTCGAGACGCGGCACCGCGTTGAGCAGCGCCCAGGTGTAGGGGTGGCGGGGGTCGGCCAGCAGGTCCTCGGTCGGCCCCTCCTCGACGACCTCGCCGGCGTACATGACGAGGACGCGCTCGCAGACGCTGGCGATGACGCCGAGGTCGTGGCTGATCAACAGAACCGCGGTGCCGAACTCGCGGTTCAGCGCCTTCAGGAGGTCGAGGATCTGCGCCTGGATGGTGACGTCGAGGGCCGTCGTCGGCTCGTCGGCGATCAGCAGGCTCGGGTTGTTGGCAAAGCCCATCGCCAGCATGACGCGCTGGCGCATGCCACCGGAGAACTCGTGCGGGTAGCCGTTGACCGCACGCTCGGGCGCGTTGATTCCCATGCGGGCGAGCAGGTCGATGCCGTGCTTTAGCGCCTCCACCTGGTTGAGGCGGCCATGGGCGAGCATGCCCTCGACCAGCTGGCGCGAGATGCGCAAGACCGGGTTCAGCGAGGTCAGCGGGTCCTGGAAGATCATCGAGATCTCGCCGCCGCGGAGCCGCCGGATCTCCTCCTCGCTCAACGTCGCGAGGTCCTGGCCGCGGAAGGAGATGCTGCCTTCGGCGATGCGGGCATTGTCGGCAAGCAGGCGCAGGATGGAGAGCGCGGTCACGCTCTTGCCGGAGCCGGACTCGCCGACGATGCCCACCGTCTCGCCCGGACGCATGTCGAAGCTGACGCCCTCGACCGCCCGGATCGGGCCGGCGTCGGTCTGGAACTCGGTCCGGAGGTTCCGGACCTGGAGCAGCGGCGGGGCTGCGTCGGTCATCGGCGGCGCGACTTCGGATCGAGCCAGTCGCGGATGCCGTCGCCGAGGAAGTTGAAGCCGACCACGACCGAGAGGATCGCGAGGCCGGGGAAGGTCGCGACCCACCACTGGTCGACCAGCTCGCGGCCCTCGGAGACCATCGCGCCCCATTCCGGCATCGGCGGGATGACGCCGAGCCCGAGGAAGCTCAAGCCGGCGAAGGTGATGATCGCCTGGCCGACGTCGAGGGTGACCAGCACGACCAGCGGGCCGATGGCGTTCGGCACGATGTGGCGGAAGAGGATGCGGCCGGGGCCGTAGCCCATGACCACGGCGGCCTCGACGTATTCCTGGGAGCGCTGGACCAGGACCAGGCTGCGGGCGAGCCGGGCGAACTTCGGCCACCACACGATGAGCATGGCGAGGATGGTGTTGCGGACGCCAATGCCGAGCGCGGCGGCGATCGCCATGGCGAGGATGATCGGCGGAAAGCAGAGGACGAGGTCGGTCACCCGCATCATCAGCTCCTCGGCCTTGCCGCCGGCATAGGCCGCGATGCCGCCGACGACGACGCCGAGCCCGGCGCCGATGGCGACGACGACGATGCCGGCGAAGAGCGAGATGCGGCTGCCCCAGATCAGGCGCGAGAGCACGTCGCGGCCGAGCGCGTCGGTGCCGAGCCAGTGCTCGGCCGAGGGCGGCATCAGGCGGATGGTGACGTCGGCGCCGTCGAAGCGGTAGGGCGCGATGAGCGGGGCGGCCAACGCCACGACCAGCCACAGCGCGACGATCGCCGCGCCGAAGGCGGCGAGGCCGTAGCGCCGGCGCCAGCGTCCGTGCCGGCCGGCCTGCCAGGCCGTGGCTGCGGCGTCGTCGGCGGCCGCGGTCATGCTATTCGGCGCGCTCGCGCGCGACCCTCGGGTCGAGTAGCGCGTAGGAGAGGTCGGTCAGGAGGTTGATCACGAGATAGACGACGGCGACGATCAGCGTGATCCCCATGATGCCCGGGAAGTCGAGGGCGACCGCGCTCCGGAAGGTGTAGCGGCCGAGCCCGGGCCACGAGAAGATCGTCTCGGTCATCACCGCGCCGGTCAGCAGCACGGCGTAGGCGAGGCCGCCCAGCGTCACCACGGGGATCAGCGCGTTCGGCAGCAGGTGGCCGAGCACGACCTTACGCTCGGTCAAACCCTTGGCGCGGGCGACGCGGACGTAGTCCTGGGTCATCGCCTCCAGCATGCTGGCGCGGGTCGTGCGGGTGATCAGGCCGAGCGTGCCGGAGGCCAGCACGATGGCCGGCAGGATGAGGTGCGCAGCGACGTTGCGCCAGGCCGGCCAATCGCCGGCCAGCGCCGCGTCGATCAGGTAGAGCCCGGTCACCGGCCGCGGCGGCAGGAAGGCGAGGTCGATGCGGCCGGGCCCGGGGGCGATCTGCAGGCCGCCGTAGAAGAGGGCCAGCATGATGAAGGCGAGCCAGAAGGTCGGCGAGGAGACGCCGGCGAGCGAGATGAACCTGGCGACGTTGTCGATCCAGCTATCGCGGCGGACGGCGGCGAGCACGCCTAGGGGCACGCCGACCAGGATCGAGAGCAGGAAGGAGATCGTCGCCAGCTCGACGGTCGCCGGCGCGTATTGGCGGATGTCGTCGAAGACCGGACGCTGGGTCGAGATCGACATGCCGAAATCGCCGTGAAAGATGCCGGAGATGAAGATCCAGTACTGCTCCCACAGCGGCCGATCGAGCCCCCAGCGGGCGCGATAGCGGGCGACCATCTGCGGGTCGGAGGCCTGGAGGTCGCCGAGCTGGGCCAGCACGGGATCGCCCGGCACCTGCGTCGCGATCAGGAAGACGACGAGCGTCGCCAGCACGGCCATGACGGCCATGCCGGCGACGCGCATCACCAGGTAGCGGAACACCTGATGACGGCTAGGTCAGCCGATGGTCACGACGCCGGCTTGATCTGCGCCAGCTCCATCTTCCAGACGTTCGGCGTCAGCTTGACGTTGGCGACGTTCTTGTGCGCGGCGACCCGGTAGATCGGCTGCATCAGGGTCGCGTAGTTGGCGTTCTCGATCAGGATCTGCTGGTAGCGCTTGTAGATCGTCGCCTGCTTGGCGACGTCGTTCTCGGCGGCACCCTGCGAGACCAGGTCGTTGATCTCCTTCGACGGATCCCAGCCCATGCGCTTGGCGACGCGCTGCACCGAGGCGCCGGTCCAGAGGTAGGGGTTCGGCGAGGGCGAGTTCCACGGCGCGATGGTCGCCTGGGACTTGGCGCCGTTGAACTGGGCCCGCCAGTTGACGTTGTCCATCGGCTTCAAGGTCATCTTGATGCCGACGCGCGCCAGGTCCGCCTGGATCTTCTGCGTCATCAACTGGTAGGAGGTCGAGAAATAGGCGGCGTTCGGATAGATCAGCTCGAACTCGAAGCCGTTGGGCACGCCGGCCGCGGCCAGCAACGCCTTCGCCTTCGTCAGGTCTTCCTTGAAGCCGAACTCCTTGGTCTGCTCGAGCGTGGTCCCGGCGATGCCCGCCGGCAGGAACGACGGCGGCCGGTCGGCGAAGCCGCCGACCAGGCCCTTGATCAGGCCGTCATAGTCGATGGCGGCGGCCACCGCCTGACGGGCCTCCTTCTTGGCGAGCGTCGCGTTCATATCCGGATTGCTGGTCATCATGAAATAGAGCGTGTCGGTCGAGCCGCCCTGGATGACGGTGACGTCGGCGTTGCCCTTGAGGCTGTCGAGCTGCTCGGCCGAGAGGTTCATGGCGATGTCGACGTCGCCGCGGCGGACGGCGAGAAGCTGGGCGGCGCCGTCGGCGATATGGCGGACGACGACCCGCTCGAAGGCGGCGGGCGTGCCCCAGTAGTTGGGGTTCTTCTGCATGGTGACGCTGACGTTCCGCTCCCAGCCGGTCATGTAGTAGGGACCGGTGCCGGCGGAGTTGTTGTTGAGCCACTGGGTCGCCTTGTCGGTCTGGTCGGCGCCGGGCGTGGAGACGGCGCCGTTGGCCTTGGCGACCTTGGCCGAGTAGATGGCGAAGGACGGTGCCGTCAGGTCGAGCAGCAGCGGCTCCTTCGGGTTCTTCATGGCGATCTCGACCGTCATCGGGCCGACGATCGTCACCTCGCCCATGTTGGCGGCGTAGCTGGCCGGCTGGTCCTTCACGTTGACCAGGCGGTCGAGCGAGAACTTGACGTCCTCGGCGGTCATCACGTCGCCGTTCCAGAACTTGACGCCGGGGCGGAGCTGGAAGCGCCAGGCGGCGGCGTTGTTGACCAGAGTCCACGTCGTCGCCAGCGACGGCTTGACGTTGACGAGGTCGTCGGTCGAGAGGGTCAGGAGCGTGTCGGAGACCGCGCCCATGGTGAGCGGCGGCGTCAGGTCGGCCGAGCGCGCCGGGTCGTAGTTCCGCCCGTCCGAGATGTCGAGACCGATGACCAGCGTGGTCTTCTTCTGGGCATGGGCCGGGAGCGCGAGGGCGGCGGCGATGGCCGTGCCGGTCGCGAGCCGGATGAGTGTCTTCCGAATCATGGGGGTCGGTCCTTGGGGGTCGGAGAGAAGCGAATGGCCGGCGTGTCGTCCGGCCAGGGAGGGGCCGGCGAAACGCCGCCGGCGGGGATCGTGCGGGTCGGCCCGAACTCCGTCAAGCGAGGGCCGGAAACGTCAGAATGGCTTCTCTTTCAGTCGCTAAGACGGGCGGAACAAAACGTGAAGTTTTTCTCTTGAAATCGGAGAACAAAATAGGCACGATCGGGTTCGTTGCGCCGCTGAGGGCGCCATGGCAAGAGGGGATCCCATCCGATGTCAGCAGCTCTCCGAGTGGTCGAAAGGGACGGCGTGGACAAGACCAAGGCGTTGGAAGCCGCGCTCGCCCAGATCGAGCGCGCCTTCGGCAAGGGCTCGGTGATGAAGCTGGGCCAGCGGCCGGTGTCGACCGAAGCCGAAGTGATCTCCACGGGATCGCTCGGCCTCGACATCGCGCTCGGCATCGGCGGCCTGCCGCGCGGGCGCGTCGTCGAGATCTATGGGCCGGAAAGCTCGGGCAAGACCACGCTGGCGCTCCACGTCATCGCCGAGGCGCAGAAGGCCGGCGGCACCTGCGCCTTCGTCGATGCCGAGCATGCGCTCGACCCGGGCTATGCGAAGAAGCTCGGCGTCGATGTCGACGAGCTCCTGATCAGCCAGCCGGATGCCGGCGAGCAAGCCCTCGAGATCGCCGACACGCTCGTGCGTTCGGGCGCCATCGACGTGCTGGTGGTCGACTCCGTGGCGGCGCTGGTGCCGCGGGCCGAGCTCGAGGGCGAGATGGGCGACACCCATGTCGGACTCCAGGCGCGGCTGATGAGCCAGGCCTTGCGCAAGCTCACGGGATCGATCTCGAAGTCCCGCTGCATGGTCATCTTCATCAACCAGATCCGCATGAAGATCGGCGTCATGTTCGGCAATCCCGAGACGACGACCGGCGGCAACGCGCTCAAGTTCTACGCCTCGGTCCGTCTCGACATCCGCCGTATCGGCGCGATCAAGGAGAAGGAGCAGGTGATCGGCAACCAGACCCGGGTCAAGGTGGTGAAGAACAAGATGGCGCCGCCGTTCCGGGTAGTCGAGTTCGACATCATGTATGGCGAGGGCGTGTCCAAGGTCGGCGAGCTGGTCGACCTCGGCGTCGCCGCCAACATCGTCGAGAAGTCAGGCGCCTGGTTCTCCTACGCCGGCCAGCGCATCGGCCAGGGCCGCGAGAACGCCAAGACCTTCCTTCGCGAGAACAAGGACATGGCCCAGCAGATCGAGCGGGCGATCCGCGAGAACGCCGGCCCGGTCGGCGAAAAGATGCTGAGCTCGGAGAGCTTGGCCGCCAGCGAATAGCCGGCGGCTCCAAGGGGTCGAGCGCGAGGACGCGGCGGCCGGGCGACTTGGTGGACGGGGCGCCCTGCCGCCGCGCCGCGTTTGGGTCCTACCCCGCCATCTCGATGAGCGCGGCCTCGAACGTACGGGTGTAGCCGGGGGCGTCGCAGAGGGGCGAGGCGAGCAGGCGTCTCCTAAGATCCCGGCGCAGCGCCGCCAGCCGGCGCCGATCGCCGGCGAGATCGATCGCCGTGCTCACGTAGGACTCCCGGTCGCCGGCGATCAGCTCTTCGAGGCCGAGCTGGGTCAAGACGCTCGCGCCGACGCGACCGACGAAGCGGTCGCCGGCCAGCGTCACCACCGGGACACCCATCCACAGCGACTCAAAGGTGGTGGTCGAGCCGTTGAACGGGAACGGATCCAGCGCAATGTCGCCCTCGCCGAGGAGCGCCAGCTGGTCGCGTTGCGACAGGCGGCCGGTGCGGAACTCGAGCCGATCCGGGGCGATGCCGTGTCCCTCGAACAGCTCCAGGTAGCGCCGCCTGACCGCGTCGTCGCCGTAGACGTCGAGATACTTGAGGAGGAGCCGCGAGCCGGGAACGCCGTCGAGGACGCGGGCCCAAAGCGCTACCACCTCCGGCGTGTGCTTGGCCGGGTGGTTGCACGACACGAAGGTGACGTGGCCCCGCTCGTCCCCCGGAAGCGGGGTGAGGCCGGGCCGGTCGGCCGGCGGCCGGTGCAGATAGAAGTTGGGCAGGCGCCAGAGGCGCTCGACGAACCCCTCCGCCGTCGCGTCGGGGTGGAGGACCCGGTCGGTCACCCACCAGTCCATCGCCGGAAGGCCGCTCGTCAGCAGGTCGTGGAAGCTGATCTGGACCGGCGCGCCGCGGCAGGCGGCGAGCAGCGGGCGGTTGTGCGAGGTGTGGCCGGCCAGCACCACCAGCGCGTCCATGCCGCTCCGCCGGATCTCGTCCGCGACCTCGGCGTCGGCGAGGCCGACGGTCGACCGCCAGCCGTCCGCATGGCGGCGAAACGCCGCCGTCATCGGGTCGTCGGCGACGGCATCGACGAAGGCGTGGAGCTCGACCCGCTGATGGTGTTCGAAGATGCCGAGGACGTTGCGGCCGACCGGATGGTCGCGGAGGTCGGTCGAGGCGACGGCGATCTTGAGGCGTCCTGCGGCCTCCCGGCGCGGTGGCCGCTCGCGCTCCTTGAGGCCGAAGCCGTCGAGGCTGCGCCGGGCTGTGTCGAACAGCAGGTCGTTGGTCGTCTCGGCGGCGTAGCTGAGGGCGAAGAGCAGGTTGCTTCGCGCCGGCAGGTGCGTGGGGTCGACGGTGAGCGCGCGCCGGTAGGCCGCGATCGCCGCCGGCGTCCGGCCCTGGGCATTGAGGGCCCGTCCGAGATTGCTCCAGATCCCGGCGCTCTCCTTTTGCCCGCAGAGAGCTCGCCTGAGAAGTCGCTCCGCCGTCGATGGGCGTCCGCGGTCCTGAGCGAGGTTGGCGAGATTGGTCCAGGCCGGCGCCTCGCCGGGCAGAAGCGCGAGGGCCTGCCGGAAATGACCTGTCGCCTCGTCTTTCTTACCCTGCTGATCGAGGACGACGGCGAGGTTGCCGAGTGCCGCAGAGAACAGCGGCGACAGGCCGACCACGCGCCGCAGCCGTGTCGCCGCCGATGCAAGATCACCTGACTTCTGATCGAGCATGGCCAGCGCGTTGAGGGCATCGATATGGCCGGGAGCGAGTGCAAGGGTGTCTCGCAGCAGCCTCCCTGCCGCCGCTGTGTCCCCGAGCTGGGCGCGGAGGATGGCGAGGCTGTGGCGCGCCTGGAGATGGCCGGGGTCGAGCTTGAGCGCCTGCTCGAGCCGATGCGCCGCCGGCTGCGGCTTGCCCTGGCGCAGCAGCAGCATCCCGAGCTTGGTCAGCGCCTCAGGGCTCCGCCGCTGCTGGACCGCGCGCTTGAGAACGGACTCGGCCGCTTCCAGGTGTCCCGCCGCCGCCAACGCATCCGCGAGGTTGAGGTGTAGCTCCGGCACTGTGGGTGCCTGTCTGACGGAGCGTTTGAGCAGCTCGATGCCTTCGCCCGCCCGCCCGCCCGCGGCCAGCAGCGTGCCGAGGTAGTTGAGCGCGTGGGCATGGTCGGGCGCCTTCGACAGCAGCGCGCGGTAGGCGGCTTCGGCGTCGGCGGCGCGTCCGGCGCGGTGGAGGGCCACGCCGCGGGCAAGCTCGGCCTCGAGCGCCGGGTCCATCGGTCGCGATCGGGTCATCGGCTCCGGAGGAAACGTCCGCCGCCAGATGATCCGACCATGCCCGCCGATGCAACCCCGAAGCGGCTCCGGCCGGCCGCAGGCGCCGGGATCGTCGGGGAATCCCCGCGGAAGAGTTCGGAATGGTGCCTAGACACGCCCAAAGCCTGGGGATAGAAGCGTTTTCCCGGGATCGCCGATCGTCTCAACCGCGCCCGGCCGGACCTCCGCGCAAGGGCACCCCTTAGCCATGACTTCGGCGAACGACATCCGCACCGGCTTCCTCGAGTATTTCCGCCGCCACGACCATGAGATCGTGGCCTCGAGCCCGCTGGTGCCGCGCAACGATCCGACGCTGATGTTCGTCTCGGCCGGCATGGTTCAGTTCAAGAACCTGTTCACCGGCGTCGAGAAGCGCAGCTACGTCCGGGCATCCACCGCCCAGAAATGCGTCCGCGCCGGCGGCAAGCACAACGACCTGGAGAACGTCGGCTACACCGCGCGCCACTGCACCTTCTTCGAGATGCTCGGCAACTTCTCCTTCGGCGACTACTTCAAGGAGCGCGCGATCGAGCTCGCCTGGGGTTTCGTCTCGAAGGATCTCGGCCTGCGGAAGGACAAGCTGCTGGTCACCGTCTATCACGAGGACGACGAGGCGGCGGGCCTGTGGAAGAAGATCGCCGGGTTCTCCGACGACAAGATCATCCGCATCGCGACATCCGACAACTTCTGGTCGGCGGGCGACACCGGCCCCTGCGGCCCGTGCTCGGAGATCTTCCTGGATCAAGGCGACGAGGTCCGGGGCGGCCCGCCCGGCTCGCCCGAGCAGGACGGCGACCGCTTCCTCGAGTTCTGGAACCTCGTCTTCATGCAGTACGAGCAGATCGAGCCGGGCAAGCGCGTGCCGCTGCCGCGCCCGTCGATCGACACCGGCATGGGGCTCGAACGCGTCGCCGCGATCCTCCAGGGCAAGCACGATGTCTACGATACGGACATCCTCCGCTCGCTGGTGCTGGCCTCGGCCGAGCTGACGGGCGTGCCGCCGGACGGGCCGCAGCGCGCCTCGCACAAGGTCATCGCCGACCACATCCGCTCGTCCAGCTTCCTCATCGCCGACGGCGTCATGCCGTCGAACGAGGGGCGCGGCTACGTGCTCCGCCGCATCATGCGCCGCGCCATGCGCCACGCGCACATGCTGGGGGCGAGCGAGCCGGTGCTGTGGCGGCTGGTGCCGACCCTGGTCGCGCAGATGGGCTTGGCCTATCCCGAGCTCGGCCGCGCCCAGTCGCTGATCGCCGAGACGCTCAAGCTGGAGGAGACACGCTTCCGCCAGACCCTCGACCGTGGCCTCAAGCTCCTCGGCGACGAGACCAAGAAGCTCGGGAGTGGCGGCACGCTGCCGGGCGAGGTCGCCTTTCGCCTCTACGACACCTTCGGCTTCCCGGTCGATCTCACCGCCGACATCCTCCGCGGCCAGGACTTCAACCTCGACATGGCCGGCTTCGAAGCCGCGATGGAGCGCCAGCGGGCGGCGGCGCGGGCGGCGTGGACCGGCTCCGGCGAGGCGGCGACCGACCGTGTCTGGTTCGAGATCCGCGAGAAGGCGGGGGCCACCGACTTCCTGGGCTACGCGACCGACCGGGCCGAGGCGCGCGTCGACGCGCTGGTGGCCGGCGGCAAGCCGGTCGCCGAGGTCGCGTCCGGCGAAGTCGCGGTCGTGCTCAACCAGACGCCGTTCTACGCCGAGTCCGGCGGCCAGGTGGGCGACACCGGTACGATCGTGACGGCATCGGGCGCCCGCATCGAGGTCACGGACACAGTGAAGCGCTTGGGCGACCTGCACGTCCATCTCGGCAAGGTCGTCAAGGGAACGGTCAAGCTCGGCGACACGACGGCGGCGGAGATCGACGCCGAGCGCCGCCGCCGGCTCCGCGCCAACCACTCGGCGACCCATCTTTTGCACGAGGCGCTCCGTCGCCGGCTCGGCGAGCACGTGACGCAGAAGGGCTCGCTGGTGGCGCCCGACCGGCTCCGCTTCGACTTCAGCCACCCCCGCGCGATCGAGGCAGGCGATTTGTCGGCGATCGAAAACGAGGTAAACGCCCGCGTCCGGCTCAACCAGCCGGTCGGCACGACGCTGATGACGCCGGACGACGCGGTCGCCGCCGGCGCCATGGCGCTGTTCGGCGAGAAGTACGGCGAGGAGGTCCGGGTCGTCGCCATGGGCGGGGCCGAGGGCGGGAAGTTCTCGGTCGAGCTCTGCGGCGGAACCCATGTCGAGCGCACCGGCGACATCGGGCTCTTCAAGGTCGTCTCGGAAGGCGCGGTCGCGGCCGGCACTCGTCGTATCGAGGCGACGACCGGTGCGGGCGCGCTGGCCTATGTCGCCGAGGAGGAGAGGCTGCTCCAGGCGGCGGCGGCGGCGGCACGGTCGGCGCCGGCCGAGCTTCCGGCCCGGGTCGCTCAGCTCGTCGAGGACCGCCGCAAGCTGGAGCGCGAGCTCGCCGAAGCCCGGAAGGCGCTGGCGCTCGGAGGCGGCGGCGCGGCACCCGCGGCGAACCGTTCGGTCGGCGGCGTCACGCTGGCGGCGCGCACGCTCGACGGCGTGCCGGCACGCGAGCTCAAGAGCATGGTCGATGCGCTGAAGAAGGAGATCGGCTCGGGCGTCGTCGTCCTGGTGGCGCGCGAAGACGGCAAGGCCTCGCTCGTCGTCGGCGTCACCGACGACCTGACGGCGCGGGTAAGCGCGGTCGACCTGGTGAAGGCCGGCGCCGTGGCACTCGGCGGCAAGGGCGGCGGCGGCCGCCCGGACATGGCCCAGGCCGGCGGACCCGATGCGACCAAGGCCGATGCCGCGATCGCCGCGATCGAGGCCGCCCTGAGCCAGAAGGCGGCGTAGCCGCGATGACCCGGAGCGTCGTCGGCGTCCTGCTGGCCGGGGGACAGTCCCGGCGCATGGGCGGCGGCGACAAGAGCTTGAGGCTGCTCGGCGGCCGGCCCATCCTCGAACGCGTCATCGATCGCCTGAGGCCCCAGGTCGGGCCGATCATCCTCAATGCCAATGGCGATCCCCGGCGCTTCGCCGCGACCGGGTTGCCGGTGGTCGCGGATTCGGTCGAAGGGTTCGCCGGCCCGCTTGCCGGCGTGCTGGCCGGGCTCGACTGGGCCGCGGCCCACGCGCCCGACGCGGTCTGGATCGCGACGGCGGCGACCGATGCGCCATTCCTGCCGCGCGACCTCGTCTCACGCCTGATCGTCGCCACCGAGGAGGGGGCCGAACTCGTCTGCGTCGCCTCACATGGCCGCCCACACCCGGTCATCGGTCTCTGGCCGCTCAGTCTCAGGGAAGATCTCCGTCGGGCGGTCACCGAGGAGGGTGTGCGCAAGGTCGACGCCTGGACCGGGCGTCACCGTCTCGCCATCGTCGATTTCCCGGCCGATCCCGTCGACCCGTTCTTCAACGTCAATACGCCGGAGGATCTGGCTGCGGCCGAGCGGCTGGTCTCGGGTTAGCCGTCTTCGCAGCTCGGCGGCAGCTCGCCGACCTTGGGCAGCAGCACCTCGGCCGAGTCGGCGCAGGCTTTCGGATTCTGCGCGCAATAGCCGAAAGCGGCGGTGTTGCCGGCGGCGGCGGCGTTGGCGAGCCCGCTCGGCATGTAGAGCAGCACCGATAGAGCCCCCAGCCGCTTGAAGGCGGCAACAGCGATCTCCGCTTGGCATCGGGCGTCGTCGCTGATGCCCGGAAGCTGGCTGATTACCGGCTCCTGCTTCTTGCCCGGCGCGCCCCGCTGCTTTTCCTTCGCCTTCTTGGCCTTTTCTTCCTTCGATTGCGCCAACGCGACCGACGGCACCGTCAGTGCGGCGACGACGGGCACGCCGAAGACGGCGAAGATGAGGATGAGGGCGCGAAACATCGCCGTGCAGTCTACTCCGCTTCGGTCGCCGCGGCGACTTCTTCGAGGGTGACCACGTCGGCGTTGATCAGGAGCTTGCCGGCGTTCTCGAAATTGACGGTGATGCGCCCGCCGATCGCCGACTGGACCTGGCCCAGGCCCCAGTCCGGGCGGTCGGGGTGGCGCACCAGGGCGCCGGGGGCGAGGTCAGCGGACAAAGGCGTTGGCTCCGATGGTCTGCTTGCAATATAGGCAAAGTCGGCCGTGCGGGCGACGGGTACCCGTCGCCCGGCCGGGACGGCGGGGCCGGAACGGAACTTGGGAAATCCGGCCGCGTGCCGTATGGGTTGACCGCGATGCAAGGGACACCGATGAGCGCCTTCGATCTCAAGCTGGCGGAAATGCTTGCCTCCCGCCTCTGCCACGACCTGATCAACCCGGTCGGTGCGATCGCCATCGGGGTCGAGCTCCTTTCGGAGCTCGACGACACCACGCGGAAGGATGCCCTCGACCTGGTCGCCTCATCGGCCGACCGGGCGACGAAGCGGATCTCCTTCTTCCGCGTCGCCTACGGTTTCGCCGGCCATGACGAGGGCCAGAGCGTCCAGCAGGTGCGGGGTTTCGCCGAGGGTTTCCTCGCCGGCGGCAAGGTCGCGCTCGACTGGCCGGCCCGGCCCGAGGACGCGGCGACCGCCCTGCCGCGAAGCGGGCTCAAGGTTCTCTCTGGGCTGATCGCGCTTGCCGCCGAATCCCTGCCGCGGGGCGGCACGCTTGCGGTCGCGGTCGACGCCCCGGCGGGCGGGCGCGTGGTCGCGACCGGGACGGGCGCGCGGATCGAGGCTGTGGCCGAAGCCGTCCTGTCGGCGTTTGCCGCCGGCACGGCCCCGGATCCGGCCAGCCTCGAGCCGAGGAGCGTCGGCGCCGCCTATGTCGGTCGCCTCGCCCAGGCGATCGGCGCCAAGGTGGTCACGGAGGCGTCCACCGACCGCGTCGGCTTCACGCTGAAGCTGGCCTAAACAAGGCCCCGCGCCGGCGCTTGCGGCCGGGGCGGGCGGCGATGTCAGCTCGCCTTGGCCTTCACCTCGGCCGGGTCCTTGAGCACGTAGCCCCGGCCCCAGACCGTCTCGATGAAGTTGTCGCCGCCGGAGGCCTTGGCGATCTTCTTCCGGAGCTTGCAGATGAAGACGTCGATGATCTTCGGCTCCGGCTCGTCCATGCCGCCGTAGAGGTGGTTGAGGAACATCTCCTTGGTCAGCGTCGTGCCCTTGCGGAGCGAGAGAAGCTCGAGAATGCCGTACTCCTTGGCAGTCAGGTGCACGGGGTTGCCGTCGATCTCGACCTTGTGGGCGCCGAGGTCGACGCTAAGGCGCCCGGTGCGGAGCACCGAGGCGGCATGGCCCTTGGACCGGCGCACGATCGCCTGGATGCGCGCGATCAGCTCGCGGCGGTCGAAGGGCTTGGTCAGGTAGTCGTCGGCGCCGAAGCCGAGACCCTTGATCTTGTTGTCCATCTCCGAGAGGCCGGAAAGAATCAGGATTGGCGTCCGCACTTTCTGGGTGCGGAGCCGCCGCAGCACCTCATAGCCGTCGATGTCCGGCAACATCAGGTCGAGGAGGATGATGTCGTAGTCGTAGAGCTTGCCGCCCTCGATCCCGTCCTCGCCGAGCTCGCTCGTATCGACGACGAAGCCGCTGGAGCGGAGCATCAGCTCGATGGACCGCGCGGTGGCGGAATCGTCTTCAACCAGAAGGACACGCATCGTTAACCCCCATGAAGGTTAACCGATCCTATTAACAAGTTCCTAAAACTTAGTTAACAGCACGGTCGACGGGCGCCCTCCTCCCGCTTCCGTGATAGGATGCGCCGTCGCTCCGCCCGGCGCAGCATCACAAACGCGGGACCGCCGGGATCATCAAACCCTTGTGGGGCTGGGCCGATGCACGTCAACCCGTTGAGACAGGCCGTCGACCAGCTTGAGAAGCTGTCGGAGTACCGGCTGTTCGGCCGGGTCGCCTCGATCCTCGGCATGCTGGTCGAGGTCGGCGGCGTCGAACGCCAGCTTTCGATCGGCGACCGCTGCCATCTGCTTGCCCGCGGCGGCCGGCGGGTGCCTTGCGAGGTTGTGGGATTCCGCAAGGACCGGGCCCTGGTCATGCCCTTCGTCAGCCTCGAGGGGGTCGGCGTCGGCAGCCGGGCCGAGGTGGCGGAATCCGAGCCCGTCGCCTTTCCCGACAAGTCCTGGCTCGGCCGCGTGGTGAACGCCATGGGCGACCCGATGGACGGCCTCGGCCCGCTCGGCAACGGCCGCGTCCCCTATCCGCTCCGGGCCAACCCGCCGCCGGCCCATGCCCGCCGCCGCCTCGGCGGCAAGGTCGATCTGGGCGTGCGCGCCCTCAACACCTTCCTCACCACCGTCGAAGGCCAGCGCATGGGCATCTTCGCCGGCTCGGGCGTCGGCAAGTCGGTGACGATGTCGATGATCGCCCGCTATACCTCGGCCGACGTCAACGTCATCGGCCTGGTCGGCGAGCGCGGCCGCGAGGTGCAGGAGTTCATCCAGGACATCCTCGGGCCCGAGGGATTGGCGCGCTCGGTCATAGTCGTCGCGACCTCGGACGAATCGCCGCTGATGCGCCGCCAGGCCGCCTACCTGACGCTGACCGTGAGCGAGTACTTCCGCGACCAGGACATGGAGGTGCTGTGCCTGATCGATTCGATCACGCGATTCGCCATGGCCCAGCGCGAGATCGGCCTCTCCGCCGGTGAGCCGCCGGCCTCCAAGGGCTACACGCCGACGGTCTTCACCGAGCTTCCGCGCCTGCTCGAACGCGCCGGGCCCGGCACCGGCAAGGGGGCGATCACCGGCCTCTTCGCCGTGCTGGTCGAAGGCGACGACCACAACGAGCCGATCGCCGACGCCGTCCGTGGCATCATCGACGGCCACATCGTGCTGGAGCGCCAGATCGCCGAGCGCGGACGCTATCCGGCGATCAACCTGCTGCGCTCGATCTCGCGCGCCATGCCGGCCTGCAACAACCCCGAGGAGAACGATCTGGTGGTGCGGGCCCGCGCGCTCCTCAGCACCTACGAGGACATGGCGGAGCTGATCCGCCTCGGCGCCTATCGGCGCGGTACCGATCCCCAGGTCGACCAGGCGATCGCCTACAACCCGCTGCTGGAAGGCTTCCTCAAGCAGGATAAGGACGAACGCTGCGATCTCGCCACCGGCTATGCCCAGCTCGCCCAGATCCTGAACAACCCGCCGCCCGCGGCATGACGTGAAGGATCTCGGCAGCCTCATCCGCCTGGTGCAGTGGCGCGTCGACGAGAAGCGGCGCGAGCTTGCCGAGCGCGAGGCCGTGGCCGAGGCCTGCCGGCAGGCGCTGATCGCGTTGGAGGCCGAGCTCAAGCGCGAACAGCAGGCGGCGAGCGCGTCCTACGAGGCCGGCCAGGGTTACGCCAACTACGCCAAACGTTTCCTCAAGCGGCGCGCGGACGCGGAGAACGCGATCCGCGCCGCCGACGTCGAGGTCGAGCGGGTGCGCGACGAGCTCTCCGGCCTCTTCCTCGAGTTGAAGCAGGCTGAGATCACCCAGGCCAACCGCGAGAAGCGCGAAGCGCAACGTCTGGCGAAGCTCGACCAGAACGACCTGGACGAGATGGCCCTCGTCCGCTTCTCGCGGGCGAAGAAGGCCGAGGGCGGAGAAGGGCGTGGGTAGGGGGGCTACCTACGATCTGTTCGTGACGGCGCAGGACTGCTAGCCTCCCTGCATCGGGAGGCGGGAGCGGTCTGCGAAGCCGCAAGAGTCAGGGGGCCTCGCTCCCGCCAATCATCAGGGAGACGACATCGATGACAGCGATTCCCAGGATCTTCGGCGCGGCGATGGCCGTCGCCGCTGCGATCGGACTCGCGGCCACGCCGGCCGCGGCCCAGAAGGTGCTGCGGGTGGTGCCGCACGCCGACCTCAAGGTTCTCGACCCGACTACGACCACCGCCACCATCACGCTGATGCACGGCGTCGCGATCTACGACTTCCTCTACAACTGGGACGAGAAGCTCGAGGCGAAGCCGCAGATGGTCGCCGACCACAAGGTCTCGGCCGACAGCCTCACCTACACCTTCACGCTTCGCCCCGGCCTCAAGTTCCATGACGGCTCGCCGGTGACATCCAAGGACGTGGTCGCCTCGCTGACCCGCTGGATGAAGAAGGATTCGGTCGGCGGCTCTCTCCAGGAC
The DNA here is from genome assembly GCA_009694025.1 of Alphaproteobacteria bacterium. Taxonomy (GTDB): domain Bacteria; phylum Pseudomonadota; class Alphaproteobacteria; order SHVZ01; family SHVZ01; genus SHVZ01. The sequence continues at coordinate 50,701 of SHVZ01000006.1, read as the reverse complement.
CGGATGGCGTCGCTGGAGGCGACCGACGACAAGACCTTCACCCTGAAGCTGAAGGAGCCCTACGGTCCGGTCCTCTTCTCGCTCGCGTCGTCCGGCGGCCAGCTTCCGATCATCATGCGCGAGAAGGAGGCCTCGGTCGACATCGGCACGGTGGTCACCGAGACCATCGGCTCCGGTCCCTTCACCTTCAACAAGGCCGAGTGGGTCCCGGGCTCGAAGGTCATCTACGACCGGAACAAGGATTACGTGGCGCGCGCCGAGCCGCCGAGCGGGCTTTCCGGCGGCAAGGTCGTCAAGATCGACCGGGTCGAATACAAGGTCATCCCGGATTCCGCGACCTCGATCGCCGCGCTCAACCAGGGCGAGGTCGACCTGGTCGACCAGCCTCCGCTCGACATGGTGAAGCTGGTCAAGAACAACCCGGACGTCAGGATGGAGGCGCTGTTCCCGGTTCCGGCGGTCGGCGTCATCCGCCCGAACCACCTGCACCCGCCCTTCAACAACGTGAAGGCGCGCCAGGCGCTGCAGATGATGGTCGACCAGCTCGACTATCTCCGCGCCGGCTTCGGTGACGACGAGCGGCTGTGGAGCGTCTGCTATTCCTACTTCGTCTGCGGCGCGCCCTTCGGCACCGACGCGGGATCGGAGCCCTACAGGAAAGCCGACATGGCCAAGGCGAGGCAGCTCCTTGCCGAGTCCGGATACAAGGGCGAGAAGATCACCATCATCGGCGCCTCCGATCTTCCCTCGCTCCACGCGATGACGCTGGTTACCGCGGATAAGCTGAAGGCGATCGGCGGCAACGTCGAGGTCGTGCTGGCGGACTGGGGCTCGATCGTCACCCGGCGGGCGAAGAAGGAGGCTCCGGAGCAGGGCGGCTGGAACATCTTCCACACCACCTGGGGCGGCGTCTCCATGCACCACCCGCTGACCAACGTCGCCGTCAACGCCGACTGCGCGCAGAAGAACTGGTTCGGCTGGCCGTGCGACCAAGAAGCGATGAAGCTGCGCGACCAGTTCCTGGCGGCGGCCACGCCGGCAGACCAGAAGCGCCTCGCCGAGGCCTATCACAAGCGTCTGTTCGAGGTTTCGCCGCTGGCGGTCACCGGCCAGTACAGCCAGCCGACGTTCTTCCGCAAGAACGTCACCGGCCTCCTGAAGTCGACCATCATCGCCTTCTGGAACGTCGACAAGAGCTGACGTCGGCCTGAAAGCGAGAAGGGCGGCGCGACGAAAGTCGCGCCGCCCTTTTCTTTGCCCGGACGCCGGGGCGTCAGGACTTGTCGATGCCCCAGAAGAACTGGATCGGCGACTTGACGGTGCCGGTCACGTTCTTGCGGTGGGGAATCGGCTGCGTGTACTGAGCCAGCGGCACGAACGGGATCACCTCCCACAAGCGTTTCTGGTACTCGACGCCGATCTCCTTCTGTTTCGCCGGATCGGTCTCGGCCGCGAACTTGGCCAGGATGTCCGACGCGACCTTGTCGCACGGCCAGCCGAACCAGGACTTCTCGCAGGCCGTGGCGGCGGGAAGGCTGGTCAGCGGGTTCGAGCCGCCGGGGCCGCCGAAGGTGGTGTGGAAGATGTGCCAGCCGCCCTTGTCCGGCGGGTCCATCTTGGAGCGCCGGGTGACGATCGAGCCCCAGTCGGCGATGACCGGCTCGACGTTGGCGCCGATCTTCTTCAGGTTCTCGATCGTCATCAGCGTCAGCGCGTTCAGGCTCGGGATGTCGGCGGCGCCGATCACCACGATCTTCTCGCCGTTGTACCCGGACTCCTTCAGGAGCTGGCGGGCCTTCTCCAGGTCCTGCTTGGCGTAGGGCTCGCCACCGGCCTCGCTGCCGAACGGACCGCCGCAGACCAGCATCGACATGCAGGTGCGCCAGTACTTCCGGTCGCCGTAGGCGGCCTGGGCGTACTCGGCCTGATTGACCATCAGTGCCAGGGCCTGGCGGGCCTTCGGATGGTTGAAGGGCGGGAACAGCACGTTCGGACGGAGCCCGCCGTAGTTCTCGAGCAGCGTCGGGTTGGTGATGACCACGTCCGGATTCTTCTCCACGGTCGGGATCAGATCGAGGGTCGGCTGATCGAGAAGGTCGACCTCGCCCGCGCCCAGCGCGGAAAAGGCGGTCGCCGCATCCGGGATGACCTTGTATTCGACCCGGTCGAGCTTGACGACCTTGCCGCCGGCAAGCGCGCTCTGCGGCTCGCTCCTCGGCACGTAGTTCTTGTTCTTGTCGTAGACGACCTTGGCGCCGGGGACCCACTCGGCCCTGTTGAAGGTGAAGGGACCCGAGCCGATGGTCTCGGTGATCGGCGTGTTCGGATCGGTCAGCGCCTCCTTCTCCCGGAAGATGCCGGCATAGGCGGTCGAAGTGCCCGGGAGCATCAGCGTCAGGAAGCCGAAGGGCTCCTTCAGCGTGATCGAGAAGGTCTTGTCGTCGATGCCATCGACGCTGGCGACATAGGGAGCGGCCACCTTCGCCACGGTCTCGCGCACGAGCATGCGCTTGACCGACGCGACGACGTCCTTGGACGTCACCGGCGTCCCGTCATGGAACTTCTGCCCCGGCCGGAGGGTGAAGGTGTATTTCAGCTTGTCCGGCGTGACCGTATAGCCCTCGACCATCTGCGGCTTCACTTCGAGCTTCTCGTCCCATGAGAACAGCGTGTCGTAGACCGAGATCATGTGCATCCCGGTGATCGTCGCCGTCGTCTGGTAGCCGTCCAGAACCTTGAGGTCGGCATGGGGGACCACGCGGAGAACCTTTTGCGCCGAGGCGGGTTGGGCAATGGCGAGAGCGACGACCAGCGAGGACGCGAGCCCCACCAGTCCGCCCGCCCATCGATTCGTGGGTTTCGACATCCTCTTCACTCTCCCGATTGTTGAGCCCTGGATCGCGGATTGGGGATTTCGAACCGCCAAGGCTAACACAGGGGACTTCGTGCCAGGCACGAGGCCGGCGGAAGGCCGATTCGCCGATGGGCGCGGCCCGACGCCGCCCCGGAGTCGGCCGGGGCGTGCGGGACTCAGCAAATGACTCGCTCTCGCCTCGTCCACCGAATATAGTTAGAGCGACGTTGATATGCCCCTAGATCTTCGATGGGAGGCCACCGTGGAGTGGAGCGAGGACCGAGTTCAGCAACTCAAGGATATGTGGGCGAAAGGCATGAGCGCACGCCAGATCGCCGAGACGCTCGGCGGCGGCGTGACACGCAATGCCGTCATCGGCAAAGCCCACCGGATCGGACTCTCCCAACCCAGCCCGGCCAAGGCGAAGCCGAAGCCGGCCATGGTTGCGATGGTGAGCGACCGTGGCTGCCGCTGGCCGATCGGCCATCCGGGCGAGGCCGGGTTCCATTTCTGCGGGGCGCAGGCGGCGCCGTCGCGGCCCTATTGCACCTCCCATTGCGCCCTTGCCTACCGCAATAGGGACGAGGCCGCCGCGTAGGGCCCTCCGATCCCGATCTGAGCTTACAATTGGGCGCGGCCGCGAGGCCGCGCCCCTGACCTTTTCCGTCTAAAGCGTGACCGGGTCGAGCGGCGCCATCGGTCGGCGCATGCGCTTGAACGGGTATTGCTGGTAGTCGGTCGAGAGCGCGCCCGGCGCATCGACGTAGAGAATCCTGGCGGCGATCGGCGCGAAGGCGGCGTGGAAGTGCTGGGCCGACTTCACCGCGAGTATCTTCTTCGTCTTGGGGTCGATGCCGAGCTCGGTGAAGCATTCCAGGCTGAAGGTCTGCTGGCGGATCGAGTTCAGCACCACGTCGATCCCCTCGACCCGGATCGCCGCCGAGTGTCCGAGCGGGGCCGCGGCCCCGAACACGAACTGGCGGGGCTTCTCGGCAAGCGCCGTCACCGTCGCGGTCACGTCCAGCGGGAGTCCTGAGAACTTACCGGTCTTGCCGCCGATGCGCAGATCGAGGGTCGCGCCGACGCCGGCATCGAAGCACGACTGGACCGACATCGGATCCCAGATCATGGCGAGCGCCGCGTTCCTGATGCGGCGCCTCAGCATGGCGTCCAGGACATAGGTCGAGTCGCCGGGGGCGCCGCCGCCGGCATTGTCCGAGCGGTCGGCCATCACCACCGGACCCGTGGGCTCGGCCAGCGCCTGATCGAGCGCGGGCTCCAGCGACACCAGCGGGCTCGCGATCTTCTCGCGCATGTTGAAGAAGCGCTTGCCGAGGGTCTCGGCCAGGGCCTTGGCCTTGGCCGAGTCGCCGTCGGCGACGACCACCACGCTCGCCCCCATCTCGGGGAAGTCGGCCCAGGCGAACCCGTGGATGAGGGAGACCGAGAGGATCCCGTCCTTGCCTTCCATGGCCGCGGTCTCGTCGACGAATGAGCGGAGCGGCTCGCGCGTCGTCGGGAAATTGCCGAGCATGGGGACGTCGAACTTGGCCATCACCGGCTTGACCTCGCCCTTGGCCGTTCGCCGGCAGAGCTCGAACAGGTCCTTCGCCCGCTCGGCGAAATCGATGTGCGGATACTCCTTGCACGCCATCAGCGCGGTCGCGTTCGCCAGCATTTTCCGGGTGACGTTGGCGTGGAGATCGAGCTCGATGCCGATCGGCACCTTCGGCCCGACGATGGCGCGCACGCGCTCGGCGATGTCGCCCTCGCAGTCGTCGTAGCCCTGGGCGACATGGGCGCCGTGCAGCATCAGCAGCACCATGTCGACCGGCATGTCGGCCTTGAGGTCGTCTAGGATCTCGTCGCGCAGCTCCTCGTAGTCGCGCTGTCCCATCGGCGCGCTCGGCTGCGCCTCGCAGTACAGGCTCTTCGTCACCCGCATCTGCGATTCCTCGCCGAGGCGGATGAAGTCGCAGTAGCCGACCGCATCGTTCAGGCGGTCGAGTCCCTGGCCGGTCTTCGGCCGGATCATCAGCTCCTGGAAGCTGCGCTTGGAGGTCGGCAGCGGCGAGAAGCTGTTGGTCTCGTGGCTGATGCCGGCGACGAACAGCTTCATGATGCTAGAGACTCGCCTTGTCGAGCGGCGCCATCGGCCGCGGCATGTGCTTGTAGGGGAACTGCAGATAGTTGGTCGACAGCGTGCCGGGCGCGCCGACATAGATGATCTTGGCGGCGATCGGGGCGAAGCAGGCGTGGAAATGCTGGGTCGACTTCACCACCAGGATCTTCCGCTTCTTCGGGTCGACGCCGAGCTCGGAGAAGGCCTCGGGGCTGAAGGTCTGCTGGCGGATCGAGTTCAGCACGATGTCGATGCCATCGACGTGGATGGCGGCCGAGCGTCCGAGCGGCGCGACGGCGCCGAACATGAACTGACGCGGATTCTCGGCGAGCGCGGTCACCTTTGCGGTGACGTCGAGCGGAAGCCCGGAGAACTTGCCGGTCTTGCCGCCGATGCGCAGATCGAGGGTCGCGCCGACGCCGGCATCGAAGCACGACTGGACCGACATCGGATCCCAGAGCATCGACAGGGCCGCGTTCCTGATCCCGCGTTTCAGCATCGCCTCGAGGAAGTATGTCGAGTCGCCGGGGGCGCCGCCGCCGGCGTTGTCCGAACGGTCGGCCATCACCACCGGGCCCTTGGGCTCGGCCAGCGCCTGGTCCAGCGCCTGGTCGAGGGTGATCAGCGGGCTCTCGATCTTCTCGCGCATATTGAAGAAACGCTTGCCGAGGGACTCGGCCAGGGCCTTGGCCTTGCCGATGTCGCCGTCGGCGACCACCACCACGCTCGCCCCCATCTCGGGGAAGTCCGACCAGGCGAAGCCGTGGACGAGCGAGACCGAGAGGATCCCGTCCTTGCCTTCCATGGCCGCGGTCTCGTCGACGAAGGATCGGAGCGGCTCGCGGGTGGTCGGGAAGGCGCCGAGCATGGGAACGTCGAACTTGACCATCACCGGCCTGACGTCGCCCCGCCGGGCGCGGAGGCAGAGGTCGAAGAGCTGCTCGGCGCGCTTGTCGAAGTCGATGTGCGGATACTCCTTGCACACCATGAGGACGGTCGAGTTCGCCATCATCGCCTTGGTGACGTTGGCGTGGAGGTCGAGCTCGACCCCGATCGGTACGCTCGGCCCGACGATGGCGCGCGCCTTCTCAATGATGTCGCCCTCGCAGTCGTCGTAGCCTTGGGCCATCTGCGCGCCGTGCAGCATCAGCAGCACCATGTCGACCGGCATGGCGGCCTTGAGGTCGTCCAGGATCTCGTCCCTCAGCTCCTCGTAGTCCTTCTGGACCGTCGGCGCGCTCGGCTGGGCGGCGCAGAACAGGCTCTTGGTCACCTGCATCTGCGACTGCTCGCCCAGGCGGATGAAGTCCTTGTAGCCGAAGGCGTCGCCCATGCGGTCGAGCCCCTGGCCGGTCTTCGGCCGGACCATCAGCTCTTCGAAGGCGCGCTTGGAGGTGGGCAGCGGCGAAAAGGTATTGGTCTCATGCGCCATGCCGGCGACAAACAGCTTCATTGGGGGCTCCGGAGCGGACGGCGGAACGACCGTGAAGTATTGCGCGCCGGCGGTCCCCGGGTCTACCGCGCCGCTGCCTTCAACTCGTCGCCGCTAGCAATCGGCGCTCAGATGTATAATCCTGCCAAGCACATGCCCATGTAGAAGGGGCAGGCTTCGGACGGAGGAGGGGGTCATGAAGAGCATCCTTGCCGTTCCCGGCGGCGATGGCGGGAAGTCGGTCTACGAAACCGCGCTGCTGGCGGCGCGGCGCTTCGGCTCGCATGTCGTCGGTCTTGGGGCCGGGACGACCGCGCCGGTGGTGATCCCGTGGGGAGAGATGGGCGTCGCCGTTCCCGTCGAGGCCGACCGGGTCCTCGAGCAGGAGGACAAGGAGCGCCGCGAGGCGGCCCGCAAGACCTTTGAGGCCTTCATGAAGGAACGCAAGGTGCCGCTCGGCCCGGCGCAGCCGTCGGCGCCCGGCGTCACCGCCGAATGGCGGGAGGAGCAAGGCCAGCAGAACGCGGTGGTCGGATCGCTCGGCCGCGTCTTTGACCTGATCGTGGTCGAGCGGCCGGACAGGCTGGTGTCGCTCGCCGAAGCGACCCTGGAAGACGCCTTGTTCGAGAGCGGCCGCCCGGTGTTGATGGCGCCGCCGCAGGTCACCCCAGCCATCGGCGATCGGATCATGATCGCCTGGAACGGCTCGAGCGAGACGGCCAGGGCGATCGGCTTCGCCAATCCATTCCTCAAGCAGGCGAAGGAGCTCCAGGTCATCAGCGTCGAAGGCGGAATGGCGCCGGGGCCGAGCGGCGACGAGCTCGCCCGCGCGCTCACCAAGTCCGGCCTGACCGCCACCGCCCGCCATGTCGACGCCCGCGGGCGGACCATCGGCGAGGTGTTCTGTGCCGAGGCGATGGCGATGAAGGCGGACCTGATGATCAAGGGCGCCTACACCCAGAGCCGGCTCCGCCAGATGATCTTCGGCGGTGCCACCCGCCATATCATCATGAACGCCGAGACGCCCGTCTTCTTCGCCCACTAAGGCGGGCAGCGGCTATTCGGCGACGGCTAGTCCCACGGGGCAGGCGACGCCGGTGCCGCCGATGCCGCAATAGCCGGCCGGGTTCTTCGCCAGATACTGCTGGTGATAGTCCTCGGCGTAGTAGAACGGCGGCGCGTCCAGGATCTCGGTGGTGACCGGGCCGTAGCCGCTACGCTTGAGAGCCACGCCGTAGGCGTCGCGGGAGGCTTCGGCCGCGCGGCGCTGGGTCTCGGCCGCCACATAGACACCCGAGCGGTACTGGGTTCCGACGTCGTTGCCCTGGCGCATGCCCTGGGTCGGGTCGTGGCTCTCCCAGAACAGCCGGAGCAGATCCTCGAAGGCGATACGCTTGGGGTCGAAGGCGACCAGCACCACCTCGTTATGGCCGGTCAGGCCCGAGCAGACCTCCTCGTAGGTCGGGTTGGGCGTGATCCCCGCGGCGTAACCGACGGCGGTGGAAAAGACGCCGTCCGCCTTCCAGAATATGCGCTCGGCGCCCCAGAAGCAGCCGAGGCCGAAGATGACGGTCTCGATGCCGGCCGGGAATGGCGGCTTCAGCGGCCTGCCATGGACGAAGTGGCGGTTCTCGACCGCCATCGCCTGGGCGCGGCCGGGCAAGGCGCGGTTGGCGGTCGGCAGGTCAAGCGACTTCTTTCGGAACATCCACATGGGCAGGCTCCCTTCGGGGCTTCATGCTAGCGCGCGCCCGATGCCGGCGCATCCTCGGCCATTGTCGGGGCTTCGGCTAAAGGACAGTATCGCCCGGCCGACCGAGCCCCGGCCGCCGATCACTTGGGCTCTCGAGAAGCTCTGCTCAATGGTCGATCACCCTGATTCCTCCCAAAGTCGCATCGGCGAGAGCCCGGTGATCATGGCGCCGAGCGTGCTTTCGCCCGACCAGTGTCTGAAGCTCGTCGAGCTCGGCTCGGTGCTACCGCCGATCGAGGGCCGTATCGGCCGGGTCTCCGTCGATCCGTCGATCCGGGTTTCGACCATCCGCTGGATCCCGCGCGAGGGACTCTTCGCCAGCCTCTATGAAGCGATCCGCGCCACGCTCTTCAACATGAACCAGGTGTTCTTCGGCTACGAGCTGACCTCGATCGAGGACATGCAGTTCACCACCTATGGCGACACCACCAGGGGCTTCTACGACTGGCACGTCGACAGCCGGCTCAATCCGCCGGGCGCGACCGCGCGCAAGCTGTCGCTCACGGTTCAGCTGAGCGACCCCGCCGACTACGACGGCGGCGACCTCGAGCTCTGGTGCGACATCGATCCGGTGTTCGCGCGCAAGGAGCAAGGGCTGGGCGCGATCTTCCCGGCGCCGTCGCTGCACCGGGTCCGGCCGGTGACCCGCGGCCAGCGCCATTCGCTGGTCGCCTGGGCCACGGGGCCGCGGTTTCGTTGAAGGCGGCCCCGAACCATGGTCGGCCGTTCAAATCTTTTGACTATCTGGGCTGACGAGAGCGCTGGTGCCGCCTGACAGGATTGAACTGTCGACCTCACCCTTACCAAGGGTGCGCTCTACCACTGAGCTAAGGCGGCGACGCTAAGGAGCGCCGACGGCCTTTTAAGTGGGCGCGCCGGGCGGGCGCTTCCATGCCACAGGGGGGCGGGGCGTGCAAGGGCGGAGGCCTGCACCGGCCCGCCCAAGGGGTGATCAGGCTTCGAACCAGCGCGGGTCCGGAAGGTTGCGGTCGATCGAACGGTCGATGAAGCGGCCCAAGTATCCTGCGGCGATCCACAACAGCGCCAGCGCCAGTGCCAGTGCTAGCCCCCATGTCACCATCATCGCCGCCATCGCCGATCTCCTGTTTTGTCGCTGATAAAAAGTTTAACGAACCTCAGTGACCCCGGCATGACGCAATTGTGGGGATTTCGTGGCGCGACCCCCTTCCGGTTGTCCGGGCGGTCGGCGACAATGCCGGACGCGGGGATGTCGTCCTCGAGGAACTCAACCGCCATGGATCCGGACGCCCCCGATCAAGCCAACGCCACTACGGCCCGCCACTCGCAGGCTCCGATCGCGACGCTTCTCGCCGTCGGGGTCGGCGACGAGGACCGCGCGCAGCTCCAGCGGCTGGCCGGGACTGCGGCGCTGGAGCTCCTGGAGGTCGGCACCTACGAGGAGGCCGCCGATCCCTACTCCTGCAGGCCGCGGGACTACATCGGCCGCGCCGTCGCCTTCGCCCGGGCGAATTCCCGCATCGAAGGGGTGATCGGGGTCGAGGATTTCCCGCCGAGCCTCATGGTGCCGGCGATTTCCCGCCACCTCGGCCTCCCTGGCCTCGACTTCACCGCCGCCGTCCGCTGCGAGCACAAAGGCTGGAGTCGGATGCTGCAGCAGCGCCTGGTGCCGGAAGCGACCCCGCGCTTCGCGCTGGTCGACCTCGACCGCCCGGTCGACCTGGAGGCGCTCGGCGTCGGCCGCCCGTTCTGGCTGAAGCCGATCAAGTCCTACCTCTCCTACCTGGGATTCCGCATCGCCGATGCACCGGCCTATCGCCAGGCTCTGGCCGCGGCGGTGGAGAAGTTGCCGCCGTTCCTCGGCTCCTTCCTCGAGATGAGCGCGGACGCCCATCCGCCCGCCGAACTCGCCCGCGGCCGGCAGTGGATGCTGGCCGAGGAACTGCTGGGTGGCATCCAGTGCACCCTCGACGGCTACGTTCAAGGCGGCGAGGTGACGGTGCTCGGCGTCGTCGACTCCCTCCGATTCGCCAACAAGGTCAGCTTCAAGCGCTTTCAGTACCCGTCGTCGCTGCCCATCAAGGTCCAGGAGCAGATGGCCGACATCGCCCGCAAGCTGATGCCCGGCCTCGGCTTCGACCACGGGCTCTTCAACATCGAGTTCTTCTGGGACCCGAGGCGCAAGGCGCCCATGGTGATCGAGGTCAACAACCGGCTGTCGATGCAGTTCGCCGACCTGTTCGAGAAGGTCGACGGCATCAACACCTATCGAATCCTCATGGACCTCGCCTGCGGGCGGCGGCCGGACCACGGACGGCGCCAGGGACGCTATCGGGCGGCGGCGAGCTTCGTGCTCCGCGGGTTCACCGATCGCCTCGTCCTCGCCATTCCCTCCGACGAGGACATCGCCCGGGTCGGCCGTGAGATTCCGGACACCGTCGTGATGATCCGCGCGGTGCCCGGAATGCGCTTGTCGGAACTGCCCCAGGACAGCTACAGCTTCCGCCACGGCCTCATCAATATCGGCGGCCGCGATCTCGCCGACATGCAGGCGAAGCTCGACCGCGCGCTGGCGATGCTGCCGTTCCGCTTCGCTGAGTGAGGGGGATGGCATGGCGGCAGAAAGAGGGAAGAGTTCGACCTCGGCGGCGGCGGCGCGCGATCGGCGGCAGGCCGAGGCATTGCGCCAGAACCTGAAGAAGCGGAAGGAGCAAGCCCGTGCCCGGGCCGACGCGTCGGACGCGTCGCCCCCCGACGTCACCTGCTTCTTCCATGAGCCGAGCTTCACCGCGACATATCTCGTCGCCGACCCCGCGAGCGGCGATGCCGCCATCATCGACTCCGTTCTCGACTATGACGGCGCATCCGGGCGCACGCGGACGACCGCCGCCGACCAGGTGCTGGCGGCGGCCAAAGCGCGGGACCTCAAGGTCGTCTGGATCCTCGAGACCCATGTTCATGCCGATCACCTGTCGGCGGCCCAGCACCTGAAGCGGGCGACCGGCGCGCCGATCGGCATCGGCGCCGGCGTCGCCGTCGTCCAGAAGACCTTCCGGCCGCTGTTCGGCGCCTGGGACCTGATACCCGACGGCTCCCAGTTCGACCGGCTCTTCGCCGACGGCGACCGGGCGGCGCTCGGGAGGCTCACGATCGAGGTGGCGCACACGCCCGGGCACACGCCGGCCTGCGTCACGTATCGGATCGGCGATGCCATCTTCGTCGGCGATACCATGTTCATGCCGGACTACGGCTCCGCCCGCTGCGACTTTCCCGACGGCGACCCGGCGATTCTCTACCGCTCGGCCCGCCGGCTTCTGGCGCTTCCGGCCGAGACCCGCATGTTCCTCTGCCACGACTACAAGGCGCCCGGTCGCGACCGCTATGTCTGGGAAACCAGCGTCGGGGCGCAGCGCGAGACCAACATCCACCTCAAGGACGGGATGGGCGAGGCCCAGTTCGTCGCGCTCCGGCGCGCGCGGGACGCGCAGCTCACGATGCCCGCCCTCATTCTGCCATCGGTGCAGGTCAACATGCGGGCCGGCCGATTCCCGCCGCCCGAGGCCGACGGCTCCGTCCACATCCGGATCCCGACCGACCGATTCTAGGGTCCGTGTGACGTTGCGATCGTTTCGAGCCCGGTTCGCTTGTGGACGGGACGGGCGTCCGCTACAACGACGAGCAATATCACTTTCAGGTTTCAAGGCTTTCCACCGTGGACAAGATCCGCATCCAGGGCGGCCGGCGGCTCTCCGGCCGCATCCCGATCTCGGGCGCAAAGAACGCCGCTCTACCGCTGATGTGCGCCAGCCTCCTCACCGAGGACACGCTGACCCTCGTCAACCTGCCGCATCTGGCGGACATCTCGACGCTGGCGACGCTCTTGGCCCAGCACGGGGTCGAGATCGGCATGGACGGCCACGCCTCCGGCGGCCACACCGGCCGGGCGCTCAAGCTGACAGCAGGCGAGATCACCAACACCACGGCGCCATATGACCTCGTTCGCAAGATGCGGGCCTCGGTCCTGGTGCTGGGGCCGCTGGTCGCCCGCACCGGGAAGGCCCGCGTCTCGCTCCCGGGCGGCTGCGCCATCGGTGCCCGGCCGGTCGACCTCCATCTGAAGGGCTTGCAGGCGCTCGGCGCCGAGATCGACCTGCAACAGGGCTACATCGAGGCGCGTGCCCCCGGCGGCCTCAAGGGCGGCCGCTACGTCTTCCCGTCGGTTTCCGTCGGTGCCACCGAGAACCTGGTGATGGCGGCGGCGCTGGCCGAGGGCGAGACCGTTCTGGTCAACGCCGCGCGCGAGCCCGAGGTCGTCGATCTTTGCCGTTGCCTCAAGGCGATGGGGGCCGAGATCGACGGCGCCGGATCCGATACCATCCGCATCCACGGGCAAAAAAACCTTGCCGGCACCACCTATCCCGTGGTCGCCGATCGCATCGAGGCCGGCACCTACGCCATCGCCGCCGCCATCACCGGCGGCGACGTCGAGCTGGTCGGCGTCAAGCTTGCCATGATCGAGGCGCTGGCGAAGCAGCTCGCCGAGGCCGGGGTCGCGGTGACGGCCACGGCCGAGGGCGTGCGCGTCTCCGGCTCCAACGGCGTCATCGGCACCGATGTGATCACCGAGCCCTATCCCGGCTTCCCGACCGACCTCCAGGCGCAGTTCATGACGCTGATGACGGTCGCCGAGGGCGCCTCGATGATCACCGAGACGATCTTCGAGAATCGTTTCATGCACGTGCCCGAGCTGTCGCGCATGGGCGCCAACATCACCGTACACCAGTCCTCGGCGCTGGTCCGCGGCGTCAAGAAGCTGAACGGCGCGCCGGTGATGGCAACCGACCTCCGCGCCTCGGTGTCGCTGGTGCTCGCCGGGCTCGCCGCCGAAGGCGTGACCGAGGTCAACCGGGTCTATCACCTCGACCGCGGCTACGAGCGGATCGAAGAGAAGCTCGGCGCCTGCGGCGCGGCGATCGAGCGCGTCCGGCCCGCCGTTGCCGCCGACGAGTGAGCGCCGGTATCGTGACCGACAAGCCGCTCAAGCTCCGTGCCGAGGACGCCGACGATCTGGCGATCCTGTCGGCAGCGCTCCAGGATGCCGCCGTACCGGTCGTCGACATGCGCTTTTTTCCGGAAGACAAGCACTTCATGCTGGCCGCCAGCCGCTACCGCTGGGAAAGCGACCGGGGGGCAGGTGCCGGCGGCGGCGAGCGCATCACCACGGCGGTGATCTTCGACAACGTCACCCGCGTCCGCCGGCGCGGCCTCGATCAAGGGGACGGCGATCGCATCCTCGCCCTTCTCGCCATGGAAGCCGGTGAGGGGGTCGTCGACTTGCTGTTCTCCGGCGACGCCGCCATCCGGCTCGAGGTCGAGAAGCTCGCCTGCCGACTCGACGACTTCGGCGAAGCGTGGCCGACGATCTTCCGGCCGGCGCACAAGGGCTGACCCATGGCTGCCGCCGACTCCCTCGTCCTCGCCGTTCCCAAGGGCCGCATCCTCACCGAAGCGATGCCGGTGGTCCGGGCGGCCGGCATCGAGCCGGAGGCCGCCTTCGCCGACGAAGAGTCGCGTCAGCTCCATTTCCAGACCAATGTTCCCGGACTCTCGATCATCCGGGTCCGCTCCTTCGACGTCGCCACGTTCCTCGCCTTCGGCGCCGCTCACATGGCGCTCGCCGGCTCCGACGTGCTGACGGAGTTCAACTATTCGGAGATCTACACGCCGCTCGACCTCGGCATCGGCAAGTGTCGGCTCGCCGTCGCCGAGGCCAAGGATCTGGCGCAGACCGAGGACCCGCAGCGCTGGAGCCATCTGCGCATCGCCACCAAGTATCCGGAGATCACCCGCCGGCATTTCGCCAGGCGCGGCGTGCAGGCCGAATGCATCAAGCTCAATGGAGCCCTGGAGCTGGCGCCGTCGCTCGGACTCTGTCGGCGCATCGTCGACCTTGTCGCCTCCGGCCGCACGCTTCGTGAGAACGGCCTGGTCGAGGTCGAGCACATCGCCGACGTCACCACCCGCTTCGCCGTCAATCGCTCGGCCTTCAAGACCCGCAGCGAGCAGATCCGCCATTGGCTCGAGCGCTTCCGCGCCGCCGCGGGCACCGATGCCAAGGCGGCTTGACGCCTCCTCGCCCGGCTTCGCCGCCGATTTCGAGACGTTGCTGGCCGACCGCGAGGCGGTGACCGACGACGTCTCGGCGGTCGTCGGCGACATCCTGCATGACGTGCGCACCCGCGGCGACCGGGCGCTCCTCGATTTCACCCGGCGCTTCGACCGGCTCGAGCTGGAGGCTGTAGGCCTTCGCTTCTCCCAGGCGGAGATCGACGGCGCGGCGGCGAGCGTGCCCCGGGAGACCGCGGACGCGCTCGCGCTCGCCGCCGGACGTATCGAGGCCTTCCATCGCCGGCAGGTGCCCATCGACCTCGACTTCGAGGACGAGGACGGCGTCTCCCTCGGGCTCGCCTGGAAGCCGCTCGAGTCTGTCGGCCTCTACGTCCCGGGCGGCCGCGCCGCTTATCCGAGCTCGGTCCTGATGAATGCGATTCCGGCCAGAGTCGCCGAGGTCGGACGGATCGCCATGGTGGTGCCGACGCCGGACGGCGTCGTCAATCCGCTGGTGTTGGCAGCGGCGAAGCTCGCCGGTGTCGGCGAGATCTATCGCGTCGGCGGGGCCCAGGCGATCGGCGCGCTCGCCTACGGCACCGCGACGATCGCCGCCGTCGACAAGATCGTCGGTCCCGGCAACGCCTACGTGGCGACCGCCAAGCGCATGGTCTTCGGCCGTGTCGGCATCGACTCGATCGCCGGCCCGTCCGAGATCCTGGTGGTCGCCGACCGGGACAACGACCCCGCCTGGATCGCCGCGGACCTTCTGTCCCAGGCCGAGCACGACCCCGACGCGCAATCCGTGCTGATCGGCGACGACGCCGGGTTCATCGACGCGGTCGTCGTCGCCGTCGAGGGGCAGCTTCGGACCCTGGCCAAGCCGGAGGTCGCACGTACGAGCTGGGAGCGGCACGGCGCCACCATCCTCGTCCGCACGCTCGACGACGCGCCGTCGCTGGTCGACCGCATCGCGCCCGAGCACCTTGAGCTCGCCATCGTCGAACCGAAGGCCTTCGCCGCCCGGGTCCGTCACGCCGGCGCGATCTTCCTCGGGCGTCACACGCCTGAGGCGATCGGCGACTACGTCGCCGGCCCGAACCATGTGCTGCCGACCTCGCGCACCGCCCGCTTCTCCTCCGGACTCTCGGTCTTCGACTTCCTCAAACGCACGACCGTGATCGGCTGCACCGCCGGCGCGCTTGCCCGCATTGGGCCGGCCGCGATCCGGCTGGCCGCGGCCGAGGGGCTGCCGGCCCATGCCCGCTCGGTTTCGATCCGCCTCAACCGTCGCTGATCGGCCATGCCCGGGTCCGGCCGCATCGCCCGCATCTCGCTCGACGAAACAAGCATTGCCCGGCGCGGGCCCGAGATCGACCGCGAGCGTGCGGTCGCCGTCCGCGACCTGCTCGAGAGCAACCGTTTCGAGCTGGCCGGCGGCCACCGGGGCCCTTACCACCTCCGCTTCTTCGTCGAAGAGAACCGGCTGATGCTGGACATCCTCTCCGGCGGTGGGACCGGCGAGGGCCGTCCCCTGCAGGTGATCGGCCTCTCGCTCGATCCGTTCCGGCGGGTGATCAAGGACTACTTCACCCTCTGCGACAGCTACTACGCAGCGATCCGGCAGGCGAACCCGAGCCAGATGGAAGCGATCGACATGGGCCGGCGCGCGCTCCACAACGAGGGGTCGGAGATCCTGACCGAGCGTCTCGCCGGCAAGGTCGTTCTCGATCTGGACACCGCGCGGCGGCTTTTCACCCTCATCTGCGCGCTCCATTTCCGGGTCTAGGAGGATGCCGGCGCTTCCTTCTGCGGTCCTCTTCGCCTGTACCCAGAACGCGGTGCGCTCGCCGATGGCCGAAGGCTATCTCAAGCACCTGCACGGGAATCGGATTTTCGTCGACTCGGTCGGGGTGCGCGGCCTCGACGTCGACCCCTTCGCCGTCGAGGTCATGCGCGAGATCGACGTCGACATCTCTCGCCACCGCCAGAAAGCCTTCGACGCTCTCGCCGACACTTCCTTCGACGTGGTGGTGAGTCTGTCGCCCGAGGCGCATCATCGCGCCATCGAAATGACCCGGATCATGGCCTGCGAGGTCGAGTACTGGCCGACCTTCGATCCGACCATCGCCGAGGGCACGCGCGAGGCGCGGCTCGCTGCCTACCAGGACGTCCGCGACCATCTTGTCCGGCGCATCCGGGAGCGCTTCCCGCCGAGCCGGATGCCCGTTATCGGCTGAGGCAGCGACGGCACGACGCTCGTCGGGTCGGGATCGCCCGCCAAGCCGATTATGAGTATATCGAAGCGGCTGCGAGGAGCGACAACGATGGCCGCCATCGAACGGAAGCTCGACACGCTGGTCGACGTCATGCGGGTGCCGGCCGCGGGCGATCCGGCGATTGCGCTGGTCGCGGTCACCGGGCTCGATGCGGTGGCCGATGTCGATTGCGAGGTGCTGATCGTCGGCGGCGGGACCGGCGGGGTGGCCGCGGCCCTGGCGGCGGCGCGGCGGGGGCGGCGCGTCTGCCTGATCGAGGAGACCGACTGGCTCGGCGGGCAGCTGACCGCGCAGGGCGTGGCGGCGCTGGACGAGCATGAGCACATCGAGAGCTTCGGCGGAACCGCCTCGTACTATCGGCTCCGCTCGGCGCTTCGCGATCACTATCGGCTCCAAGCCGGCGCCGCCGGACGACAGCCGACGTTCAATCCCGGTAACTGCTGGGTCACGCGCGTCGCCTTCGAGCCGCGCGCCGGCGTCGCCGCGATCGAAACGATGCTGAGGCCGTTCATCGAGCAGGGACTGCTGAGCGTCTATCTCCGCCACAAGGTCGCGGCGGCGAGCGTGGATGGTGATCGTATCGTCTCGATCACGGCCGTATCGCTGGAGCAGCCCACCGCCTGGCGATTCCAACCCGAGATCGTCCTGGATGCGACCGAGCTTGGCGACATGCTGCCCCTCACGGGCGCGGAGTACCGGAGCGGCGCCGAAACGGTTGCCGAAACCGGCGAAGCGCATGCGCAGCCGGAGGAGGCCAAGGCACATTGCGTGCAGAGCTTCACCTACACCTTCGGTCTGGAGCGGCGGCCTATGGGAGAGCGCCACGCGATCCCGGCCCCGGCGCGCTACGCGCATTTCCGCGACCGACAGCCCTACAGTCTGCGCATCCAAGTGCATGGCGGCGAGATCTACGGCGAGGAGAGCGGCTGGCTCGCCTACAAGATCTTCGACACCATGCCGGGGACCAAGGGCGCCCTCTGGACCTACCGCCGGCTGATCGATGCCGCGCAGTTCGGCGCCGCGTTTCCGGCGGACCTGACCATGATCAACTGGCCGGGGAACGACTATCGCGACGCCGGCGTCATCGACCGGCCTCCGCTCGAGGTCGCCGCGGCGCTGCAAGACGCCAAACGCGTCAGCCTCGGCTTCCTCCATTGGCTGCAGACCGAGGCGCCGGCGACCGGCGAGCGCCTCGGCGCACCTGAGCTTCGGCTCCGTCCGGACATCATGGGCACCGCCGATGGCCTCTCCAAGTTTCCGTATATCCGCGAGAGCCGGCGCATCTGTGCGATCAAGACGATCGTCGAGCAGGAAGTGTCGGCGGCGTTCCAGCCTGGCCCGCGCGCGGCGCATTTCGCGGACTCGGTCGGGGTCGGCTGGTACCCGATCGACATCCATAGCTCGGGCCCCGACGATGTCGGCGTGAGCTGCCGCACCCGACCCTTTCAGATCCCGCTCGGCGCCCTCATCCCGATCCGGATCGGCAATCTCGTCGCTGCCGCCAAGAACCTCGGGACCACGCACATCACCAATGGCTGCTATCGCCTGCATCCGGTCGAATGGAACATCGGCGAGGCGGCGGGCGCGCTGGCGGCTTTCGCCCTCGACCAGGGCCTGCCCCCGCGCCAGATCCGTGACGACCCGAGGCGTCTCCAGGCATTCCAGGCGAGCCTGCTCGCCGATGGGGTTCCGCTCGCCTGGGCCATTGATGTCGCGGTCGATGATCCGGATTTCGGCGCCGTGCAACGGTTGTTCATGAGTGGCGGCCTGGAGGGCGAGACGGGCCTCGCCTTCCGCTCGTCGGAGCCGATCTCTCCCGAGAAGTGGCGCCGTTGGGGCGGCGAGGGCGCGCCGCCGACTTCGCGCGGGGCCGCGGCAAAACGGCTGTTCGGCACCTAGAGGTGGCACCTTCCTCGATCGGGCCGGCGTCGGCGCTGGGAGGCGACCGGGGCTTTCCCGGCACCCGGCGAGTCGGCATTTCCCCTTGACCGACCGAGGACTTGAGCCCACTTTCCGGCGGTTTCAGCCCCGTCAGTGGAGTTTGCATGCCGAAAGAAGACGTCATCGAGTTTTCGGGCACCGTTACCGAGCTTCTGCCCAATGCGATGTTCCGGGTGAAGCTCGACAATGACCACATCGTGCTGGCCCACACCTCGGGCCGCATGCGCAAGAACCGAATCCGCGTCCTCGCCGGCGACCGGGTCAATGTCGAGATGACCCCGTACGACCTGACGAAGGGGCGCATCACCTTCCGCTTCAAGTAGGTTTGATGGCTGCGGCGCCCCGGCGCGCGCCCCTGGTGCTCGCCTCGGCCTCGGCGCGGCGTCGCGAGCTCCTGGCCCAGGTTGGCTGGCCGCCAGACACGATCGAGGCCGCCGATGTCGACGAGACCCCGATCGAGCGCGAATTGCCGGCCGCCCTGGCGATACGCCTCGCCGTGGCCAAGCTCGACGCGATCGCGCCCCGCCACCCCGACGCCTTCGTGCTGGCCGCCGACACCGTCGTCGCCCTCGGCCGCCGCGTGCTGCCGAAGGCGGAGACGCGGAACGAGGCCCATGATTGCCTCAGCCGCCTGTCCGGCCGGCGCCACCGGGTGATTGGCGGCATCGCCGCGCGCGGACCCGACGGCACGCGGCGCCAGCGCCTTGTCACCACCGTCGTCGCGTTCAAGCGGATGACCGAGGCGGAGATCGAGGGATACATCGACAGCGGCGAGTGGCAGGGCAAGGCCGGGGGCTACGCCGTTCAGGGCCGCGCCGCCGCCTACGTGACCCAGATCCGCGGCTCCTACTCCAACGTCGTCGGCCTCGCCCTCGCCGAAGCCTACGCGCTTCTCTACGGACTCGGCTTCCGGTGAACGAGCTCATCGTCGAGCGGAACCCCGGCGAAACCCGCATCGCCATCCGCGAGGGCGGGCGCACGATCGAGGTGCGCCTCGATCGCTTAGGTGCGGCCAGCCGCATCGGCACCATCCATTCGGCCCGCGTTCTGCGTGTCGAGGCGGGCATCGGCGCATTCCTCGACATCGGCGGGCGAATGCCGGCTTTCCTGCCGGATATCGGCGACAAGGTCGTGGAGGGCTCGGCGTTCGCGGTCCAGGTGGCGAAGGACGCGGTCGCGACCAAGGGGCCGGAGGTCACGCGGGTTCTCGTGCTGGATAGTGGCCCGCTGGCACTAACCCCGACCCAGCCCGGCGTCGCCGTTTCAAGAAAGCTACCGGACGCGGCGAGACGGCGGTTCCGGGCGCGGCTGAAGGCGATCCTCGGCGGCGAGGTGTCGCCGCCCGGCGTGCTGGTCCGTTCGAGGGCCCGCGAGACCGACGACCTCGAGGCGATCTGCGGCGAGCTCAGGCAGACCTGGCGGGAGGTCGAGACACGCCTCGACGTGGCGCCACCAGCCTTGCTGTGGAGCCCGCCCGATCCCGTCCTTTTCCTGATACGACGAAGCCGGCCGACGCGGATCGTCGCCGGTGACGCCGCCACCCTGGCAAGGCTGCGGACCCGCTCGCCGGTCGCGGTGGAAAAGGTCGAGCGGCCTTTCGAGGCGCTCGGGATCGAGGATGAACTCGCCCGCGCGCTAGCCCGCGAGATCGAGGTCCCCCAAGGCCGGCTCCTGGTCGAGGAGGGTGAGACGCTGACGGCGATCGACGTCAACGGCACCGGCGACCGGCTCGCCCTCTGCCTAGCGGCGGCGCGGGAGCTTGGCGGTCTGATCCGGCTTCGCGATCTCGGCGGAACCTTGGTCGTCGATTTTCCGTTCCTCGACGGGAAGGCCGAACGCGCCCGGGTCGACGCGGCGATGAAGGCGGCGGTCGCTGACGATCCGCTGGGCATCGACTGCATGGGATGGACGCGCGCCGGCCTCTACGAGATGACGCGCCCCAGGCTCGGGCCCAGCCTCGCGGCCCGGCTTCTCGACGTGCCGGAGCAGCGGCCGACGGCCGAGACGGCCGCGCTGGCAGCGCTTCGCGCGCTCGCGCGTGCCGAAGGCGCGCGGCTCCGGTTGGTCGCGTCGTCCGACGTCATCGGCTGGCTCGCTGGCGCCGGCCAGGCGGCGCTGGCCGAGGTCGCACGCCCGGTTGCGCTCGAGGTGAGGCCGGGTTACGGACTGGAACGGTTCGAGGTGGTGAGGGACTGACGATGGCCGAGGTGACCCGTCTTGCCGATCGCAAGCCGGCGAAGTGTCCGATCTGCGGCAAGCCGCCGGAGGTGGCGTACAAGCCGTTCTGCTCGCAGCGCTGCACCGACGTCGATCTGCATCGCTGGCTCGGCGGCGGCTACCGCGTTCCGACCGACGAGGCGCCGGACCCGGGTGAGCCGCCACCCGAGGACACCGGGTAGCGTCCCAGGAATCGCACGGCTACACTCCCGGGGACCTTGCCGTTCGGAGCGCCCATGAAAGCCTGGACCTATATCGACTGCCACTGGGTCGAAGGAAACCCGCCCGTGCTCGGTCCGATGAGCCATGCGACCTGGCTCTCCTCGATCATCTTCGACGGCGCCCGCGCCTTCGAGGGCGTGACACCGGACCTCGATCGGCATTGCGCGCGCGCGCTCCGCTCGGCCGAGACCATGGGCTTGAAGCCGATGCTGAGCGCCGGCGAGATCGAGGAGATCGCCAAGGAGGGGGTGCGCAAGTTTCCGAAAGGAGCCGAGCTCTATATCCGGCCGATGTTCTTCGCCGAAGGCGGCTGGATCGATCCCGATCCCGCGACCACGCGCTTCATGATCTCGGTCTACGAGTCGCCGCTGCCCAAGGGCGGGTTCTCGGCCTGCGTCTCGCAGTTCCGTCGCCCTTCGCCGGAGACGGCGCCGACCGACGCCAAGGCGAGCTGCCTCTATCCGCTGGCCGGTCGCATCATGGCCGAGGCCAAGGCCAAGGGCTTCGAGAACGGCATCGTTCGCGACCTCAACGGCAACGTCGCCGAGTTCGCCACCGCCAACCTGTTCTTCGTCAAGGACAGGGTCGTCCATACCCCGCAGCTCAACGGCACCTTCCTTCCGGGCGTGACGCGGGCGCGCATCATCGACCTCCTGCGCAAGGCCGGCCACCCCGTCGAGGAGCGGGCGGTCAAGGTGAAGGAGGTGCTGGAGGCGGACGAAGTGTTCTCGTCGGGCAACTACGCCAAGGTGCAGCCGTGCACCCGGGTCGAGGACCGACACCTGCAAGCCGGCCCCGTCTACAAGCGTGCCCGCGAGCTCTACTGGGAATTCGCCCACAAGGGGGGGTAGCCGGAGCGGCGCCCTCGCCCTTCGACAGGCTCAGGGTGAGGCCGACTGATAAGTCTCAGTAGCCTCACCCTGAGCCTGTCGAAGGGCGAGGCGGTCCGTCAATCCTTCGCCAGGTCCTCGCCGGCAAGCGCTCGGCGGATAAGGGCGACCGTCTCCTTGACGCCGTAGAGAGCGACGAAGCCGCCGAAACGCGGCCCCTGGCTCTGTCCCAGCAGGATCTCGTAGAGTGCCTGGAAGAAGGCACGGAGATCGGCGAAGGCGTGGCGCTTGCCGACCTCGTAGACCAGACTCTGCAACGTCTCGGCATCGGCGCCGGACGGCGCCTCCGCCAGCACCCTCGCCAGGTCGTCCAGCGCCTTCCGCTCCATCTCGGTCGCCGGCCGGTAGTGCTTCGCCGGCTTGATCTGGTCCTTGTAGTAGGCGACCGCATGGCCGACCAGCCGATCGAGGAACGGCTCGGTTGCCGGCGTCGCCGCGGGGAAGTAGCGGCTGATGAAGCCCCACATCGCGCTCTTGTCCTCGGCATGGGCGACGCTGGCGAGGTTGAGCAGCAGGCCGAAGCCGAGCGGCGAGGAGGCCTGGGGCGGGTGGCCGTCGTGCAGATGCCAGACCGGATTCTCGATCCGCCTCTCCGGGCCCTCGGCCGCATACTTCTCGATGAACGTCAGGTAGTCGTCGACCGCGCGCGGAATCACGTCGAAGAACAGGCGCTTCGCCTTCCGCGGCGACTGGAACATGTAGAGGGCCAGGCTCTCGGCCGGCGCGTAGCGCAGCCACTCCTCGACGGCGAGGCCGTTGCCCTTGGACTTCGAGATCTTCTGGCCCTTCTCATCCAGGAAGAGCTCGTAGTTGAAGCCTTCCGGCGGCGTCATGCCGAGGACGCGGCAGATCTGGCTCGACAGCTTGACCGAGTCGATCAGGTCCTTGCCGGACATCTCGTAGTCGACGCCGAGCGCCACCCAGCGCATCGCCCAGTCGCATTTCCACTGCAGCTTGCAGCCGCCGCGGATCACCGGCACCTCCGTCAAGGCGTTCGTGTCGGGGTCGCGGTAGCTGACGGTGCCGGCGTCGACGTCGCG
Organism: Alphaproteobacteria bacterium; assembly: GCA_009694025.1. Classification (GTDB taxonomy): domain Bacteria; phylum Pseudomonadota; class Alphaproteobacteria; order SHVZ01; family SHVZ01; genus SHVZ01. The sequence goes on along the minus strand of SHVZ01000006.1, from coordinate 27,864 downwards.
CGCGACGATCGGCACCTGCAGCACCTTGCCGTTGCGGGGCGAAACCGGAAGGAACGGACTGTAGGTCGCCTGTCGCTCGGACCCGAGCGTCGGCAGCACGACGTTGATGACCTCGTCGTAGTGGACGAGGATTTTCCTCAAGGTCTCGTCGAAACGACCGGAGCGGTAGCACTCGGTCGCCGACAGGAACTCGTACTCGAAGCCGAAACCGTCGAGGAAGGCGCGAAGCCGCGTGTTGTTGGCGGCGCCGAAGCTCTCGTTCGAGCCGAACGGGTCGGGGATCGAGGTCAGCGGCTGGCCGAAGTATTCCCGGAGCTTCTCCGGGTTCGGCACGTTGTCCGGGACCTTGCGGAGCCCGTCCATGTCGTCGGAGAAGGCGATGAGGCGGGCCGGGATGTCGGAGAGGCGGCGGAAGGCCTGGCGTACCATGGTGGTGCGCGCGACCTCACCGAAGGTGCCGATATGCGGCAGGCCGGAGGGACCGTAGCCGGTTTCGAACAGCACATGGCCCTTCGCCGACGGCGCTTGCTCGTAGCGGGCGACCACGCGTCGCGCCTCCTCGAAGGGCCAGGCGCGGGCGTGCCTCGCCAGCGAGCGGTCGTCAGCGACCGTCATCGCATCACGATGGTGAGCACAAGGAGCACGATGACGACGATCAGCGAGACCCAGGTCATCGGGCTCAAGCCCGAACGCGGTGCCGCCACGCCGCCGAGCATCGAGCCCAGCGCCGGCAATGCTGGCGGCACCTCCTCGGCGACGGCGGCCGGCGTGACCCCGGCCCTGGCCGAGACGATCGCGTTGAAGCGGGTGAAGAACTCCCCCGCCATCTTCTTGGCGGTAGCGTCGATCAGGCGGGAGCCGATCTGGGCGAGCTTGCCGCCGACGCTGGCGGTGACTTCATAGCGCAGGATCGTGCCGTCGCCGTCCGGCTCGAGCGTGACCTTGGCCCCGCCCTTGGCGAAGCCGGCGACACCCCCCTTGCCCTCACCCGAAATTGTGTAGCCGTTGGGCGGATCGAGATCGGCGAGCGTGACCGTGCCGGTGAACTTGGCGGAGACCGGACCGACCTTGGCCGAGACCTTGGCCGTCATCTCGGTATCCGAGAGCTTCTCGATCTCCTCGCAGCCGGGAATGGACTGCCTCAAGACCTCCGGATCATTGAGCGCCGCCCATACGACGTCGCGCGGGGCAGGCAGGCGCTGCTCGCCGGTCATCTCCATGGCATCGCCTCTGAATGGGTGGGCCGCGACCGTAGCGGCGAGCGCCGTCCTGGGCAAGCGGCTTTCGCCGGCCGCTCATGGTTGCTAAGGTACGGAAAACACCGTGCAAAGGGAGAGAAAGTTCATGGCGCGCATCCGCAACATTCTTCTCGCCGCGGCCCTCGCGGCCGGGATCGCCGCGCCGGCGGCGGCCCAGGACGTCAAGCTCTCGATCGTCACCGGCGGCACCGGCGGCGTCTACTATCCGCTCGGCGGCGGGATGGCCAACCTCTTGTCGAAGATCCCGGGTTACCAGGCGACGGCCGAGGTCACCGGCGGCTCGGTCGACAATCTGAAGCTCCTCGGCGCCAAGAAGGCCGAGGTCGCGATGACCATGGCCGACGCGGCGCTGGACGCGATCAACGGCGAGGACAAGTTCAAGGACGGGAAGGTCCCCGCCAAGGCCCTGATGGTCATGTACCCGAACCGCATGCACGTCGTCAGCGTCGAGGGCATGGGCATCGCCAAGATGGCCGACCTCAAGGGCAAGCGCGTCTCGGCCGGGTCGCCCGGCAGCGCCACCGAGGTCATGGCCTTCCGTCTGATCGAGGCCGTGGGCCTCGACAAGGACAAGGACATGAGGCGCGAGCGGCTCGGCGTTGCCGAGTCCGTCAACGCGATCAAGGACAAGAAGATCGACGCCTTCTTCTGGGTCGGTGGCCTGCCGACAGCGGCGGTGACCGACCTCGCCGCGACTCCCGGCACCAAGATCAAGATGATCGACCACGCCGACGCCGTCGAAGCCATGAACAAGAAGTACGGACCGCTCTATTCCAAGGACGTGATCCCGCCCTCCACGTATCCGGGCATGACCGGCGACAACCAGATCGCCAGCGTCTGGAATCTCCTGGTCGTCAACGAGGCCATGCCGGAGAAGGTCGCCTACGACATCGTCAAGATGATGTTCGACAAGAAGCCCGACCTGATCAACGTGCACCAGGAGGCCAGGAACTTCGATCTCAAGTACCAGAAGAACGAGAACACGCCCGTCAGCTTCCACCCGGGCGCCATCAAGTACTTCGCCGAGAAGGGCATCACCGTCAAATAGGTCGGCGACCGTCGGTCACGGAGACTGCGGCCCCGATTCGCCGAAGGCGGATCGGGGCCGTGTCGTTGTAGGGGAGGGCGCATGGCCGAGGAAAAGGCGCTGCCGGTCGCGGCGGTCGACGAGGTGGCGCTCCGCAAGGCGGCGGAGTTCGTCGAGGCGGAGGAGGGGGCGACCAATCGGCTCAAGGGGTGGCTCGGCCCTGCGGTAACCGCGCTCGCCATCGGGGTATCGCTCTTCCACCTCTACGCCGCCTACGACATCGTGCCGACGCAGACGCTGCGCCCGGTGCACGTCGCCTGCATCCTCGTCCTCACCTTCCTCCTGTTCCCGATCGCGCAGGGCTTTCGCAACCGCATCATGCCCTGGGACTGGGCGATGGCGGCGGCGGCGGTCGCCACCATCGTCTACATGCTGATGGGAGGCGACGATTTCACCGACCGGGCCTCGCTGCCGAACCGGACGGATACTGCCGTAGGGATCGTTTTCGTGCTCCTGGTCCTGGAGGCGACTCGGCGGACCTCCGGCTGGATCATGCCGGCCATCGGCATCGGCTTCATCCTCTATGCGGTCTTCGGCCCCTCGCTGCCGCCGCCCTGGACCCATCGCGGCTACGATCTCGACCGGCTGGTCGGCCACCTCTACATGACGCTCGAAGGCATCTTCGGTACCGCCGTCGATGTCTCCTCGACCCTGATCATCCTCTTCACCATCTACGGCGCCTTCCTGCAGCAGTCGGGCGCCGGCAAGTTCTTCATCGACTTCTCCTTCGCCGCCATGGGCGGGAAGCCGAGCTCCTCCGGACGAACGGTCGTGCTGGCCTCGTTCCTCCTCGGCGGCCCCTCAGGCTCCGGCGTCGCCACCACGGTGACCCTGGGCTCGGTCGCCTGGCCGATGCTGAAGAAGATCGGCTACCCGGCGGACGCCGCCGGCGGCTTGCTCGCGGCAGGCGGTCTCGGCGCCATCCTGTCGCCGCCGGTCCTCGGCGCCGCCGCCTTCCTCATCGCCGAGTTCCTGAAGATCTCCTACCTCGACGTCATCCGCATGGCGGTGATCCCGACCTTCCTCTACTATCTGGCGCTGCTGGTGATGGTCGAGCTCGACGTCCGGCAATACGCGAGCGACACTGGGCCGGAGACCGCGACCGCGAGCCTGGGCGAGATCAGCCGGCGCTACTGGTTCCACTTCCTGTCGCTGTTCGCCATTATCGCCTTCATGCTCGCCGGCTTCTCGGCGACGCTGTCGGTGTTCTGGTCGACGGTCATCACCTTCGCCGTCAGCTTCTTCCGCCGCGATACCGCGATCTGGCCGCCGAAGCTGGTGCGCGCGCTCGCCGATGGCACCATCGGCGTGCTCAACGCCGCGACCACCTGCGCTGCGGCGGGCATCATCGTCGGCGTCGTCACCTTGACCGGCCTCGGGCTCAAGTTCAGCTCGATCGCCATCGACTATGCCGGCGGCAGCCTGGTGCTGACCGCCGTCTACACGGCGCTGATCGTCTGGATCGTCGGCCTCGCGGTGCCGGTGACCGCTTCCTACATCATCTGCGCGGTCATCGCGGCACCGGCGTTGATCAAGCTCGGCGTCCCCGACTATGCCGCGCACATGTTCATCTTCTACTACGCCGTCCTCTCGGAGGTGTCTCCGCCGACCGCGCTCTCGCCCTTCGCCGCCGCGGCGATCACCGGGGCCGACCCCTACCGGACGACGCTGCAATCGTGGAAATACACGATGCCGGCGTTCATCACGCCGTTCATGTTCGTCCTCGATCCCAAGGGCCTCGGCCTCCTCCTGGCGTTTCCGCCGGGTTCCGGCTGGGGCGACGTCCTCTGGATCACCTTCGTCGCCGCCGTCGGAATTGCCGCTTTCGCCGGTGCCATCAAGGGCCGCTTCCTCACGGATACGACCGGGACCGAGCGGGTTCTCCTCGGCATCACCGGCCTCCTGCTCTGCTTTCCGAGTCCACTCGATGCCATCATGAATATCTTCACAAGCTGGGACGTGCCCTATCCTCAAGCGATCGGCATCGCGTTGGCGATTCTCGTCCTTGCGCTGCAATGGCCGCGATGGAAGCGCCGGGAGCGTCAGCCGGCGTGAGGGTTGCGGCGGCGGGCGCTGGCGGCCTCCTTCCCTATCGGTCAGCGGCCGCCGGCAACGTCGAGGATCGAGCCCGAGACGTAGGAGGAGGCGTCGTCGAGCAGCCAGACGATGGCCTCGCCGACCTCCTCGGCGGTCCCGGCGCGCCCGAGCGGCATGGTCTTGCCGAGTGCGGCGGCACGGTCCGGACGCCCGGCGGCGGCGTGGATCTCCGTGTCGATGAGGCCGGGCCGCACCGCGTTCACTCGGATGCCCTCGGGCCCGAGCTCCTTCGAGAGGCCGATGGTGAACGTGTCGAGCGCGCCCTTGGACCCAGCGTAGTCGACGAACTCGTTGGGAGATCCGAGCCGGGCCGCGACCGAGGAGACGTTGACGATGGCGCCACCCCGCCCGCCGCGCGAGCGCGACATCCGGCGGGCGGCCTCGCGCGCGCAGAGGTAGGCGCCGAGAATGTTGACCTCGAAGATGCGGCGAAGACGATCGACCGACATCTCCACCAGCGGCTGGATGGGCGCGATGATACCGGCGTTGTTGACCAGGCCGTCGAGCCGGCCGAACGCGGATGTCACCGCGTCGAACATGGCGATGACCTGGGACTCGACCGAGACATCGCCCTGGATGGCGATGGCCCGGCCGCCGCCGGCCTCGACCTCGGCCACGGTGCGGGCCGCTGCCTCGGCGTTGCCGGCGTAGTTGACGCCGACCGACCAGCCGTGGGCGCCGGCGAGCCGGGCCGCGGCGCGGCCGATGCCGCGGCTGCCGCCGGTGACGAGGATGACCTTGCTCATGAACTTCGTCCCGATCTAGAGAAAGAACAGCCACGTCAGCAGCAGGAAGCAGGGCGTGAGGATGCAGACCGACCACAGCATGTAGCCGAAGAAACCAGGCATGCGAACGCCGGACTCCTCGGCGATCGCCTTGACCATGAAGTTCGGGGCGTTGCCGATATAGGTCATCGCGCCCATGAAGACCGAGCCGGCGGAGATCGCAAGCAGGGTTCCGGCCAGCGGTCCCATCAGCCGCTCGGCATCGCCACCGGCGGCGTTGAAGAAGACGAGGTAGGTCGGCGCATTGTCGAGGAGGGCGGAGAGGCCGCCGGTCAGCCAGAAATACATGGCATTGACCGGGCTGCCGTCGGCGGCGGTGACCAGTCGGACGACCGGGCCGAGTGCGCCGTCCGCGCCGGCGCGCAGCATGGCGATCGCCGGGATGATGGTGACGAAGATGCCGGCGAACAGCTTCGCCACCTCGATGATCGGCCCCCAGGCGAAGCCGTTGCCCTCGCGCGCGCTTTGCGGCGTATACCGCCAGGACAGATAGGCAATTGCCAGCAGGACCGCGTCGCGGGCGAGGCCGGGCGCCGGCACCTCGATGCCGAGGATCGCGACCGTCGCACCGGTCTCGAAGGTGCCGCTCGCCAGCACAGCCGCGACTACGCCGAGCAGCAGCAGGATGTTGATCTTGCCGCCGATACCGAGCTGCGAATCCGGCGTCGGGTCGGGCAGCGGTGGTTCGATGCCCTCCTTACGATAAAGATAGGTGTCGAGCATGAAGAAGAGGGCGAGCAGGATCGCGGCGGTCACCGCGAGTGGTGCCGCCATGTGTGTCATCGTCCAGAAGAAGCCGACGCCGTGGAGGAATCCGAGGAACAACGGCGGGTCGCCGAGCGGCGTCAGCGAGCCGCCGACGTTGGCGACCAGGAAGATGAAGAAGATGACAACGTGGACGTTGTGCCGCCGCGCGTCGTTGGCGCGGATCATCGGACGGACGAGCAGCATCGAGGCGCCGGTGGTTCCCGTGAAGCTGGCAAGTCCGGTGCCGATGGCGAGAAGACCCGTATTGACACCGGGCGACCCGTGCAGATTGCCGCGTAGGTGCACGCCGCCGGCCACCGTGAAAAGGGCAAAGAGAAGTATGAGGAACGGCACGTACTCGATGAGTGCCGTATGCAGCACCTCGACAAAGGCCACCCCGGGACCGTGGAGGGCAGCGAAGGGCAATATGAAGGCCAACGACCAGGCAGCGGCAATCTTGCCCTGGTGGTGATGCCACAGACTCGGCGCGGCTAGCGGCAAGATGGCAATCGACAGCAGCAAACCGGCGAATGGAGCGATCCAGGCGAGGCCGAGGCTACGGGCGTCGAAATGCGCCACGTCGGCGGCGGCCAGCGCTTCCGGTGAGAAGGCCATGACGGCGGCGGCGCCGATTGGGACCGCGCATCGGCGTATCGGTCGAAAAGCGCGGGCAAAGAGCGCAGTCATGCGATGGCTCCGAAGCGGCGTCGAGACCGATGGGGAAGGCTACTTGATCAGGATCTGGTGGGCGTAGCGGTCGCCGTCGGTGACGGTGAGCTGCTGGAATCCCAGCAGCTTCAGGAGGTCGAGGAAGGTGAAGATCTCCTCGACCTTGAAGGAGGTGAAGAGCGGGCTCTCGCGCGCGACGTGGGTCAGGAGTGCCAGGAATCCGCGCATGCGAAAGAGCGTGTCGGCGTAGCCGGCGTTCATGCTGACGATGATCAGCTTCTCCGCCTCGTCGCCCTTGGCGAAGATGGCGAAGGACGGCGGGAAGGGCCGCTCGAGCTGGCCCATGGTGAGCGACTGGGTGAACTGGAGCCGCCGCGAACGGTCGGAATCGATCATCGTCCGGGCGCGGGAGACGTAGTCCTCCCGGGACTGCGGCTCCGGATAGTAGTAGCCGGCATGGCCCTCCTGGGCCGCGGCCGGACTGGCGAGCGCGACGACCACCCCTGCGACGGCGAGCCAGAGCCTCATGGTCTTGGGTCCCCCCTGACGGCAATTTACCAGGGCGGCGGCGGAGCGCTACTGTCGGTCTCCGCTACCGGGAACGCCTGATGTTCAACCTAAGCCCCGCCCAGATCGAGCTCAAGGAGAAGGCCCGTGACCTCGCCCGCCGGGTGGTCGGCCCGCGCGCGGCCGAGGTCGACCGCACCGAGGCCTATCCCTGGGACATCGTCGAGGCGCTGACCGAGGCCGGGTTGATGGGCATGACCGTGCCGAGGGACCTCGGCGGCTCCGGCCTTTCCTATCTCGACGCCGTGCTGGTGATCGAAGAGTTGGCCAAGGCCTGCGCCGTCACCGGCCGCATCGTCGTCGAGGGCAACATGGGGGCGATCGGCGCCATCCTCGCCTACGGCTCGGACGAGCAGCGGCGCCTGGCCGCCCGCCAGGTGCTGTCCGGCGACAAGCCGGCGATCTGCATCACCGAGCCCGAGGCCGGATCGGCGGCGACGGGAATGACGACGCGGGCGGAGAAGCGGGGCGACCGCTGGGTCCTCAACGGCAGGAAGCACTGGATCACCGGCGGCGGCGTCTCCAAGCTGCATTTGATCTTCGCCCGGGTCGTCGAGGGCGGGCGCGAGCGTGGCATCGGCGGCTTCATCGCCATGCTCGGCGACAAGGGCCTGATCATCGGCAGGCGCGAGCCGGCGATGGGCCTCCGCGGCATTCCGGAGACCGAGGTGATCTTCGAGAACCTGGAAGTGCCGGAAACCATGGCGCTGACGCCGCCCGAGGGCCTCCAGCGGGGGTTCGCCGGACTGATGAACGCTTACAACGCCCAACGCGTCGGCGCCGGCACCGTGGCCCTCGGCATCGCTCAGGGGGCCTTCGACCTGGCGCTCGCCCACTCGAAGACCCGCGAGCAGTTCGGTCGGCCGATCGCCGAGTTCCAGGGCCTGCAATGGATGCTGGCGGACATGTCGATCGGCCTGGAGGCGGCCCGCCTGATGATCTGGCGCGCCGCCGTCGGACGGAGCCCGAGCGGCTTTCCCGATCCGATCGAGGCCGCCCAGGCGAAGATCCTGGCGTCGGAGACCGCGATCCGTGTCGTCAACGACGCCTTGCAGATCCACGGCGCGCGTGGCTACTCGCGCAACTTCCCGCTTGAGCGCATGGCGCGCGATGTACGTATGTTTACTATTGGCGGCGGCACCGCCCAGATTCTGAGAACCCTTGTCGCCGCCAAGCTTCTCGGCCGGAAACTGCCGCAAACGCGCGACGGTTATCTCCGGCTCGAAGCGAATCGGCTTCGCCCGACCGGCGATTAACCATGTTCGGCCATTTCGGTTGCCGTGGCGGGGGTGGCGCCTCATTCTGCCGCCATTGAAATCCGAGGGTTAGGGGGCGGCATGGGCGAGACGCCGGCCGGCGGTGAAGCGCTCGGCCATCGCAACGCCCGTTTGCTTGTCGCCATCGGCGACGAGAAGCGGCGGCGCGCGACGGTCGCCGCGCTGACGCTGGACGGCTACGCCTTCGTCTCCCAGCCGGCGGACGGCGACGGCAATGCGCTGGTGATCGTGGCGGAGTCCAATGCCCTCGACCGGCGCTGGCTCGAAGGTCCCCGCCGGCCGCGGTTGGTCCGGCTCGACCGCTCGACGGCGGACGACGCCGCCGATGACTGGATTCCTTCCGGTGCGACCGAGGCTGAGCTGCGCCACCGGGTCAAGCTGAACGCCGAGCTCGCGGTCCTTCGCAATCACGTCGCCGGCCTCGCCCAGACGCCGGAGGCGGTGAAGAAGCGGATCGCGCGGCTGGAGCAGGGGCTCAACCTTCTTCAAGAGGCCCAAAGGCACCTCGAACGCCAGCTCGCTGAAGTGCGCCAGCGCGATGCCAAGCGCGACGGCGGATTGCAGCCGGCCGCGGTGCTGCACGAGCTGAAGACCCCGCTCAACGCCATCTCCGGCTTCGCCGAGATCATGCGCATGGAGGCCTATGGCCCGCTCGGCGCCGACAAGTACCGGGAGTATGTCGAGACCATCCACGAGGCGAGCGTACACCTCGCCTCGGTCGTGAACGACCTGATGGAGATCTACTCGCTCGAGGCCGGCCAGACCCGCGTGTTCCCGGCCAAGACCGACCTCCGCCGCACCGTGCTGGCGGTCACCCGCCTGCTCTCGCATCAGGCCGAGCAGGCCGGTGTCAATGTCGTCGCCGACATCGACAGCCGCATCCCGCCGCTCGAGACCGACGAGGGCCGGGTGCGCCAGGTGCTGATCAATCTGGTCGGCAACGCGATCAAGTTCACGCGGACGGGCGGGCAGGTGACGATCCACATCGCCAGCGAGCCGGCCACCCAAGCCTTGAGCCTCAAGGTCACGGACACCGGTGTCGGCATCGCGCCCGAGCGCCTGCCCGGGGTCGCCCAGCCCTACAGCCGGGGGCAACCGGGCCCGGATGCGCCGGAGGGCAGCGGCCTCGGCCTCTCGATCGCCAAGTTCATGGTCGAGAAGCTCGGTGGGCGGATGGGCATCGACAGCACCGTCGGATCGGGCACCGAAGTGACGGTGACCCTCCCGATCCGCTGGAGCCACAAGGCGCCGCCGACGACGCACTGAGGGCGAACGGTCGGGATTGGCCGGATCGTCTTCCCGGGCGCGTTGCTCGCCCGATGGCGCTCTGATAGCTTCCGCGCCCCGCTCTTTCTTAAAGTCGAGGTCGCTCGTGGCCGCCCGGTCGCCGCTCATCAACGTCATGGTCAATGCCGCCTACAAGGCCGCCAAGGGGCTGATCCGCGACTTCGGCGAGGTCGAGCACCTTCAGGTCAGCAAGAAGGGGCCGGCCGATTTCGTCTCCCAGGCCGATCTCAAGTCCGAGCAGATCCTCAAGCGCGAGCTCTCCAAGGCCCGGCCCGACTATGGCCTCCTGATGGAGGAGGGCGGCGGGACGCCCGGCAAGGACAGCTCCAACCGCTGGATCATCGACCCGCTCGACGGGACCCTCAACTTTCTGCACGGCCTTCCGCATTTCGCCATCTCGATCGGCGTCGAGCGCGACGGCGAACCGTTCGCCGGGGTCATCTACAACCCGGTGAACGACGAGCTCTACTGGGCCGAGAAGGGGCAGGGCGCCCATCTGAACGAGCGTCGGCTCAGGGTCTCCGCCCGTCGCAAGATGGAGGAGGCGCTGATCGGCACCGGGGCGCCGTTCCTCGGCCACGGCGACCATGCCCTGTTCATCCGGCGGACCGAGGCGGTGATCGCCAAGACCGCCGGCCTCCGCCGACTCGGCGCCGCCGCCCTGGATCTCGCCTATGTCGCCTCCGGGCGGCTCGACGGCTTCTGGGAGGAGCCGCTCCACCCCTGGGACATCTGCGCCGGAATCGTGCTTGTGCGCGAGGCCGGGGGCTACGTCACGGAGATCGGCGGCGGCGGCGCCATGATGGCTTCGGGCAGCGTGCTCGCCGCCAACGACCAGCTTCACCGCCCGCTCGGCGACCTGCTGAGGGGCGTCTGAGGGTGCCGCCCAAGGTCGTTGTTCCCGCGATGAGCCATGGGGTATTCTGCCAGCCGGACAATCAAAGGCTGGCTGGAACAGGCGATGGCTGACACCCTTCGGGCGCGTTGCCTCGGCTTGGCGCTTACCGGACTTATCGTCACGGCCGGCGGCGCCCGGGCTCAGACCGTGATGGTCGGAAGCCCGATGCCGAACGTCGTCGTCGACCTTGGCGTGCTCGACACCCTCGGGCCGGCCCCGACGCTGCCGTCCCTCCTCAGGGGCCGCCAGCCCGAGCGCATCTCGCTCCGTCCCCCGGCGCCGCCTCCGGCTCGGCCGGCCCAGCCGGCCGCCCGGCCAGCGGCGGCGAGCCCACCTCAGCCGGCGAGCCCGGCCCCGTCCGTCGCGGCGGCCGCTCCGCCGCCGCCCGCATCGATGCAGGTGACGTCCGTCCAGCCCGCCCCAGCCGCTTCGCCGCCGCCGCCCCGAGCCGCCGCGGTTGCCCCGCCGGCGGCTCCGCCACCGGCTGCGGCGCCCACCCCGGCTGCGGCACCGACCCAGACCGCCGCCAGACCGCCGGCCGCCGCCTTGCCGCCGGCGGCGCTCACCGGCGCCGGTCCACGCCTCGTCTTCGGGGCCGGATCCTCGGATCTCCCGCCGGGGGCCGATGCGACGCTCAAGGACATGGTCCAGCGGCTGACCGCCGATGAATCGCTCAGGCTCCAGGTCGTCGCCTACGCCGACGGCACGCCCGAGCAGGCGAGCCAGGCGCGGCGCCTCTCGTTGTCGCGGGCGCTCGCCGTTCGCTCCTATCTGATCTCCCAAGGCGTGCGCTCGACCCGCATCGACGTGCGCGCGCTTGGCGCCCGTGCGAGCGACGGCCCGCCCGATCGCGTCGATCTGCTGATCGGCGACCGCTAGCAGTCTGTTCGGCGGGAACGCCATCGCGAGGACAAGGCTATGACCGGACCCGGGCGCTACCTCACCCGCATGCTGCTGTTCGTGGTCGCGGTGGCGGCGCTGGTGGCCGCGCTGTTCCCGGCTCTCGTCCACGCCTTCATGGCGAACGTGCCGCTCAACAGCGGGATCGTCGGCGTGCTCCTCCTCGGCATTCTCTACATCGTTCGCCAGGTGATCCAGCTCGCCCCGGAGGCGCGCTGGCTCGACACCTACCGTCGCAACGCGCCCGGCCTCTCCGTGCAGCGGCAGCCCAGGCTGCTCGCCCCGCTCTCGGCCGTGCTCGGCGACCGTCAGACCGGGACCCGGATGGCGCTCTCGGCGGTCGCCGCGCGCTCGCTTCTCGATTCGATCCGAAGCCGCCTCGACGAGGGCCGCGACATCTCGCGCTACCTGATCGGCCTCCTCGTCTTCTTGGGATTGCTCGGCACCTTCTGGGGCCTGCTCGAGACCGTGTCGTCGATCGCCGGCGTCATCGGCGGTCTCGGCACCGTCGGCGGCGACATCAACGCTTTCTTCAACGAGCTGAAATCGGGCCTGCAGGCGCCGCTCGGCGGCATGGGGACGGCCTTCAGCTCCTCGATGCTCGGGCTCGCCGGCTCGCTGGTGCTGGGCTTCCTCGACCTGCAGGCGAGCCAGGCGCAGAACCGCTTCTACAACGAGCTCGAGGAATGGCTCGCCGGCATGACCAAGGTCGGCGCCGGTCCCTCGATCGGCGACACCGGCGAGACGGCGAGCGTGCCGGCCTTCCTGCAGGCGCTGATCGAGCGCACGGCCGACAGCATGGACACCCTGCAGCGCGCGGTCGCCCGCGGCGAGGACGCGCGCAAAGGCGCCAACAACCAGCTTATGCAGCTGACCGAGAAGCTGTCGGTATTGACCGACCAGATGAAGGCCGAGCAGCAGCTGATGCTGCGGCTGGCCGAGAACCAGATGGAGCTGAAGCCGATCCTCGCGCGCATGGCCGACGCGGTCGCCAGCGGCGGTTTCGGTGGCGACGAGGCGACGCGTTCGCACATCCGCAACATCGAGGTCTATCTCGCCCGCCTCGTCGACGAGGTCTCTACCGGCCGCCAGCAGACCTCCGATGAAGTGCGGAGCGAGATCCGCCTCCTGGCGCGGACCATCGCCGCGCTCGCCGATGAGCAGAGCCGCGCCCCGCAGCCGGCGGCGCCCATCGCGGTCACCAAGCCGGTTCGGGCGACGCGCCCATGAGCGCGCCGGCCTCCGGCAGGGGCCGCCCGGGTTTCGACATCTGGCCGGGCTTCGTCGATGCGCTGGCGACGCTGCTCATGGTCATCATCTTCGTCCTGCTGGTCTTCGTCCTCTCTCAGTTTTACCTGTCGGCGGCGCTCTCAGGCCGTGACGAGACCCTCGTTCGCCTCAATCGGCAGCTGGCCGAGCTGTCGCAGATGCTGTCGATCGAGAAGGAGACCTCGGCCGAGCTCCGCCTCAATCTAGCCCAGGTCGCCGCCGAGCTGCAGACCTCGACCAGCCAGCGCGACCAGCTACAACTGCGCGTCACCGACCTTGGGCGCGAGCGCGATTCGCTGACGTCGCGCCTGGCCCAATCCGACGTCCAGCGCGACCAGCTCCAGGCCCGGCTCGCCGACCTGGCGCGCGAGCGCGACGCCCTGCAATCGCGCCTTACCGAATCGGAGCGGGGCAGGACCCTCAGCCAGGCGGAGCTCAACGCCAAGACGGCCGAGGCGCTCCAGCTCCTGCGGGACATCGACGCGCTGAAGAAGGTGAAAGACGACCTAGAGGTTCGGGTTGGCCAGCTCGCGGCACGTCTCGATGCCAGCGCACGGGAGCTCGGCGCGGTCCGCGACCGCTCGAAGGAGCTTGAGGCCCGGCTCGCCACCGCGGAGGAGGCCAAGCGCGCCGAGGAGGCCAGGCGCGTTGGCGCCGAGGAGCGCACGCTGCTGGTCCAGCGTGAGCGCGAGGCGACTGCGACCAAGCTCACCGAGCAGGAGAAGCTGACCCGCGACGCCCAGGACCAGGTCGAGTTGCTGAACCGCCAGCTGCTGGCGCTTCGCCAGCAGCTCGCCCGGATCTCGGCAGCCCTCGACATCTCCGAGGAGAAGTCGAAGGAGCAGCAGGTCCAGATCGCCGATCTCGGTCGCCGGCTCAACCTCGCGCTGGCGAGCAAGGTCGAGGAGCTGGCACGCTACCGATCCGAGTTCTTCGGGCGCCTGAGGGAGGCGCTCGGCGACCGGCCGGACATCCGCGTCGTCGGCGACCGCTTCGTTTTCCAGTCGGAGGTGTTGTTCGGCTCTGGCTCGTCGACCCTCGGCATCGAGGGGCAAGAGCAACTCTGGCAGCTCGCTCGCACGCTCCGCGACGTCATCCAGACCATCCCCGCCGACATCAACTGGGTGCTCCAGGTCGACGGGCACACCGACACCGTGCGCATCGCCACGGCGCAGTTCCCGTCGAACTGGGAGCTGTCGACGGCGCGCGCCACCTCGGTCGTCAAGTTCCTGATCAGCCAGGGCCTCCCTTCCCATCGCCTCGCCGCCGCCGGCTACGGCGAGTTTCAGCCGATCGAGGAGGGAACGGAGGAGACCACGCGGCGGCGTAACCGGCGGATCGAGCTCAAGCTGACATCGCGATAAAGCGGAGACGGACATGGACAAGCAGACTGAGACCGAGCTCGAGGCGGCGGCCTTCCGGACGCTGGTCGAGCATTTGCGCAAGCGGACGGACGTCCAGAACATCGACCTGATGAACCTCGCCGGCTTCTGCCGCAACTGCCTTTCCAAGTGGTATCGGGCGGCGGCGGCGGACAAGGGCATCGATCTCCCGGACGAGAAGGCGCGGGAGATCGTCTACGGCATGCCCTATGCCGAATGGAAGGCGAAGCATCAGAAGGAAGCCAGCCCGGACCAGGCCAAGGCTTTTTCCACAGCCCCGCACAAGCACGGTTGAACCCCAAAGACCGAGCCGTTAAGGTCCGCCGCTTTCCCAACCTCGAGCGAGCGGAAAATCGGTCATGGCCGACGTCGGCGGCATCCAGGGCGATCGTCTCAAGTCCTTCATCGAGCGGATCGAGCGCCTGGAAGAAGAGAAGGCGGCGCTCGCCGCCGACATCAAGGACGTCTTCGCCGAAGCCAAAGGTTCGGGGTTCGACACCAAGATCATGCGGCAGATCCTCAAGCTCCGGAAGCTCGACAGCGCCGACCTCGAAGAACAGGAGACGCTGCTCGATCTCTATAAGCGCGCGCTTGGGATGGAGTAGAGCGGCGGCCGGCTCAGGCCGGTCCGGGAAACGTGGCGGCAACCGCCCGGCCATGCGACCATGCCAGCCCTGCTCATTCGCCGGCTGAATGTCCCGACCCAAGTCCCGATCCGACACCCTCCTCGGCCTCGCCTTCGGCCTCGCCGCGGTCGTGCTGTTCTCGGGCCAGGCCCTGGTCGTGAAGCTGGTCGGCGACCGCTATCCGATGAACGAGATCGTCTTCTTCCGCCACGCCTTCGCGCTGGTGCCGGCGATCGTCATGGTGATGCACCAGGGCGGGCTCGGCACGCTCCGCACCGGGCGCTTTCCCATGCACCTCGCCCGCATGGCGGCGGGCATGAGCTCGATGCTCCTCGGTTTCTATGCGCTCCGGCTGATCCCGCTCGCCGACGCCACCGTCTACAACTTCATCTCGCCGCTGCTGATCACCGCGCTCTCGGTGCCGCTGCTCGGCGAGCGCGTCGGCGTCCACCGCTGGTCGGCGGTGCTGATCGGCTTCCTCGGCGTTCTCGTCATGATGCAGCCGGGCCAGAACGCGCTCGAATGGGGGGTGGTCGTCGCGCTGTCCGGGGCGTTCTGCAGTACCTTCGTCAACCTCACCATGCGGATGCTGAGCGCGACCGAGACCGCCGCGTCCGTCACTTTCATGTACACGGGAATGTCGTTCGTGGTGTTCAGCATTTCTCTGTTGTTCGCCTGGACGACACCCGACCTCATCGACTTCCTGATACTCGCCAGCCTCGGCCTCGGCGGCGGCGTCGCCCAGTACTGGTACTCGCTATCGCTCCGCTATGCCCCCTCGGCGCTGATCGCGCCGCTCGGCTACACCTCGCTCCTGTGGATGACCGCGGCGGGCCTGCTCGTCTGGGACGAGGTGCCGACGGCGGCGACGATGATCGGCGCGGCGATCATCTGCGCCAGCGGTCTCTACATCCTCTACCGCGAGGCGCGGCGGCGATAGACCGGCGGGCGTCGCGCTTCGCCGTTGCCCACCCCGCCGTCGACAGCGCGGCCGGCAACGCGCTAACACTGGCCTTCAAGCCATGTCCTCCCCTCCATGAAACGACCGCCGCCGTCCGCGCTGGAGCAAGCCGTCGTCGTCGACCTGACCGCGGTGATCGTCGGCGTCAGCGACGACCAGCCGAAGGTCCTGGTGTTGCCGCGGCGCGGCGGCACCGGCCCGCTTGAGGCGCTGCCGTCCGGCCCCTTGCAGCTCCGCCACCGGACCCTCGAGGCGGGCCTGAGGGCCTGGGTCGAAGCTCAGACCGGTGCGTCGCTGGGATATGTCGAGCAGCTCTACACTTTCGGCGACCAGGACCGCGCCGCGGAGCCGGGCGGTGCCCGCCGCGTCCTCTCGATCGGCTACCTCGCCTTGACCAGGGCCGCCGCGAGCCCGGCGCCGGGCGAGACGGAGTGGCGCGACTGGTATCGCTATTTCCCTTGGGAGGACTGGCGCCAGGGGCGACCGGCGGTGCTCGGTCGCCTGGAGCGAGGGCTCCGGCGATGGGTCACCGCAGCCCGGGCTGGGGCGGAGCGAGGCGCACGGAGCGAGCGGGTGAGGCTCGCCTTCGGACTCGACGGCGCGGCCTGGAGCGACGAGCGTGTCCTCGACCGCTATGAACTGCTCTACGAAATCGGCCTCGTCGCCGAGGCCATGCGCCAAGGGGTTGCAGGCGCGTTGGCGGTCGACCGGACGAAGCTCGCGGCCCAGCCCATGGCCGCCGACCATCGCCGCATCCTCGCGACCGCCATCGCCCGCCTCCGCAGCAAGATCAAGTACCGGCCGGTGGTCTTCGAGCTGATGGCGCCGACCTTTACCTTCCTTCAGCTCCAGCGCGCGGTCGAAACCCTGGCCGGCGTCCGCCTGCACAAGCAGAACTTCCGCCGCCTCGTCTCCCAGCGGGGATTGGTCGAGGAGACCGGAAGCATCGTCACCGGAACCGGCGGGCGGCCGGCGCGCGAGCTGCGCTACCGGCAGGAAGCGATCCTCGAGCGTCCGGCCCCGGGGGTCCGGCTGCCGGCGGTGCGCGGCGAATAGACAGCGCGGCGGGGGCCGGCGACGGCGGGCTTGACAATCTTATACTCATGATTAGCATAAGGGGCGTCGGGTAGCTCCCGACGTATTTTTTCGCTCAGAAATGCTCAAGATGAGTATAAGAGAGGTTTCCATGGTTCCGGCCCCGCATGCCTCGTCCTCCGCCGCAACGCCTGCGCTGGTCGGCGGCATGCCTCCGACCGCCGCGCTCTACGAGCGCGTGCGCAGGGTCATCCCCTCGGTCGAGTGGCCGGCCTTCGCGCCGGACATCGAGGCGATCATCGATCTCAAGCGGCGGCGCAACGCCGTCATCCTGGCGCACAACTACCAGACACCGGAGATCTTCCATTGCGTCGCCGACATCGTCGGCGACTCCCTGGCGTTGGCGCGCGAGGCGGCGCGGACCGAGGCCGACGTGATCGTGCTCTGCGGGGTCCATTTCATGGCCGAGACGGCGAAGCTGCTGAACCCGGAGAAACGGGTGCTGATCCCCGACCCGGACGCCGGCTGCTCGCTGGCGGCGTCGATCACCGGCGCCGATGTCCGGCTGCTGCGCCAGCGCTACCCGGGCGTCCCGGTCGTGACCTACGTCAACACCTCGGCCGAGGTGAAGGCCGAGTCCGACATCTGCTGCACCTCGGGCAATGCCCGCGCCGTCATCGAGTCGCTCGGCGTCGACCGGGTGATCATGCTGCCGGACGAGTATCTGGCGAAGAACATCGCCGCCGAGACCAAGGTCAAGGTGATCGCCTGGCACGGCCGCTGCGAGGTCCACGAGTGCTTCGAGGCCAAGGACATCCAGAGGCTGCGCCGGAGCCATCCGGGCGTGGTGGTCCTGGCGCACCCGGAATGCCCGCCCGAGGTCGTGGCCGAGGCCGACTTCGTCGGTTCGACCCAGGGCATGAGCGACTATGTCGCGCGCGAGCGGCCGGCGCGGGTGGTGCTGATCACCGAATGCTCGATGAGCGACAACGTCTCGGTCCACTATCCGGACATCGAGTTCGTGCGGCCGTGCAACCTGTGTCCGCACATGAAGCGGATCACGCTTCCCAAGATCCGCCGGGCGCTGGAGACGATGGCGCATGCGATCGAGATCGATCCGGCGGTCGCCGCTCCCGCCCGGCGGGCGGTCGAGCGCATGCTGGAGATCAAGGCCCGATGAGCGCCGCTCCGGCGTCGCCGGACGAGCCCTCGATCTCCTTGCCGGCGATCCTCGTCGAGCCGGTGGTGCGCGCCGCTCTCATCGAGGATCTCGGGCGTGCCGGCGACATCACCACCGCCGCCGTGGTGCCGGCCGCGGCGCGGGCATCGGGCGCGATCGCCGCGCGCCAGGCGGGCGTGGTCGCGGGAATCGATTGCGTGCTCGCCGCCTTCCGGCTGATCGACCCGGCGGTCGAGGTTTCCGTCCACCACGGCGACGGCAGCCCAATCGCCGCCGGCACGGTCGTTGCGACGGTGGCCGGATCGGCCCGCGCCGTGCTGACGGCGGAGCGGGTGGCCCTCAACTTCCTCTGCCAGCTCTCGGGCGTCGCGACCGCGACGGCGGGCCTCGTCGATGCCGTCCGCGGCCATCGCGCCCGGATCACCTGCACGCGCAAGACCACACCGGGCCTGCGCGCACTGGAGAAGATGGCGATCCGTGCCGGTGGCGGCGTCAGCCACCGTTTCGGCCTGGATGACGGCGTCCTGATCAAAGACAACCACATCGTCGCCGCCGGCGGGATCGCCGTCGCGGTCGAGCGCGCCCGGCGCGCCATCGGGCACATGGTCAAAGTCGAGGTCGAGGTCGACACGTTGGCGGAGCTCGAGATCGCCCTCTCGGCCGGCGTGGATGCGGTTCTGCTCGACAACATGCGGCCGGCGATGCTCGCCGAGGCCGTGTCGATGATCGGCGGCCGGGCGATCAGCGAGGCTTCCGGCCGGATCACCCGGGAGACGGTCGCGGCGGTCGCGGCGGCGGGCGTCGACGTAGTCTCCGCCGGCTGGCTCACCCACAGTGCACCTGCGGTCGATTTCGGCCTGGACTTCAAGTGCGTGTGAAGCGCGATGCGGGCTATTGCTTCAGCCGCGCGGCGATCGGGTCGGCCAGGAGCCGGGCGACGCAACCGTAGCTCCAGTCGTTCATGTGCAGGCGATCGGCCGACAGCATGATGTCGAAGCCGATGCCGGAATCATGCCAGGATCGCATGATCTCGAAGCGTTGGAACAGTCCCACCCCGAACTCCGTCGCCAATCGCTCAAGCTGAAGGATATAGTCCCGGTGGTGCGGCGCCTCGATTATGCGCGGCGCGAACTGCGGACTCATGAGCACGACATCGGCGCCCGTTTGCAGCAGCCGCGCGAGGCCCGCCCGGAGCACGCGCTCGTGTTCGCCTGGATCGGCGTCGCGAAGGGCGGAATTGCTTCCCAACTGCCAGATTACCAAGTCGGGCTTTTGCGCCAGTACGTCGCGATCGAGGCGCCGAAGCATGTCGCCCGCTACTTCCCCACCGACACCTTTGTTCAGCACGCGCACCGCGAGACCATGCTGTCGGCGCATCTCGACGGCGAGCCGCGCCGGATAGGCGCGCCGTGGGCTGCTCGCGCCGATACCCAAGGTCGACGATGAGCCGAGGGCGACGATCGTCGTCTCTCGCCCGGTCGCAAGGGCCGCGGCGTATCGCGGCAGACGAGCGCCGAGGGATGCGTACTCCTGCGGGGCTTGACACTCGTGCGCCGCCGCGGCCGGCAGCGCCGTCAACGTCAGCAGCAGGGCGAGGAGACGTCTCAACGGGCCGCCCGCTCGATCACGTCGGCCAGGCGCTTGCCAATGCAGTCATAGAGGGTGGCGGCTAAGGTCTGCAGCTTGTCGCGCTGCGTCTCCGCGAGGTTGAGGACGCCCGACTCGCTCCAGTGGCGCATCATGTCGTAGCGCTGGAACACCGGCACGTCGTCGATGTCCGCGGCGCCGTAGAGGCGCTCGAAATAGGGTTGGAAATCGATCACCGCGCTCGCCCCGCGGCCGTACTGGAAGTCCATCAGCATGACGTCGGCGCCGCGGGCGCGGGCGAGCGCGATTCCATAATGCAGCGCGTGATCGAACTCGGCGAGATCGGTCCGCTGGACCGCATCCATGATTCCGGTCTCCCAGATCACCAGCTGCGGCCTGGTTTCGAGAAGGTGGGCGGTGAGGCGATCGACCATCGTACGGGTCACCTCGCGCGGGCGGCCGGCATTGACGACCTTGATCTCGATGCCGGGATAGCGCTCGCGGAGCACGGCTTCGAGTCGCGCCGGAAAGGCCGCCTCCGGGCTGCCCGCGGCGGTTCCGAGGGTCGAGGCGCCGCCGACGGCCACAACCGTCAGCGGGCGGCGCTGCGCCAATGCGGCGTGCACGCGCAGCAGCGGCGGCGGATCGCCCATGAGTTCCGCCGGCACGGCGCAGCGGTCGTCGGCGGCAAGCGCACCGGTCGCAGCGGTGATCGCGACGAGGGCCGCCAGGAGGAGTTTCATGCGCCGGCTCCGGCATGTTTTTCGACGGAATCGCGATACCAGGCGAGCAGCCGTGCCAGCGCATACATCGCCAAGGCGCCGAGGGCGGTGACCGCGAGCTGTGCGGCGAGCGAGCGAGAGATCTCGACCAGCGCGAAATGGCCCATGAGCGAGAGAATAATACCGAAGCAGAAAACGTGTAGGGAGAACTTTCCACAAAGGGCGATCGGCCGGATCCAGGGGGAGGAAAGCCAGGCGGCCTCGGGTCGGATCAGCCAAGCAGCAAGCAGCGTAACCGAGAGGAAGTTGACGAGGCGGATCGGCGACAAATCGGTCTTGTTGAGCGGCCACAGCTCCTTTTGGAGGAGCGCCGGGAAGCTGGCGAAGTAACGATGCATGGTCCATGACGACACGATGGCGAAGGCCATCGCCGAGATCACCAGGGCCGGCCCGATCAGCCATCGCCCCTTGTCCGCCAGCGAGTGCCTGCGCACCCGGCCATGACCGGCGGCGGCGCCGATGACGAACAGAAGTTGCCAGGCGAGGGGATTGAAGAACCAGGGCTGCGCGTTTGGATAGCCGCGGAAGCGGAGATCGAAGGCATAGACCGCGGCATAGAGGCAGAGGGAGGGACCGATCGCCAGCCACGGGCTGCGTTCGAGGGCGAGCAGGACCAGCGGAAAGGCGGCGAGCAGCACGATGTAGAGCGGAAGGATGTCGAGGAAGGTCGGCTGAAACTCGAGCGTCAGCGCTCGCATCAGCGCGATGTGCGGCTCGCTCAGGAAGTCGCCGACGCCCAGCTCCTCGGCGTAGAGCGGCGAGCCGAAGCGCTCCAGCACGTAGGAGACGATCGCCGACAGCACGATGAACAGGAACAGATGCGCGATGTAGAGCTGCCAGACCCGGCGATAGATCTGGGCCGAGCTGACGACGAAGCCGTGGCGGACGAGCGCGCGTCCGTAGACCAGCGCCGCCGTATAGCCGGAGAGGAAGATGAAGACCTCGGCGGCATCGAAGAATCCGAGCGCCTGGAGGGTGAAGGCGGAGAGCTTGTTCTCCGGGATATGGTCGACGAAGATGAAGAAGAGGGCGAGGCCCCGGAAGACGTCGAGCCTGAGATCGCGCTGCGTTTTCCCGTCATGCTCCTAGTCCGCGGCGGTCGCTTTGGGCTCGGGCTCGATCAGCCGGGCCCACAGCTCGGCCTCGCGGGCCTTGGCTTCGGCGATCGCCTTCTCCTTCACGTGACCGTAGCCGCGGATCTTCTCCGGCAGGCTCGCGATCTCGATCGCGAGGCCGTGCAGGTCGGGGGTGAGGCGAGCCATCAGGTCCTCGATCCGGGCTTCGTAGTCGACGATGAGCCGGCGCTCCGTCCGGCGCTCCTCGGTCCGACCGAAGATGTCCCACCGCGTGCCGCGCAGGCCCTTGAGGCGGGCGAGCGCCTTGAACGCCGAGCGCATCCACGGCCCGAAGGTCCGCTTCTTGAGGTGACCGGTGACCGCATCGCGCTCGGTCAGCAGCGGCGGGGCCAGATGGAAGCGCAAGCGTTCATAGCTCTCGAAGGTTTCGGCGAGCTGTGCCTCGAAGCTGCCGTCGGTGTAGAGCCGCGCCACCTCATACTCGTCCTTGTAGGCGAGGAGCTTGAAATAGTAGCGGGCGACGGCGCGGGCGAGCCCGTCGCGGCCGGGCGCGCGCGTACGTTCGGCCTCGGCGACGCGCCGGACCAGCGCCTCGTAGCGCCGTGCGTAGGCGGCGTCCTGGTAATCTGTGAGGAAGGCGGCGCGCTTGGCGATGACATCATCGAGGGTTTCAGCCGCTGCAGCTACCTGGTCGAGGCCGGCGGCGCGAAGCACGAGGGCGAGGTCGTGGGCGGCGCGGCGCCCCCAGAGGAAGGCCTGCTTGTTGAAATCGATGGCGACCGCATTGAGCTCGATCGCCCGCTCGATCGCCTTGCTGCCGATCGGCACCAGCCCCTTCTGCCAAGCATAGCCCAGCAGGAACAGGTTGACGGCGATGGAGTCGCCGAGGAGGGCGGTGGCGATCCGGCTGGCGTCGAGCGCGTCGACGCCGCCGGGGCCGGCGGCCTCGGCCAAGGTGTCGGCGAAAGCCCGGGTCGGGAACGCCATGTCGGGCTTCTTCGAGAATTCTCCGGTCAGGGTCTCGTGGCTGTTGACGACGACGCGGGTCTTTCCGGCTTCGACTTTGGCGACGGCATCGTAGCCGCCGGTGACGACGAGATCGCAGCCGATGACGGTGCGGGCGCCTCCGGCGGCGATGCGGACGGCGTGGATGTCTTCCGGTTGCCGGGCGATACGGATGTGGCTGATGACGGCACCGCCCTTCTGGGCGAGGCCGGTCATGTCGAGGACGCTGACGCCCTTCTCCTCGATATGCGCGGCCATGCCGAGCAGCGCTCCGATGGTGACGACGCCCGTGCCGCCGATGCCCGTCACCAGGATGCCGAAGGGCTCGTCGAGGGCCGGTAGCAGCGGCTCCGGCAGGACCGGGAAGGGCTGCTCGCCCTTGCCGCGCCGCTTCTTCAGCTTGCCGCCCTCGACCGAGACGAAGCTCGGGCAGAAGCCGTTGACGCAGGAGAAGTCCTTGTTGCATGAGGACTGGTCGATGGCGCGCTTGCGACCGAACGCGGTCTCGACCGGCACGACGGAAACGCAGTTGGACTTAACCCCGCAGTCGCCGCAGCCCTCGCAAACGAGTTCGTTGATGATCACCCGGCGGTCGGGATCGGGGAGGGTGCCGCGCTTGCGGCGACGGCGCTTCTCGGCAGCGCAGGTCTGATCGTAGATGAGCGCCGTCACTCCCGGGACCTCCCGGAGGTCGCGCTGGACCTGGTCCAAGTCGTCGCGGTGATGGACGACGACGCCCGGCGCGAAATCCGTGCCGATCGGGTACTTGTCGGGATCGTCGGCGACCACGACGACGCGCCGGACGCCCTCGGCGGCGAGCTGGCGCGAGATCTGCGGCACGGTGAAGCCGTTGTCGACCGCCTGGCCGCCGGTCATCGCGACCGCGTCGTTGTAGAGGAGCTTATAGGTGATGTTGACGCCGGCGGCGACCGCGGCGCGAACCGCCAGGATGCCCGAGTGATTGTAGGTGCCGTCGCCGAGATTGGCGAAGATGTGCTTGGTTTCGGTGAACGGCGCCTGGCCGATCCACGACGCGCCTTCGCCGCCCATCTGGGTGAAGGTCTCGGTCGAGCGGTCCATCCACACGGCCATGTAGTGGCAGCCGATGCCGGCGACGGCGCGGCTGCCCTCAGGCACGCGGGTCGAGGTGTTGTGCGGACATCCCGAGCAGAACCAGGGCGTGCGCTTGAAGTCGGTCTTGGGATGGGAAAGGGCGGCGTCCTTGGTCTCGAGGAAGGCCAGGCGCTGCTGGATGCGCTCGGAGGTATAGAACCGGGCGATGCGGGCGGCGATCACGCGGGCGATGCGGGCCGGGGTCAGCTCGTCGGCCGACGGCAGGATCCAGTTGCGCTGCTCGTCGAACTTGCCGATGACGCGCGGGCGCACGTCCTCCCGCCAGTTGTAGAGCTGCTCCTTCATCTGGTTCTCGATGACGGCGCGCTTCTCCTCGACGACCAGGATCTCTTCGAGCCCCTCGGCGAAGTGGCGGATGCCCTCGCGCTCGAGCGGCCAGACCATGCCGACCTTGTAGACCCGGAGCCCGATCTCGGCGGCATGGGCGCGGTCGATGCCGAGGTCGTCGAGCGCCTGCATGACGTCGAGGTAGGACTTGCCGGTGGTGACGACGCCAAAGCGCGGTTTCGGCGAGTCCAGCACCACCCGGTCGAGGCGGTTGGCGCGGGCGAAGGCGAGGGCGGCGTAGAGCTTGTAGCGGTGGAGCCGGTACTCCTGATCGAGCGGCGGGTCGGGCCAGCGGATGTTGAGCCCACCCTGCGGAACCTCGAAGTCGGTCGGGATCTCGATCTTCACCCGCTCGGGGTCGATCTCGACCGAGGAGGACGAGTCCATGGTCTCGGCGGTCGCCTTCATCGCGATCCAGCAGCCGGAGTATCGGCTCATCGCCCAGCCGTAGAGGCCGTAGTCCAGCACCTCCTGCACGCCGGAGGGATGCAGGACCGGAATACAGGCGTCCATGAAGGCGTATTCGGACTGGTGCGCCAGGGTCGACGACTTGCAGGTGTGGTCGTCGCCGGCGAGCGCCAGCACGCCGCCATGGGGCGAGGTCCCGGCGTTGTTCGCGTGTTTGAAGACGTCGCCCGACCGGTCGACTCCCGGGCCCTTGCCGTACCAGATGCCGAAGACGCCATCGACAGTGGCGCCTTTGAACATGTTGACCTGCTGGCTGCCCCAGATGGCGGTCGCGGCCATGTCCTCGTTCACGCCCGGCTGGAAGCGGATGTTGTTGCGCCCGAGGAAGCGTTTGGCCTGCCAGAGCTGCTGGTCGAAACCGCCGAGCGGAGATCCGCGATATCCCGAGATGAAGCAGCCGGTGTTGAGACCGGCCAAGGCATCGCGCTGGCGCTGCATGATCGGCAGCCGCACCAGCGCCTGGATACCCGTCAGATAAACCCGGCCGCGATCCAGCTCATACTTGTCGTCGAGGCTGACTTTCGCGAGGGCCATGTTCCCTCTTTCTGCGCGCGATGGCGTCTTGGTCGAGGGCGAGGCTAACACGCGAAAACGGCCAAGTAATCAGAGCTTGCGGCAACGAAAGGAAGGAACTCTGACTTATTTGAGGACGCAACGGCGTTGCTTGGCCGAGGGCCTGCCGGTCATTCCGTTGCGCGGGGCAAGATCAGCGGCAGCCTGAGGGCCACCCTGGTGCCCTTCCCCTCCGTCGACTCGATGCTGATGGTGCCGTTCATCAGATCGGCGAGCGCGCGCGAGAGCGCGAGCCCGAGCCCGGACCCACCCCGCTTCCGCTGCAGCACGTTGTCGACCTGCTCGAAGGGTCGCCCGAGACGCGGCAGCGCTCCGGCCGGGATGCCGATCCCGGTGTCGGCCACCTCGATGCGGGCCCGATCGCCGTCGACGGCGACCGAGATGCTGATGCGACCGCCGGACGGGGTGAACTTGATGGCGTTCGACAGGAGATTGAGGAGGATCTGACGAAAGGCGCGTGAGTCCGCGCGGATGCTCGGCATGTCTGTGGGGATTCGGGTTTCGATGATGAGGCCGGCCGAGCGGGCCGAGTCTCCGACCATGCCGAGACATCGGTCGATCTCCTGCCCGACGTCGATCGGCTTCAGCAGCAGATCCATCCGCCCCGCCTCGATCTTCGACATGTCCAGCACGTCGCGGATCAGCTCCAGCAGATAGCTGGCGCTGGTGAAGATGTCATTGGCATAGCCGCGGTAACGGCTGGCGCCGAGAGAACCGAACATCTCACCCTTCAGGATTTCGGCGAAGCCCATGATGGCGTTGAGCGGCGTGCGCAGCTCGTGGCTCATCGACGCGAGGAACTCGTTCTTGGCCTGCCCGGCGGCCTCCGCCTGGTCTCTGGCGACCCTGAGTTCGTGCTCCGCCCGCTTGAGGTCGGTGACGTCGACCCGGACGACGACCGTGCCGCCGTCGGGGAGGCGCTTTTCGCTGATCATCACCCACCGGCCGTTCGCTCCTTGGTAGACGATGGGCTCGGGCGGAGGCTCGCGATGGATCGAGAGCCGCCAGGTGAGCCACTCCTCAGGACTTGCGAGCGCGTCGCTTCCCGGCAAATAGCCGCGCCATCCCGAGTCGAGGTACGCTTCGACAATTGCCTCGTACCGGCGCCCTATGGCCTCCCCGATGTCCCCTCCGATGTTGTCTTGGAGATACTGCTGGTTGCAGGCTGCGAGCCGGTCGTCGGCATCGTAGAGGGCAAAGCCCTGGGTGATCGCCTCGAGGGCGGTCATCAGGCGGGCACGGGCTTTCTCGGCGGCGCTTTCCGCCGCCTCGGCCCGCTCGAGCGCGTGGCGTTCGTGCGATATGTCGGTGAGGGTGGCGACGCTGCCGCCGTCTGGAAGCGGGTGGTGGCTGACGCGGAGCGTGACGCGGCGCCGTGGGAGATGGATCTCCGAGTCGGCTCGGGCGCCGAGGAAAACGCCAAGATACTCGTCCAGCAATCCCTCGTGATGCGGTCCGAGCTCGCCGCGCTGGACAAGAAGCCGGGCCACCTCGGCGATCGGCAGCCCGACTCGCAGGAAACCCAGGGGGATGCCGCAGAGCTCCTCGTAGCGGCGGTTCCACAGGACGAGGTTGAGATCCCGGTCCAGGACGAACAGGCCCTGGTCCATATGGGCGATCGTTGCTTCGAGCAGACGCGCCTCTGCCGTGAACGTCGAGGCACTGGCGTTTCGAGCGTCGGCCACCATGGCCGCGAACCTACCACGCCGAGACTCGCCAATCCTTAGTGTTCATGCGCGTTGGTGATTTGCGCGCGCCGACCAGCTATACACCAGGCCCATGACGATTCTCGTCACCGGCGCCGCCGGGTTCATCGGCTCCCACGTCGCCCAGGCGCTGCTCGACCGCG
This sequence comes from Alphaproteobacteria bacterium, assembly GCA_009694025.1. Lineage (GTDB taxonomy): Bacteria > Pseudomonadota > Alphaproteobacteria > SHVZ01 > SHVZ01 > SHVZ01. The sequence continues at coordinate 1,037 of SHVZ01000006.1, read as the reverse complement.
GCGAGCGCGTCCTCGGGCTCGACAATCTCAGCCCGTACTACGATCCGGCGTTGAAGCAGGCGCGGCTCGCCCGGTTGGCGGGCGCGCCCGGTTTCTCTTTCCGGACGCTCGATCTCTCGCGCCGGGACGAGGTCGCGGCGTTCGGCCGGGAGCATCCTGAAATCGAACGGATCGTGCATCTCGCCGCCCAGGCCGGCGTCCGCCATTCCCTCGATCATCCTTTCGACTATGTCGACGCCAACCTCACCGGGCATCTGGCGGTGCTCGAGCTCGGCCGGCATCTGCCGCGTCTCGGCAACCTGGTCTATGCCAGCTCGTCCTCGGTCTACGGCGCCAACAGCCGCTTGCCGTTCTCCACGTCCGACCGTACGGACGACCCGGTCTCGCTCTATGCCGCGACCAAGAAGGCGGGCGAGATGATGGCGACGTCCTATGCCCGGCTGTACGGGCTCAAGGCGATCGGGCTGCGCTTCTTCACCGTCTACGGCCCCTGGGGGCGGCCGGACATGTCGGCCTTCCTGTTCACCCGCGCCATCCTCGAAGGGCAGCCGATCCAGGTGTTCAACAACGGCGACATGCGGCGCGACTTCACCTACATCGACGATATCGTGCGCGGCGTGCTGGCGGCCCTCGATCGGCCGGCGGCGGGTCACCGCGTCTACAACCTCGGCAACAACCGGACGGAGCCGCTGCTGCGTTTCATCGAGGTGATCGAGAAGGCCGTCGGACGGAAGGCGATCGTCGAGCTGAAACCGATGCAACCGGGCGACGTCAAGGAGACCTTCGCCGACATCGAGGACGCGACGCGCGACCTCGGATTCCGCCCGACCACGCCGATCGACGTCGGCGTTCCGCGCTTCGTCGAGTGGTATCGCGGCTTCTACAAGACCTAGTACCCGCTATGCCTGAAGCGTGAGTCGTGATTCAAGGGGGCATGGCGAGAGGCATCCCTGAAGCGACCCCGATCATACTGAAGGAAGATGAGCGTGCCCGGCTCGAAGGGTTGGCGCGCTCGACGAAGACGGAGCACCGGTTGC
>SHVZ01000068.1 GCA_009694025.1 Alphaproteobacteria bacterium | reverse complement strand
TCAACCGCCTCCACCACACGCACCCGCAGATCATCGGAAAGGATCTTGCCCATTCATGCTGGCCTCCAGCTCTCCAGCCAGCATGTTGAATCAGAACCAGACGAGTTTGGGAATCCCCAATGATTCACTCAGATCGGAAAACGCTCTAGGTCGACCTCCGGGTCATCGAGCCGCGAGAACGGCCGTGGCCGGACCAGCTCGCCCCGGGCGACAGCCTCGAGCGTTCCCGTCACGTCGTCGGTGACCCTTGTCACATTAGCGAATGCGCGCGCACGGAGACGGGCCGGCCAGGGATGCACCAGATCGACCAGGACCACCCGGCGGAAGGCGGCGGCGAGATCGGCGAGCGGCAGATCGAGAAGCGCGCCCGAGCCCAGCACCAAAGCGGTGCGTCGGCGAGGCGTCCGCTCGATCGCCTCGAGGACGGCTGAGCGGGTGGCGGCCAGATGCGGCGCCCAGGCGTCGCGGCAACGCCGGTGCCGCGCCGAAATCGCGATCGACTCGGACAGCAGCCCGAGCCGGCGGACATGGAGCGGGCACGGCGTCGCAAGCCATGCAAGCGCCTCGGCGATCATGGCGAGCGCATCCGCTGCATGCTAGCGTCCGCGCGGCTTTTCCCCACCGCGACCGACCCGCCCGAGGACCCGTCCATGACCTTGACCGCCGCCGACCTGAAGAAGCTCGCCGCCTACGATACTCCGACCATCTGCAATGCGCTCGAACTGGTAGCGCCCGAGCGCCGGGCCTACGGCTTCAACCGCCGGCCCCTGGTCTGTCCGTTTCCGAAGCTGAAGCCGATCGTGGGATATGCACGGACGGCGACGATCCGCTCGCGCGAGCCGAGCGCGTCCGCCAAGGCCGACCAGCGCCAGCTCCGAGCTGCCTACTACATGGCGATTGCTGCCGAGCCCCGCCCATCTATCTCGGTGATCCAGGACATCGACGGTCCCGACGCCGGCTTCGGCGCCTTCTGGGGCGAGGTGCAGTCGACCATCCACAAGGGCCTCGGATGCCTCGGCGTGGTCACCGACGGCTGCATCCGCGACATCGAGATGTGGGCGCCGGGGTTCCAGGCGCTCGCCGGCTCGATCATGCCGAGCCACGCGCATGTGCATCTGGTCTCGATCGGTGAGGAGGTCAGCATCGCCGGCATGGTGGTGCGCCCGAACGACCTCCTGCATGCCGACCATCATGGCGCGGTCGTGATTCCCCACCAGGTGGCGAAGAAGGTGGCGGCCGCCTGCGATCTCCTCACACGCAAGGAAGCGGTGATCCTGAAAGCCGCCCGTGCCAAGGGGTTCACCGCCCAGAAGCTGATGAAGGCGATCGCCGAGTCCGACGAGATCCACTAACGGGCGTTCAACTCGACTCTCAACATTCGATCAGGAGTGTGACGCGGGTCACAGCGCCGATGGACACCAGGTGCGAACCTACTCTCGCATCAAGGCCGGGGTCTGGTCGGTTGCTGTCTCCTAGGCACATCCCCACCCCCTCCTCCCTGAGAGGGCCGACCGGCCCCGGCCTTGGGCTCCCAACCCTCCTCCCCGCACTTCGGCGGGGACCTTTTTAACGGACATGTGCGCCGGATCACATCTACGCCATGCGGAGGTGAGCAAGATGGCATGGCATTGCAACTTCCCCGTTGCGATGTTCCTCCAAAGACTTCGGCCCCGCCGCACGCGACGGGGCCGATTTTTGTTCGGGACCGGTTGAAGCCCGGCGGCGGCTACCGGATCGCCTGGAGCTTCTGATAGGTGCCGGCGCCCCAATCCTTTTCGCCCAGCTCGTAGACCGAGGTCATCCTCGCCCGGAAGGAGTCGCGGTCTGAGTTGACCACGGTCATCCCCTTCGCCTTGAAGGCGTCGACCAGGCTCGCCTCGTCGGCGCGCGTCAGCCCGTCATTGACCTTGGCGCCCTCGGCAACGGAGGCCTTGAAGGCGGCCTGGTCGGCGGCTGTCGCCGCCGCGTAGACCTTGTTGTTCATCATGATCATGATCGGCACGATCACGTGGCCGGTGAGGTTCAGATATTTCTGCACCTCGAAGAACTTGTTGTTGTTGATGGTCGGCAGCGGGTTCTCCTGGCCTTCGGCGACGCCGGTCTGCAGGCTGAGATAGACCTCGCCGAGGCTCATCGGCGTCGGCGTCGCCTCGAGCGCGCGGATCATCGCCAGGAACAAAGGCGCTTCCGGCACCCGGATCTTGAGGCCCTTGGCGTCGGCGGCGACGTTGAGGGCCTTGGTCTTGGTCGTGAAGTGCCGGACGCCGTAGTAGAAGGTGCCGATATGCGCCATGTTGCGCTCGGTCGCCATGATCTTGAGCTGGTCCTTGGCGTAGTCGGACTCCAGCATCTTCAGGAGATGATCCCAGTCGCGGGCGATGAACGGCGCCTCGAAAATGCTGAGCGGCCGGTGCAGAGCCGACAGGCCGCCGGGCCCCTCGGAGACGAAGTCGAGATTGCCGTCGACCACCTGGGCCACCATCTCGCGCGCCTGGCCGAGCTGGCTCGAGGGGAAGATGTTGACCTTGTAGCGCCCCTGGGTCCGCGTCTCGACCTCTTCTGCCGCCTTGGCGATGCCCTTGTGCACGGGTGACTCGACCGAGTGGAGATGGCCGAAGCGCAGCACCTTCTGCTGGGCCATCGCCGGCGCGGCAGCCAGCAACGCGACCGTGGCGCCGGCGAGCCAAGAATAGGCGAGTTTCATAGACGTTCCTCCCGGTTGTCGTGTTGCATAGTGGCTAACATGTCAGGCTGGCCTCATCAACTGGCGGTCGCCCTGTATGCCGGCGGCGACGTATGGCATAAGCCGCGACGCCGTCGCCGACCGGCCCGGCCCGATGCCCTCCCCGAGCCAGATGACCCCGCCCCTGGACCAGCCTGATCGACTGAACGAAGAGGGTCTTGCGCACGCCGCGGAGGGCCGCGACGCCGCGGCCGAGCTCTGCTTTCGCCAGGCGCTCGCGCTGGCTCCCACCTATCTCGCCGCCGCCGGCAACCTCGCAAATGCCGAAAGCCGGAGGCGCGCCTTCGATCCGGCGGTTCGCCACTACGGTTGGGGCCTCACGATCTCGCCGTTATTGCCGACGCTCCACCTGATGCTGGCAACGGTCGAGATCGGCCAGGGCCGCCTTGCCGCGGCCGCGCGCCGCCTTCGCCGGACGATCGCGCTCGCGCCCGACTACTCGAAGGCGAAGGTCAACCTCGGCACGCTGCTGGCCAATCAGCACCGGCCCGACGGCGCCGAGCGCTGCTTTCGTCGCGCGCTCGCGCTCGAGCCGGGCTTCGCGCCGGCGCTCGTCGAGCTGGCGCAGCCGACACAGGCGGGGGCCGTCCTTCGCCAGACGCTCGCCAGGAACCCCGATTCCCACGAAAGCCTGGTCGTTCTCGCCACGGCTGAGCACGCCCTCGGCCAGGCCGGGGCCGCGGTCATCCGCCTTGGGCGGGCATTCGCCATTCACCCAGCCAACGCCAAGCTGCATGAGCGTCTCCTGTTCGCGCTCGTGCTCGATCCCAACACCACCAACGACCGGCTGTTCTCCGAGTATCGACGCTGGGCGCGGCGGCATGCGCCGGCAGTCCCCCGCGTCCATCCGACGACGCGCGACCGCGATCCGGATCGGCCCCTAAAGGTCGGGTACCTCTCCGCCGACTTCTACGGGCACCCGCTCGCGTTTCTGGTCGAGGACCTGATCGCCCGGCACGACCGGAGGGCCGTGCTGCCCTACCTCTTCGCCGAGGTGACGAAGCCGGATGCGACCACGCAACGCCTCAGGGCCGCCGCCCACAGCTGGACGTCGACGGTCGGCCTTGCCGACGCCGAGGCGGCACGCCTGATCGCCGGGGCCGGGATCGACATCCTGGTGAGTCTCGCCGGGCACACGGGAGAGAACCGAATCCTCATTGCCGCTCATCGTCCAGCGCCGATCCAGGTGGTCATGCACGATCTCTCGACCAGCGGCCTCGACGTCTTCGACTACTGGCTGACCGACGCGCACCTCCACCCCGACGATTCGACCGAAGGGCGGACGGAAACCTTCGAGCGGCTCGACAACCTCTATCTCCATCGCGTCCCGGAGGAGGCGCCGGGCGTCCGGCCGCTGCCCGCGGCACGGCAAGGCTTCATCACCTTCGGCGCCTTCGCCAGCCCGGGAAAGCTCAACGGCAGGGTCCTCGCGCTTTGGGCTCGCGTACTCCGCGCCGTCCCGGCGTCGCGCCTCCACCTCGCGTACCGCAACGCCTTTTCCGATCCGTCCGTCCAACGGTTGTTTCGCGAGGCCTTCGCCGCCGGCGGCGTCGATCCGTCGCGGCTCGTCTTCTACGGCCGCCAGCTCGGCCGCCTCGCCCATCTCGAGCGGGTCTCGGCCATCGACATCGGTCTCGACCCCTTCCCGTTCAACGGCGGGACCGGGACTTTCGAAGCGCTATGGATGGGCGTGCCGGTGGTGACGCTCGCCGGCGCGCGTTTCGCGGCCCGCTGTGGCGTCACCCACCTAGCTCAGGTCGGCCTCTCGCATCTGGTCGCGGCGGACGAGGAGTCGTATGTCGGGATCGCCGCCTCTCTGGCGGGAGATCCAACGGCGCTCGCAGGACTAAGGTCCGAGCTCCGCCAGCGGGTCCGCGCCTCGCCCCTCTGCGACGACGTGCGCTACGCGCGTTCGGTCGAGGCGGCCTATCGCCGGATGTGGCGGCGCTGGTGCGAGCGGCCGTCGGGTTAGGTCGGTTAGCCGCGCTGGATCACGATCTGGCGGACGTCGATCGAGCCGGCGCGGAAACCGCCCTCGCAATAGGCGAGGTAGTACTGCCACATGCGCTTGAAACGCTCGTCGAAGCCGAGGCGGCTGATCTCCGGCCATGCCTCGACAAAACGTTGGCGCCAGAGGCGGAGCGTACGGGCGTAGTCCTGGCCGAAACCATGGTCACCCATCCACTCCATGCGCGCGTCGGTGGCGAGCGACCGGAGATGGGTCAGGGTCGGCAGCATTCCGCCGGGGAAGATGTAGCGCTGGATGAAGTCGGGCCGCGCCCGATAGGCCTCGAAACGTTCATCGGCAATGGTGATGATCTGCATCGCGGCCAGCCCTCCCCGAGCGAGGCGCTCGCGCACCCGGTCGAAGAACACCGGCCAGTAGCGCTCGCCGACCGCCTCGAACATCTCGATCGAGGCGATGCGGTCGTACATCCCCCTTGTGTCGCGATAGTCCTCGAGGCGGATGTCGATACGGTCGCCGAGACCGGCTTCGACGGCGCGGCGGGCGGCGAAGTCTCGCTGTCGCTCGGACAGGGTGAGGCCGGTGACGCGGCAGTCCTTCTCGCCGGCGGCGGTCACCGCGAAACCGCCCCAGCCGCAGCCGATCTCCAGCACCGATTGCCCGGACTCGAGGCCGAGGAGATTGACCAGGCGGCGGTACTTGGCGCGCTGGGCGTCCTCCAGGCTCGCATCTTCGCGCTCGAACAGCGCCGAGGAGTAGGTCATCGTCGGATCGAGCCAAAGCCGGTAAAATTCGTTTCCGAGGTCGTAGTGATAGGAGTAGTGATAGGAGATGTTGCGCTTGCTGCCGAAGCGGGTATTGGCGTGGAAGACATGCAGCGCCCGGCGGAGCAGACCGCCCCAGACCGTCTCGCCCAGGTGCTTGTCGATGGCGTCGGCGTTGCGCGCCGCGTACTCGATCACCGCCGCCGGGTCAGGGCTCTCCCAGTCGCCGTCCATGAACGCCTCGGCGAAGGCGACGTCGCCGCCGACCAGGAGGCTGCGGGCGACCGTCTCGTTCCTCAGCTCGAGCTCGGCGAGCGGGCCCAAGCCCGGGTTGCCGAAGCTGTGGCGCCGGCCGCCCGGCACGATGACGTCGATACGTCCGACGTCGGCGCGCTCGAGCAGGTAGAGGAGTGCCTTGGTCCAGTTCCCATGGACCACCGGAGACGTGCCCGACATCGCTTCCCCCGTCCGTCCTGGCCGGTCGACCCCTCCGCCGGCCAGGGTATTTCAGTCGGAAGCGGCGCTTTGCGCAACCGGGTTCAGCGGCAGCGACGCCGGCACCGGCGTCCTGCCCGCGGGTGCCGCCGGCCGCGGCGGATCACCCGAGGGGAACCCGCACCACCCGGGAGACCCCGAGGACATGAGCGGCGAGACCGCGGCCGAACAGGCGGCGAAAGGCGGGATCGCGGGCATCGAGGCCGCCGGCGAAGGCACCGAAGGCCGGCAGCACCAGGCGAACCTCGTCGGAGAGGAAGCAGCGCCCGGTCACCATGCGCCCCCGCACCGCGACCGAAAGCTTCGGGTGGTAGTGGCCGCTGACCTCGCCGGCCGCCCGCCCGTCCTCGGCCTGGTGGCGGAAGACCAGGGACCCCACCACGATCTCCCTGGCAACCCGGCCGCCCCAGAGTCCGGCCGGGGCGGGATCGTGGTTGCCCTCGATCCACACCCAGTCGCAGGCGGCGGTGAGGCGGGAGAGGTGGTTGCCGTCCGCCTCGCCGATCCGGCCCTCGGCGTTCCGATCGTGGAAGCTGTCGCCGAGCGCGATCACCTGGCTGGGCGCAAGCCGGTCCAGCAGCCGTTCCAGGCGCCCCAGCGTTTCCCGGCTGTCATAGGGCGGAAGGCCGAGAGCGGAGCCCTTCTCCAGGTGCAGGTCGGCGACGACAAGCACGCGGCGCTCCGGCCACCAGAGGGCGCCGGCGTGATCGGCTAAGAGGTCGACGCCGTTGACGGTGAGCGGAGACATCGGCGGCGACGGTTCGCACACTTCGCGCCGATTGGGAAGCGGATGCACCAGCGGAATTCCTTTGTGCTTGCCGGAGCCTGGGGGCGGTCTGCATGCTGGCGCCATGCGCGTCGCGGTTCTCGGGGGAGGCGTGGTCGGCGTCGCCGCCGCCTGGTATCTGGCGAAAGCCGGAGCCGAGGTCACGGTGGTCGAACGCAACGACCAGGCGGCGGCGGAGTGCAGCTTCGCGCCGACCGGCCAGCTCGCGCCGGGCCATTGCGGCGCGTGGGCGAGCCCGCGGGCGCCGGGGATCCTGCTCCGCTCCCTGCTCGATTCCGACGCCGCGCTCCGGCTCCGCCTCCATGCCCTTCCCGGGCTCTGGCGCTGGGGCCTCGCCTTCCTCCGCGAGTGCACGGAGGAGCGCTACCGCCGCAACAGCCTGATCAAGCTTCGCCTCTGCCTCGACAGCGTGGCGTCTCTGCGCCAGCTCCGTACGGAGCTCGACATCCGATACGACCACAACGACAATGGGGCCCTGTTCCTGCATCGCGATCCGGCGCACCTCGAATCGGCGGCCAGGGACATCGACGCCTTGGCGGCCCACGGGCTCAAGCTCGAGGTGCATGACGCCGCCGGCGCGGCGCGGATCGATCCGTCATTGGCGCCGGTCGCGGGCAAGCTCGCCGGCGCCCTCTACTCGCCTGTCGACGGCAGCGGCGACTGCGCGGCCTTTACCCGCGCGCTCGCCGGCCATTCCGCGGCGCTGGGCGTCGCCTTCCGCTACGGCAGCGCGGTCGAACGGATCGAGGCCGAGGGCGATCGCATCACGCGCGTCGTCACCTCGTCGGGGCCGGTCGACGCCGAAGCCTATGTCCTGTCGCTCGGGGTCGAGAGCCCGCGCCTGATGGGGCCGCTCGGCGTCCACCTGCCGATCTATCCGGTCAAGGGCTACAGCGTTACCTTCCCGGTCAGGCCCGGCGGCGCGGCGCCGCGCATGGCGCTGGTCGACGAGCACAACCTCGTCGGCATCGCGCGCCTCGGCGACCGCGTCCGCTTCGCCGGCAAGGCCGTGTTCACCGGCTACGACACGAGGATCGTGCCGGAGATGTTCGGCGGCATGCGCAAGGTCGCCCGCGATCTGTTTCCGGACGGCATCGACGAGTCGAAGCCCTCCTACTGGGCCTGCCTTCGCCCGATGACGCCGGACGGCCCGCCGATCCTAGGGATCGGCCGGCACAAAAACCTCTTCTTCAATACCGGCCACGGCCATGTCGGCTGGACCATGGCCTGCGGCTCCGGCCGGGCGATCGCCGACATGGTCTTCGAGAAGAAGCCGTCGATCGATCTCGACGGGCTCACGCTCGCGGGGCGGGAGCTGTAGTCAAAGCGGCAGCCTCCCTTGCGGCCGGGGCGCCATCGCCTCGGCGATGAGGCTCTCCGCCGCCTCGTCCCAGAGGTCGTCGACGCCGGCGCCCTCGACGCTCTCCCGGCCGATCTCCAAGAGCGCCGGCACCGCCAGCGGCGACACCCGGTCGAGCCGGCGGTGGCTGATGCGGCCTTCGACACGCACCAGCAGGTCGGCGAGGCGGCGGACGTCGAGGAGTCCGGTCGCGGCATCGGCGCGGGTCGCGTGCAGCAGCACATGCCGGGGATCGTGGCGACGGAGCACGTCGTAGATCAGGTCGGTGTTGACGGTCACCTGGCGGCCGGACTTCTCCTTGCCGGGATAGCGGCGCTCGACCAGGCCGGCGATGACCGCGACGCTGCGGAAGGTGCGCTTCATCAGGCTCGACTCGGCGAGCCAGGCTTCGAGGTCGTCGCCCAGCATGTCCTTGTCGAAGAGCGCGTCCATGTCCGGGGCGGGCTTCAGGCTCCACACCGCCAGCACGTAGTCGGTGGCGACGAAGCCCAGCGGCCGCAAACCCAATCGCTCCATCCGCCGCGTCAGCAGCATGCCGAGCGTCTGGTGCGCGTTCCGTCCCTCGAAGGCGTAGGCGACCAGGAACTCCTTGTCGCCGCGCGGGAAGGCCTCGACCAGGAGCTCACCCCGCTTCGGCAGAACCGAGCGCCAGCGCTGCAGGTCGAGCCAGTCCTCGACCGCCTTCGGCAGCGTCGGCCAGCGGCTCGAATCCTCGAGCATGGCGCGCACCCGCTCGGCGAGGTTGGTGGTGAGCGGCAGGCGACCGCCGGCGTAGGCCGGAACCATCGGGTCGCCCGATGCGGCCGGCGTCGCCTCGGCCCAGGTCTCGCGCAAGCCCTCGAAACAGAGGAGGCGGCCGCCGAAGATGAAGGTGTCGCCGGGCGTCAGCGTCTGGATGAAGTACTCCTCGACCTCGCCGAGCACAGGGCCGCGCTTCAGCTTCACCTTGATCGTCACCGCCTCGACGATGGTGCCGATGTTCATGCGGTGGCGCTTGGCCATGGCCGGGTTCGCGATGCGCCAGCGCCCGTCGTCGGTCTGCCGCAAGCGCCGGTAGCGCTCATAGGCCTGGAGCGCGTAGCCGCCTGTCGAAACGAAGTCGAGGACAGCGTCGAAGTCGGCGCGGGCGAGCGCGGCATAGGGGGCGGCGCCGACGACCTCGCGGTAGACCGCGTCCGCGGCGAACGGCTGCGAGCAGGCGAGGCCGACCAGGTGCTGGGCTAGCACGTCGAGGCCGCCGGCCTTGGGTGGATCGCCGTCGAGCTCGCCGGCCGCGACCGCCTCGATCGCCGCCTGGCACTCCAGCGCCTCGAAGCGGTTGCCCGGCACCAGCAGGGCCCGGCTCGGCTCGTCGAGCCGGTGGTTGGCGCGGCCGATCCGCTGGATCAGGCGGGAGGCGCCCTTCGGTGCTCCCATCTGGATGACGAGGTCGACCGCGCCCCAGTCGATGCCGAGATCGAGCGAGGATGTGGCCACCACCGCCTTCAGCGCGCCCCTGGCCATCGCCGCCTCGATCTTGCGGCGCTGCTCCGGCACCAGGCTGCCGTGGTGGATGCCGATGGAGAGCCTGTCGTCGTTGAGGCGCCACAGGCCCTGGAAGACGATCTCCGCTTGGGCGCGGGTGTTGACGAAGACGATGGTCGTGGTGTGCGCCTTGATCGCGGCATAGACCTCGGGCAGGCCGTGATGCGCCATGTGCCCGGCCCAGGGCATCGCGGCCTTGGTCTTGAGGATGCGCACTTGCGCCTTGGCCCCGCCCTTGGCGACGACGCGGCGGACGCGCGGGTCGTCGGGCCGGGCCTCGGCCGAAAGGAAGGCCGCGAGCGCATCCGGGTGCGCCACCGTCGCCGAAAGACCGATGCGCCGGGCCTCGGGCGCGAGACGCGAGAGACGCGCGAGACCGAGCGACAGGAGATCGCCGCGCTTGGTGCCGGCGAGCGCATGCAGCTCGTCGACGATGACGCAGCGGAGTCGGCGGAAGATGTCGGGCGCATCCGCATAGGAGAGCAGCAGCGCCAGCGACTCCGGCGTCGTCAGCAGGAGATGCGGCGGCTTCTTCCGCTGGCGCTGGCGCTTGGAATGCGGGGTGTCGCCGGTGCGGGTCTCGGCGGTGACCGGCAGCGCCATCTCGGCGATCGGGTCGAGCACGTTCCGGTGGACGTCGACCGCGAGCGCCTTCAACGGGCTGATGTAGAGCGTGTCCAGCCCGGGAGCCGGATCGGCGCCGAGCCGGATCAGGCTCGGCAGGAAGCCGGCTAGCGTCTTGCCGGCGCCGGTCGGCGCGACCAGAAGCACCGACTCGCCGGCCCGGTCGGCCTCGATCAGCGCGAGCTGGTGGTCGCGCGGCACCCAGCCGCGCGTGCCGAACCAGCCGGCGAACGGTTCCGGCAGGCTCATCCGGCGGCGTGTGGCTCGTTCGTCGCGATCGGGGGATTGGCCATCGAGCCAATCTAGCACCTCGACGGGCGGATCGGCGGGCAGGCGCCGCAATCGGAAGCCGGCTCGGCCACCGGACACGTCTGTTGGCGCCTTTCCCGGGAATTCGCATACTCAAAAAAATTCGTATCGGAATTCCGTCAACGGGAGGACGACATGACGTCTCGCGCACGCATCGGCTTGGTGTTGGCCTCGGTCGCGGCGATTGCCTTCGCCCGGGACGGCTCGGCGCAGACGTTGCTGCGGCATGTGCCGCAGGCGGACGTGAAGGTGCTCGACCCGGTAGCGAATACGGCCATCAATACCATGCAGTATGCCTACATGGTCTACGATCAGCTGTTCTCGTTCGACGATCGCTTCCGCGCCCAGCCGCAGATGGTCGAGGCCTTTAGCGTCAGCCCGGACCAGCGCGCCTACGAATTCACGCTACGAGCCGGCCTCAAGTTCCATGACGGCACGCCGCTGCGCTCGGCCGACGTCATCGCCTCGATCAAGCGCTGGTCGCAGCGCGATCCGACCGGCACGCGCATGAACGAGCTCGGCATGGCGCTGGAGTCGATCGACGATCGGAAATTTCGGCTCACTTTGCGGGAGTCCTGGGGCCAGGTGATCGATTCCATGGCCAAGCCCGGTTGGGCCCTGTTCGTCATGCGGGAGTCGGACGCGCAGAAAGCCATCAACGATCCGGTGACGGAGACGGTGGGATCCGGGCCGTTCCGCTTCGTCCGGCCCGAATGGGTGCCGGGCAGCAAGATCGTCTACGAGAAGAACCGGGACTACGTGTCGCGCTCGGAGCCCGCCAACTACTATTCCGGCGGCAAGGTGGTGAAGGTCGACCGCGTCGAGTGGACCATCATCCCCGACGCCAACACCGCGATCTCCGCCCTCGCCAACGGCGAGGTCGACACGGTGGAGACCATCCCGGTCGACCTGGTCGGTCGCCTGGCGCAGAACCGAAACGTCACCGTCGCCGTCCACAACAAAGGCGGGTTCCAGGCGCAGTTGCGCCCCAACCACCTGCATCCGCCCTTCAACAATCCGAAGGCCCGCGAAGCCCTGCTCTACATGGTCAACCAGGAAGACTACATGCAGGCGACCGTGGGCAACCGCGACTACTGGCGGACCTGTTTCGCCTGGCTGATCTGCGGCGGGCCCAACGCCAGCGAGGCCGGCACCGAGGCCTATCGCAAGCCCGATCGCGACAAGGCGCGCCAGCTCCTGAAAGAATCCGGGTACAACGGCGAGAAGGTCGTCTTCATGCGGCCGACCGGCATCACCTTGATACCCGACCTGGCCGAGGTCGCCGTGCAGGAGCTGAAGAGCATCGGCCTCAACGTCGACGTCCAGGTGATGGACTGGTCGGTGCTGCTGCAGCGCCGCCTGAAGACCGATCCGCCGGCCGACGGCGGCTGGAGCCTCTATACGACCTACACGCCCTGGATCGACCTGGCGAACCCGATCACCAACTACGCGCTGCAGGCGCCGTGCGCCAAGACCGGCTGGCCGGGCTGGGCGTGTAGCCCCGAGCTGGAGAAGGCGCGCGACCAATGGGCCCGCGAAGGCGACCCGGCCAAGCGCCAGGCGGTCGCCGAGCAGATCCAGCGAGAGTCGGTGAAGCTCGTCCCGATCGCGCTGCTGGGGCAGTTCTTCACACCGGTTGGCTATCGCACCACCCTCAAGGGCTATCTGCCGACTCCGATCCCGGTGATGTGGAACGTCGAGAAGTAGCGGGAACCGTGGCGGCGCAGGGCGCGCCGGGCGCCCCGCGCCGGCGGCGACATCAAGGCGGCTATCATGAGCGCGCGGACCGGCAAGGTACAAACCGTCCTCGGACTGATCGATCCGACCGAGCTCGGCACGACGCTGATGCACGAGCATATCGTCGGCGACTACACGCCGCCCGACCGTCGACCGGAACCGGCCCTCCCCATTACGATGGAGGAGCGCTGGCAGATGGACTACGAGTGGGTGGTCATGCCGGGTAACGTCAACCTGCTGGCGCGCGAGGTGGCGCTACGGGAGATGCAGCTGCTGGCCAAGGAAGGCGGCCGCAGTGTCGTCGAGGTCACCACGCCGGGCCTGGTACTCGACGTCGAAGGCCTGAAGATGATCGCCGAGAAGACCGGCCTTCACATCGTCTGCAGCACCGGCCGCTACACTCAGCAGTTCATGAGCCTCAGCGACTACGGCAAGACAGTCGATGAACTGGTGAAGAAATTCATTCGCGAGATCGAGGTCGGCCATCGCGACACCGGCGTGAAGGCTGGCATCATCGGCGAGATCGGCTGTTCCTGGCCGTGGACCGACGCCGAGAAGCGCTCGGTCCAGGCCGGCGTGGCGACGCAGAAGCACACCGGCGCCCCGCTCACCATCCATCCCGGCCGCAACGCCGACGCGCCCTTCGACATCATCAAGCTGGTGAAGGCCGAGGGCGCGGACCTCACGCGTACGATCATGTGCCACGTCGAACGGCGGCTGTTCTCGGTCGAGGAATGCGTGCGCCTGGCCGACTACGGCTGCGTCCTGGAATTCGACGTCTTCGGGTCCGAGCAGTCTCGCCATTCGCAGAACGTCGATGCCGGCGGCGTCGACCTGATCATGGCGAGCGACGGCAATCGCATCATGGCTATCCGCGGGTTGATCGATGCCGGCCACGTCGACCGCGTCGTCATCTCGCACGACATCGCCCAGCGCACGCGGCAGCGCGCCGGCGGCGGCCATGGCTACGGCCACATCTACCGCAACATCCTGCCGATGATGCGCCGCCACGGGTTCACCGAGAATGAGCTGGACGCCATCATGGTGCGCAACCCGGCGCGCCTGCTGACCTTCGTGTAGCGGTCCTAGGCGGCCTTCGCCAGCGAAGCCGGCAGCAGCACGGTGACGATCGTGCCGATACCCGGCCTGGTCACGATCTCGAGCTGGCCGCCCATCCGCTCGACCATATCGCGCGTCAGCGGCAGACCGAGGCCGGCGCCCTGCGGGCGGCCCCGCAGCGGCTGGCCGACCTGACCGAAGGGCGTGAGCGCGACGGCGACGTCGTCCCGCGACATACCCATGCCGTTGTCGCGGATCACCAGGATCATCGCGCGGCGAGCGCGGTCGACCATGGCCTTCAGCTTCACCCGACCGCCGGAGGGCGTGAACTTGATCGCGTTGGTCGTGAGGTTGAGGACGATCTGAAGAAGCTTCGATCCATCGGCGCGGAGCTCGGGGAAGTCCGGGTCGATCTCGACCTTGAGGCGGACGCCGCTCGATACGGCCAGGCCGTGCACCATCGTGACCGCGCGGTCGAAGATGTCGCGGACCTTGACGGGTTCGACGGTTGTCGGCGGGCAGTCTGCCTCCGCCTTGGCCAGGTTGAGCGTGTTCTCGCAGATGCGCGCGAGATGGGTCGCTGCGTTGTGAATGTCGGCGGCGTAGCCGGGATAGCGGGCATGGCCGAGCGGGCCGAAGCACTGGTCCTTGAGAATCTCCGAGAAGCCGAGAATGGCGTTGAGCGGCGTGCGGATCTCGTGGGCGAGGTACGCGGGAACCTGGCGATCGCTCGATTGCGGAACCTGGTTGTGCGCCTCGAGCGTCGCCAGCCGGTCTGCGGCCTCGCGCAGAAGCGCGCGCGCCTTGTCGAGCTTGCGCTTCGCGACGAAGGTACGGCGCCAAGACACGCGCCCGCGCGCCAGCCCCGCCACCCGATCCCTGAGCTCCGCGGGATCGTAGGGCGCGCGGATCGCATCGCCGACCGAGAGCGCCAGAGGGCGGTGGGCCGGATCGACATAGATCGAGAGAATGGCCGGGCGCTCGTCCTCCGGCAGCTCGCGCCAGAAGGTGAGCCTCTCGAGAGCGAGCGGCCCGCCGGAGGCGAGATCGAGGACGATCGTGTCGGTCGCCCTCACCGTCGCCGGCTCCGGCGGTTCGGCGCTCAGCCTGAACTCCTCGCCGGTAAGAAGCCGATCGAGCTCGCGGGCGAGCGACGGAGCCCCGAGGACCAGGATCCTGGGTTCGGAAGGCACGAGCTTTGACGAGGTCGCCGTCATGACCAGGAGTGAAGCACGAAGGCCGTTAAATTAACGTTAAGAGCTCTCCTCCACCTTGCCCAGGGACCGCTCCACATACGCCGAGAGCTGGCCGAGGCAGGCATCGAGGCCGTTCCGGGCCGTGTCGACGACCAGATCCGGGGCCTCCGGGGCCTCGTAGGGCGCGGAAATGCCCGTGAACTCGGGGATCTGGCCGGCCCTCGCCTTGGCATAGAGACCCTTTGGGTCACGCCGCTCACAGGTTGCGAGATCGGCCGCGACATGGATCTCGTGGAAGAGGTCGGGCGCGATCCTGCGCACGCGGTCGCGGTCGGCCCGGTAGGGCGAGATGAAGGCCGTGATGACGATCATGCCGGAGCGGGCGATGAGGGCGGCGACCTCGCCGACCCGGCGGATGTTCTCGGCGCGGTCCTCCGGCGCGAATCCCAGATCGGCCGAAAGCCCGTGGCGGATGTTGTCGCCGTCGAGCACGGTCACGTGCCAGCCCTTGCGGAAGAGGTGCTGCTCGAGCTCGACCGCCAGCGTCGACTTGCCGGCGCCAGAGAGGCCGGTGAGCCAGAGGATGCCGCTCTTGTGGCCGTTGGCCTGCCAGCGCTCGGCGAGCCCGATGCGGCCTTCGACCCGCTTCACGTTGGTCGAACGGATGCCCTCGCGCCGGGCCCGCGGATGACCGTCGAGCGCGACCGTGCCGCCGCCGGCGACGTCGAAGCCGTCGACCAGGACGAAACGCCCGGTCCGGGGCAGGATCTTGGCGTCATCGACGACGAGCGTGGCGCGAGCGCGCAGCACCACCTCGGCGATCTCACCGGCGGAGACCGCGTCCGCCGGACGACTGGCGAGATCGGCGGTGTCGATCACCCGCTCGATCGTCTGCACCTCGACCTGATGCTCGGCCGTGGCGAGCTTCAGCTTGTACCGCTTGCCGCGGACCAGCGGCTGGCGCCCGAGCCAGACGATCCGGGCGCGGAGGCTGTTGGTCTCCACCGGGCCGGACCCCTCGAGATGGCCGATCTGGCCGCGCTCGACGAAGATCGGATCGTCGAGGGTGATGCCGATCGAGCGGCCGGCCTCGGCCTCGTCCGGCCGCCGATCTTCCGGCCATGCCTCGATCGAGGCGACCCGCGCCTTCCGGCCGCCCGGCGAGAAGACCAGCGTGTCGCCGCGCCTGAGGCGTCCGCTCTCCACGCGGCCGGCGAGAATGCGACGCTCGTCGAACTTGTAGACGTCCTGGACCGGAAACCGGAGCGGCTGGTCGACCGGCGGGATCGGCGGCCGGAAGCCGTCGATCGCCTCGACCAGGGTCGGGCCGTGATACCAGGGCATGGCGGCGGATCGGGCCGCGACGTTGTCGCCCTCGCGCCCGGACACCGGGACCACCGCCCTCGGCGCGACGCCGAGGGAATCGAGATAGGCCTCGATCGCGCGGGCGACCTCGGCGAAGCGCGCCTGGTCGTAGTCGACCAGGTCCATCTTGTTGACGGCGACGAGGATCTGCGAGAGCCCGAGCAAGCCGAGAAGATAGGCGTGCCGGCGCGACTGCTCGCGCACCCCCTCCTTCGCATCGACGACCAGAAGCGCGCAGTCGGCGGCGGCGGCCCCCGTCACCATGTTGCGCAGGAACTCCTTATGCCCCGGCGCATCCACCAGCGTGTAGGCGCGCTTCGCGGTCTTCAGCCACACCTGCGTGGTGTCGATGGTGATGCCCTGATCGCGCTCGGCCTGGAAGGCATCGAGGAGAAAAGCCCACTCGAAGGGCATGCCGCGCTTGGCGGAGGAGGCGCGGATCGCCTCCAGCTTGCCTTCCGGAAGCGACCCCGTGTCGTAGACGAGGCGTCCGACCAGCGTCGACTTGCCGTGGTCGACGTGGCCGGCGAGCGCGATGCGAAGAGGAGCGACCGCCTCCGCCATCACATGTACCCGGCGACGCGGAGACGCTCGAAGGAGTCCTCGGCCTCGTGGTCCATGGCGCGGCCGGCGCGCTCCGGCGCCCGCGTCGCTTCGAGCTCGGCGATGATCTCGTCGAGCGTCGCCGCATTGCTCGTCATCGGGTGGGTGATGTCCTGGTCGCCGAGCGAGCGATAGCGCTTGCCCCCCTTGGCGAAATAGAGGTCGACGACCGGGATGCCTTCGCGGCGGATGTAGCGCCAGACGTCGACCTCGGTCCAGTGCAGCAGCGGGTGCACCCGGATATGCGTGCCCGGCGCGAAGTCCGTCTTGAACTGGTCCCACAGTTCCGGCGGCTGCTCGCGCACGTCCCATTCGGCGTTCTCGCCGCGCGGGCTGAAGTAGCGTTCCTTCGCCCGCGTCGCATCCTCGTCGCGGCGGATGCCGGCGATGACCGCCTTCAGCTCGAGCCGCTGCACCAGCGACTTCAGCGCGTAGGTCTTGCGCGCCGACGACCGCGCCGCCGGCGGCAATGTCGGGTCCATTTCCTCGACCGGCGGGCACGGCTCGACGGTGAGGTCGAGGCCCCATTCCCGCGCGTATCGGTCACGGAACGCGTACATCTCCGGGAACTTCTTTCCGGTGTCGCAGAACAGCGCCGGGAACGGCACGCGGCCGAAGAACGCCTTCCGGCAGAGCCAGACCATGACGTTGGAATCCTTGCCCAGCGACCACAGGAGGCCGAGCGGGTCGAGCTTGTTGAAGGCCTCGCGGAGGATGTAGACGCTCTGGCTTTCGAGCGCGTCGAGGTGGTCCATGGGGCGCTTGCTTAAGCCAGCCCCGGCCCCGTGTCGAGCCCCGGAAGGCCGGATCGGTTTCCGCCAAGTCCTTGAAAGCCCTCGTCTTGATCTCGGGCTCGGGGCTTCCTAAATAGAGTTCTGGCGGTGCCTTCCGAAGGGCCGCCGGTTCAGGGGCGCCGAGGTCGGCGTCCCGGCGCTCGCTCAAGGAGGAGGCCGTGAGCCGTATTCCGCTCTTCAACAGCCCGTTCCTGCTGGGTTTCGATCACTTCGAACGCACCGTCGACCGCATCGCCAAGATGTCGGCCGAGGGCTACCCGCCCTACAACATCGAGCAGGTCGGCGAGGGCCGCATCCGCATCACTCTGGCAGTGGCCGGGTTCGGCGAGCGCGACCTGCAGATCCAGATCGAAAACAACCAGCTGACGGTGCGCGGCCGCCAGGAGGAGAACGGCGAACGCGTCTATCTGCACCGGGGAATCGCCGCCCGGCAGTTCCAGCGGAGCTTCGTGATGGCCGAGGGCATCGAGGTGGTGGGAGCCGAGCTCGACAACGGGCTCCTCCATGTCGACCTCGTCCGTCCGGAGCAGGAGAGCCGCGTGAAGACGATCGAGATCAAGCCGGCGAAGGCGAGCGGCCGGATCGACACCGGGACTTCGCCGACGAAGGCCTGAAAACGGGGGCCTTTGGACCCGGAGGAAGGAGCCTGACCATGACTGCCAATCAGAACGTCACCCAGATGACCTCGATCGACCTGGCGCGGCTCGGCATGAACTTCGTCGCCTATGTGAGGCCGATCCTGATCGAGGACGAGCTGCGCTTTGCGATCTGCGCCGCCGACGGCACGCAGATGGGCCACGCGCCCAACCGCGAGACCGCCTTCGCCGCCATCCGCCAGCACGAGCTGGAGCCGCTCAGCGTGCACTGAGCGGGCCCGGGCCGGAACGGCCTGGCCGAACCTCAAGGACGAGCGGTAACCCGCGAGGCCGGAAGGGTGACGGTCGCCGTCGTCCCCTCGCCCTCGCGGCTGTCGAGGTCCAGCCGCCCGCCATGCATCTCGGTCAGCGAGCGGCTGAGCCAGAGGCCGAGCCCGGCGCCGCGACCGCCGCGTGTGAGCTCGGCGTTGCCGCGCTGGAACGGCTCGAAGATCGTCAATAGCCGATCGGGCGCGATGCCGCAGCCGGTGTCGGCGACGGCGACGGTCAGGTCGCCCGCGCGATCGCCCTCGACCCGGACCCAGACGCGGTGCCCGGTCGGCGTGAACTTGGCGGCGTTGGAGAGCAGGTTGAGGAGGATCTGGCGGATCGCGCGGCGGTCGACGTTGATGACCCACGCCGCGTCGACATGCGTCGCTTCGATCGTCGGCCCCAGGCCCTGGGCGTAGCCGCGCGCCATGCGGACGGCCTCGTCGACGACGTCGGCGAGGACGACGTTCTCCGGCGACTGCTGGAACTGGCCGAGCTCGATCCGCGACATGTCCAGGAGATCGTTGATGATGCCCAGCAGATGCCGGCCGCTGACGCCGATGTCGTACGCATACTCCCGATAGCTGTCGTCGCCGAGCGGGCCATACAGCTCGGTCTGCATGATCTCGGCGAAGCCCAGGATGGCGTTGAGCGGGGTCCTGAGCTCGTGGCTCATATGCGCGAGGAAGCGGGTCTTGGCGAGGTCGGCCGCGGCCGCGATATCGCGCGCCTGGCGCCACCTCGCCGAATCCGCCTCGGCGTCGTATTGCGGGGTCACGTCGCGGGTCGAGCCGCGGTGGCCGAGGAAGGCCCCGTCCTCGCCGTGGAACGGCCGGCCGCTGATGCGGAGGTGGCGGATGCGGCCGCCGGCTGCGGTCTGGATCACCGGCACGTCCATGAACGGCTCGCGCTTGTCGAGCACCTCCAGGAACTGCCGCTTGGCCGCCGGGTCCATGCCCTGGCCGGCATGGGTGTCGAAGAGCCGGAGGCCGACATAGGCTTCCGGCGGCAGCCCGGTCATGGCGCGGACGCCGTCGGAGACGAAGGTGTAGCGCATCTCGCGGTCCAGCTCCCACAGCCAGTGGGAGGAGGACTCGGCGAAGTCGCGGAACCGCCGTTCGCTCTCCCTCAGGCGTGCCTGGGTGTCGACCAGCGCCGTGACCTCGCGGCCGGTGCCGCGATAGCCGGCGAAGGCGCCGGAGGGCCCGAAGATCGGCTTTGCGTTGATGCTGAAGTGCCGGAGCCGTCCGCCGGCGCCGCGGCGCGCGAAGCGGAAGTCGACGATCGGCCGGCGCGCCGCCAGATCGGCGAGATGCGCGGCCCAGGCCTCGTCGCCGACCCCTTCGAGGCCTTCCTTGGTCGGCATGCGGCCGAGAAGCGCCGATGGAGCCTCGCCGGTGCGCTTCGAGGAGCCGGAGGACAGCAGCGAGAACTTGAGGTCGCGGTCGAGCTCGTAGAACCAGTCGGAGGAGACCTCGGCGAAATCGAGGAGGCGACGCTCCTCGGCGGTCAGCCCGCCGCGCCGGTCGCCATCCCCGGAAAGGCGGCGCTCGCCTCCGGTCGCCGCCGCGCCGGTCCGGCCTTCACCCGTCATCGGTTCCGCCTGGTCACGCTTCGACATTCAGTCCTCAAACCGGCGGCATCCAAGTCGACGACCGCTGGCGCGTCGTAGACGATTCGATCTTAAGGAGACGTTAAATCCCATCCCTGGGGAACCGGAACGCGCGACAAAACGGTAGCCGGTCGGTCTTCCCCTGGCAAACCCGCAAGGCGGCCCTCGACCTTCCGGGTGGCGACGGGCATTCTGGCGCACCCATCGTCGCTTCGTTCGGTCGTCCTACCTTGACCGATCCGTCCGCAGGTTCCGCGGAGGCGGCGCGGGGTCCCCGGCGCCTTCCCGGAATCGCCCATCGACCCGACACCAGGAGATCGAATGGAACGAGACAATGCGCGGCGCACCGGCCCGGCGCTGGAGCGGATGCAGCAATTCCTGGTCTGGCTGGTGCCGGCGGTCGAGACGTTTCCACGCAGCCGGAAGTTCCTGCTCGGCGACCGCATCCAGTCGACCGCGCTCGACGTGGTCGAGCGGCTGATCGAGGCGACCTACAGCCGGTCGCGGCGGCACGCCCTTATGGCCGCCAATCTCGGGATCGAGAAGCTCCGCATCCTGTTCCGGCTGGCGACCGAGCTCAAGGCGCTCGACCGGCGCCGCTACGAATTCGCCGCTCGCTCGCTCGACGAGGTCGGCCGCCTGGTCGGCGGCTGGATCAAAACCGATCGCGGCCGGCAGGAGGGCGCCGATGCCGGCCCGGCATGAGGGACTGTTCCCGGAGATCGCGGGCTTCCAGCCCCTGATCGCGGCGGCCAGGCGGGCGGTGAAGGGCAAGCGGCGGTCGCCGTCCGCGGCCGCGTTCATGGCCAATCTCGAGACCCGCGTGCTCACGCTCGAGCGCGCCTTGACCGCGCACCGCTGGAGCCCCGGTCGCTACACGGTGATGCGGATCGAGGACCCGAAGCCGCGCCGGATCTCGGCGGCGCCGTTCCGCGACCGGGTCGTGCATCACGCGCTCTGCGCCGTCGTCGGGCCGCTGTTCGAGCGTGGCTTCGTCGACGACAGCTACGCCAACCGCGTCGGGCGCGGCACCCATCGCGCCGTCGTGCGCTACGAGTCGTTCCGGGCCGGGGCGCGGCATGTGCTGCGCTGCGATCTCTACCGCTACTTCCCGGCCGTCGACCACGCGATCCTCAAGCGCGATCTCCGGCGTCGGATCGCCTGCCCGGACACGCTTTGGCTCTGCGATGCGATCGTCGACGGATCGAACCCGCAGGAGCCGGTCGACCTGCATTTCCCCGGCGACGACCTGCTGACGCCGGTCGAGCGGCGGCGGGGGCTGCCGATCGGCAACCTGACCAGCCAGCTCTTCGCCAACCTCCACCTCGATCCGCTCGACCACTTCGTCAAGGAGGTCCTGCGCTGCCGGCGCTATCTGCGCTACGTCGACGACTTCGCGCTGTTCCACGACGATCCGGGCGTGCTGGCCGAGTGGCAGGCGCGCATCGCCGCCTTCCTCGCCGGCCGGCGCCTGCTCCTGCACCCGCGGAAGACCTGGATCGCCCCGGTCGCGGCGCCGGCGGTGTTCCTCGGCTACGAGCTGCATGCCGACGGCCGCCGCCGGCTGCCGGCGGAGGCGGTGTCGCGCTTCCGCAACCGCCTGCGCGGGCTGCGCGACCGCTGGCGGGCGGGAACCGTCACGGAGGAGGAGGTGAGAGCCCGGATCGAAGCCTGGATCGCCCATGCCGGCTTCGCCGATACGTGGCGGCTGCGCCACGCGATCTTTCGCGGCGGCTGGTTCGACCCGGCCAATGCGAGGGCCTGACCGGCCCAAAGCCCGCCGGGTGGCGCGCGGCGGTTCGTGGAACGACAATTCACAGAACCTCCGCTCCGCCAATCGCAACAGGAACGAGCCCGACCATAGGAACAACAAGGTCGGGTTTCGTGCCGCCAGCACGCTTGCGCGCCGGAACCGGCCGGGCGAGCCCACGAGCGTCCAGGGCCGGTCATGACGAGCGAGGCCCCGCGCCGGTCCTGGCCCTTCGGGGCGATCGACGCGGGGCCGCCCGTCGCCAGCAGCCGCGATCGCCAAAATAACGCCGCTGGGGGCTCCGCCCCCAGACCCCCAGGGGGTAAAGGGATCAAGGGGAAGGGGGTAAGAGCGTCCTGGCGGCACGAAACCCGACCACGAAGTCCCAAAGGTCGGGCTCGCCCCTGAAGAGAAAGGCGGAGCGGAGGAACTGAGAAAAGTCGACCCACGAACCGCCGCGCGCCACCCGGCGGGCGTCGGACGGGCCGTCCACCGCCTCCTGGGTCCTCGGTTCCGCGTAGTCGTCGCGCCACGCATCCGCGCACCATTCCCGGACGTTGCCGCTGACATCGTAGAGACCCCAGGGGTTCGCCG
>SHVZ01000067.1 GCA_009694025.1 Alphaproteobacteria bacterium | reverse complement strand
TCGACCCACGTCGCCAGACCATCGGGGCGACGCTCAGCACGTCCATAAAGCCAACAATCAGCCACGCCGAACATCCAAATACCGACGACCACCACCAAGCCATTCACATTTCCGGGGAACGATCATCTCTGTGAGAAATCCGGGCTAGCGGGGATGACTCCCGCGAATGGGATCAATGCCTAAGCCGCGTTCCGCTCGATCAGCTCGATCTTGTAGCCGTCCGGATCCTCGATGAAGGCGATGACGCTGCCGCCGTGCTTCATCGGCCCAGGCGGGCGCGGAATCTTGACGCCCTCCTTGGCCAGCTTCTCGCAGACGCCGTAGATGTCGGGCACGCCGATCGCCATGTGGCCGAAGCCGGAGCCGATGGTATACGGCTCCTTCTGATCCCAGTTGTGAGTGAGCTCGACGACCGCGCCGGCGGACTCGTCGCCATATCCGACGAAGGCCAGCGTGAAGCGGCCGGACTCGAAGTCCTTCCGCCGAAGCAGGTTCATGCCGAGAAGGCGAGTGTAGAAGTCGATCGACTTGTCGAGGTCGAACACCCGCACCATCGTGTGCAGCATACGGAACTTGCTGGCGTCGACCGCGGCCGGTCGCTCGCTCGCCTGGACGTTCATGGCTTCAAGACCTTTCTCCGAGGGGATGGGCCATCTTAGCGCGACGGCCGATCAGATCGAGCAGGATTCTCGCCGCACGCTGCGAGGGCGGCGGCCCGCCGCGACCGAGCTGCGTCGCCGCCTCGGCGGTCGCCGCCGCCTGGGCCCGGCGCGCCTCCGGATCGTCGAGAAGGCGGCCGATCTCGGCCGCGATCAGGTCGGCCCGGCATCGCCCCTGCAAGAACTCCGCGATCACGTTCCGGTTCAGAAGAATGTTGGTCATGACGATCGACGGCACCTTCACCATCAAACGGCCGACGAGATACGAGAGCCGGGAGACTTTGTAGGCGATGGCGAACGGCAGCCCGGCCACCGACAGCTCGAGGTTGACCGTACCGGAGGCCGCGAGCGCCACGGTCGAGGCGGCGAAGGCGTGGTGCTTCTCCTCGATCGTCTCGACCACGATCGGCGCCCCCGGCCATGAGGCGATCGCCGCTTTCACCTCGGGCGCGACCGACGAGACGGTCGGGACGACGACGCGGAGCGACGGGCGCTCGGCCACCAGCCGCGTCACGGTCTCGCCGAAAACCGGAAGCAATCGCCTGATCTCGCCAAGCCGGCTGCCGGGGAGCACGCAGAGGACCGGCGCGTCGCCGAGGCGGTGACGCCGACGGAAGCCGGCGCCATCGGGAACGACACCATCCTGCTCGACCACCGAATGGCCGACGAAGCTCGCCGGAAGTCCGACCTTCTCGAAATACGGCAGCTCGAACGGAAGGATGCAGAGGAGGTGGTCGAGGAAACGCGCGATCATCTTCGCCCGGCCCGGACGCCAGGCCCAGACTGTGGGCGCGACGTAGTGGACGAGCAGCGACGGGCCGCCCGTCAGCTTCCGCTGGACCCGGAAGGAGAAGGCCGGCGCGTCGATGGTGACGACCGCCGCCGGCGACAATGACCGGGCGGCGGCGATGGTCTCGCGGACCCGGCGAAGCACGCGCGCAACATGCGGCACGATCTCGACGATACCCATGATGTTGAGCTCGCCGAACGGCACCAGGCTCGCGAGCCCCTCGCCCGCCATCGCCGGCCCGCCGACCCCGGCGAAACGCACGCGCCCGCCGGTCTCCTCCTTGAGCGCCCGCATCAGCCGCGCGCCGAGGCCATCGGCCGAGGCCTCGGCGGCGACCAGGAAGATCAGCGGCCCCTCCGTCATCGACGCTCGAAGCCGTAGACGAAGAGGCCGAGCCGATCGGCGGCCGCGCCGACGGCGTCGCGGTCGAGCACGATGGTGCCGCCGGCCTCGACGGCGATTCCGGCAAGGCCCGCGCGGTGCGCGCGCTCGACTGTCCGGCTGCCGATGGTCGGAAGATCGACGCGGCTCTCCTGGCCCGGCTTCGGCATCTTGACGAGAACGCCGCCGCGCCCTTCGCGGTGCAGATCCTTGCAGCGCTCCATCAGGCTGTCGGTGCCCTCGACCGCCTCGATGCCGAGGACCACGCCTTGCTGGATCACCACGGCCTGGCCGATGTCGAGGCCGCCGAGCGCCTTCAGGATGTCGATGCCTCGGTCGATGTCGGCCATGGCATCGGCGTCCGGTGCCGTCCGGCCGAAGGCTCCGGTTGACGCCAGCAAGGTCGGTAGGACCGCCTCGGCGCCGATCACGTGGAAGCCTTCGGCCTCGAGCTCCTGGATGACCGCGGAGAGGAGTCCGTCGTCGCCCCAGGCGCGCCGGCCGACACGGGCGAAGAATTGGAGCCCGCGCCAGTCCGGACGGAAGGCCATGGGCGAGCGCCGGCGCACCGGCCCCGCCAGCACCAGCTCGGTGCAGCCGGCTTCCTTCAGGATCCCGATCGCCTTGCCGACCGCACCGACGCGGACCCAGGCGTGCTCGGTGCCCTCGACCGTCGCCGGCTCGGTCTCGCCGGTGAAGGCGAGCACGAAGAAGGGCCGGCCCTCCCGGCGACAGGTCTCGACCAGCCGGCGCGGCAGGGGCCCGGAGCCGGCGAGAATGCCGAGCCTAGGCGGCAGCGCCGTTCTTGGGCTGGCAGATGGGGCGGTTTGCATCGGCACGGATGAACTCGACGATATCCATCACGACCTTCATCTTGCCGAAGAGCTCGGTCACGTCGTCGAGCCGCTCGGCCAGCGTGCCTTCGGCCGCGAACAGCATGCGGTAGGCAGCGCGAAGCGCGTGGATCTCGTCGCGCGAGAACCCCCGGCGCTTGAGGCCGACCAGGTTGAGGCCGGCGAGCCGGGCGCGGTCGCCCATCACCAGGCCATAGGGGATGACGTCGCCCTCGACCCCGGTCATGCCGCCGACCATGGCGTATTGACCGATGCGGACGTACTGGTGGACGGCCGAGAGGCCACCGAGGATGGCGTAGTCGCCGACATGCACATGGCCGCCGAGCGTGGCGTTGTTGATCAGCGTCACCTGCTTGCCGAGCTTGCAGTCATGGGCGACATGGCTGCCGATCATCAGCAGGCAGCCGTCGCCGACCGAGGTAAGGAGGCCGCCGCCGGCGGTTCCCGGATGCAAGGTCGCGTGCTCGCGGACGATCGTGTCGGCGCCCACCACCAGCCGCGAGGGCTCGCCCTGGTACTTGCGGTCCTGGGGCGACAGGCCGACGGCGGCGAAGGGGAAGACGCGCACGTTGGCGCCGACCTCGGTGTGCCCGGCGACCACCACGTGGCTCACCAGCTCGACGTTGGCGCCGAGCGACACGGCGGCGCCCACCGTGCAGTACGGACCGATCGTCACGCCCTCGCCGAGCTTAGCCTTCGGGTCGACGATCGCGGTCGGATGTATTCCTGCCATCAGCCGTCCAGGATCATCGCGGCGTAGGTGGCCTCGGCCTTGAGCACGCCGTCGACCTTGGCCTCTGCCACGAACTTCCAGACGTTGCCGCGATGGCGGTCTTTTCTCACATGGATCTCGAGCCGCTCGCCGGGCACCACCGGCTTCCGGAACTTGGCGTTCTTGACGCTCATGAAGTAGACGAGCTTGCCTTCAGAGGCGGCGCCGAGGGTCAAAACCACCAGCACCGCGGCGGTCTGGGCCATCGCTTCGACGATGAGGACACCAGGCATCACCGGCCTGCGCGGGAAATGTCCCTGGAAAAACGGTTCGTTGATACTCACCAGCTTGACGCCGACGGCGCTGACGTTGGGAACCGCGTCGATGACCTTGTCGATCATCAGCATCGGAAAGCGATGCGGGATCATCCGCATGACCCCGTTGATGTCGATCTCGGCGACCGCCGGACCGCTCGGGCCTTCCTGGGCGATCTTCGCGTCGTTCATCGCCTACTTGCCTTTCCTCCCCAGACGCTTGATCACCGCGAGGGCGCGACCGTAGTCTGCCATCGGCACTGCCGGACTGCCCATCACCTTGGCACCCGCCGGCACGTCATCCTTGATCCCGGATTGCGGCCCGACGACGACGCGGTCGCCGATATGGAGGTGACCGGAAACCCCGACCTGGCCCGCCAGGACGACGAAGTTGCCAAGGCGGGCGGAGCCGGAAATGCCGACCAAAGCGACGAGGATGCAGCCCTCCCCGACGACGACGTTGTGCCCGATCTGCACCAGATTATCAATCATGGTGCCCCGGCCGATCACCGTATCCGGGCCGGAGCCGCGGTCGATGGTGGTGTTGGCGCCGACCTCGACGTCGTCGCCGATGAGGACGCGACCGAGCTGGGGCACCTTGACCACGCCTTCGGCCGAGGCCTCGAAGCCGAATCCGGGCGTGCCGATGCGGGCACCCGGGTAGATGACGACACCCCGGCCGACGAGCGCATGGCTGACCGAGGCATTGGCGCCGACCACCG
The DNA here is from genome assembly GCA_009694025.1 of Alphaproteobacteria bacterium. Lineage (GTDB taxonomy): Bacteria > Pseudomonadota > Alphaproteobacteria > SHVZ01 > SHVZ01 > SHVZ01. The sequence goes on along the minus strand of SHVZ01000067.1, from coordinate 17,784 downwards.
TGCCCTCGCCGAGAACGACGCCGTCGCCGATCACCGCATTGGCGCCGATCCGGCAGCCGGCGCCAATCTCGGCCCGGGCGCCGACGACCGCGCCGGCCTCGACCTCGACCAATGGCCCGAGCATGGCGGACGGGTCGATGACCGCGCTCGCGTGGCGGCCAGCCCTGGCCTCCGGCTCTGGATAGAACAGGCCGCAGGCGCGTGCAAAGGCGAGCCTCGGCTTCTTCGCGACGATCACGGCCATCCCCGCCGGGGCCAAGGACGTCATCTCGGCTTCGGCGATGCAGGCACCGGCACGGCTTGCGGTGAAGGCCGACACATAACGCCTGTTGTCGAGGAAGCTCAGATGCTCCGGCCCGGCCTCATCAAGCGCATGGACATCGGTGATGCGCTTCGCGCCATCGGCTCCGGGACCGAGATCGGCTCCGATCCGCGCCGCAATCTCGCCGAGACCGAAGGGCCCGGCGAGCCCGAAGAAACGCGGATCGGCCATCGCTGACGCTATTTCACCGTCGGCATCACCAGCTTGACCGAGGCGACTTTCTTGTCGAGTCGCGCCAGGGCCTCGCCGGTCAGGTCGAACCTCTTCTCGACGATCACGACCGCGGCCTTCGAGATGACCAGGTGGGCCTTGGTCTCCTTGGCCAGCTCGTCGACGATGGCGATGAGCTGCTCGCGCACCTTCGAGATGTTCTCCTCGAAAGCCTGATCGAGCTGGCGCTTCTTGGTCGTGACGTCGCGCTGGACCTCGGCGACGCGTGTCTCGAAGTCGCGTCGGCGCTGCTGAAAGGCCTCGGGCGCGAGGACCGCCCGCTGCTGTACCAGCTCCTGCTCGGCGGTCCGCAGGTCTTTCTCCTTGTTGTTGATGTCCTCCTGATAGGTGCTGCGGGTCCGCTCCAGTTGCTGCTGGATGGACTTGGCGGCAGCCGAGGCGCGGAGAACCTCCTGGAAGTCGATGACGATGACCACCGGCGCCGGCAGCAACTCGACGCTCTTCCCCGGTTGGGCCGGCGCGGCCGGAGGCTGGGCCGGTGCCGGCTGAGACGGTGCCGGCTGCACCCGCGGCGCCTGGGCCATGGCGGAGGCGGACGCGATCAGCAGTCCGACCGCCGCGAGAGAGTAGAAGAATCGTTGCATGGTCAGAACCTCGTGCCAAAGCTGAAGCGGAGCAGCTCGGTCTTGTCGAACGGCTCCTTGATCAACGGGCGGGCCAGATCGATGCGGATCGGCCCGAGCGGCGAATTGATGGACAGGCCAAAGCCGACCGACGTTCGAATGGAATTGACGTCGCGGATCTCCGGGCCAGCCACGTCGATCCCCCAGAGGCTGCCGGCTTCGACGAACGCCCGTCCGAGGACGGGGATGTCTTTCGGCAATCCGAGGGGGAAGGTCAATTCGCCGGTCGCAGTGTAGTATTTGTTGCCGCCGAGGGCATCCCCGGTCGTGATATCGCGGGGGCCGATACCCGAGGAGCGAAATCCTCGGAGGCTGGAGCCGCCGATGAAATAACGGTCCTGAATGGCGACGTTCTCGCCCAAGCCGTAGACCACGCCGACCTGCCCGAGGAGGCTGAACACGTAGTCCGCAGCGACCGAGTAGAACCAGCCGCCCCCGACGCTCGGCCGGACGAAGTGGGCGTCGCCGGCGACGCCCGCCAGATCGCTGCTGATCCGAACGAAATACCCATCGGTCGGCTCGACGCGATTGTCGCGCCTGTCGTAAACCAGATCCTGCCCGACCAGAGACGTGACGCGCTGCCCCGCCGACTCCCTGATGAATCGCGAGGCCTCGCTCTTGACATTGAGGATTTCGACCTCGCGCAAGGAGTAGCGCAGCGTCTGGCGCAGCGCCTCGCCCAGTTGATAGCCGAAGCGAAGACCGAAGCCGGTCCGCTTGTCGTCGTAGGAGCTGGCGGACTGATTGTCGCGAGTGACGTGGAAGAGGTCGAATCCGGCGCTGACGTCGCGGTCGAGGAAATAGGGCTCGGTGAAGCTGAAGTCAATCTCGCGGCGAACCGTCGAAACGATGCCCGCAATCCTGACCTCCTGGCCGCGACCCAGCAGGTTGCGCTCCTTCAGCTCTACCTGCCCGACGATCGACTCCGCCGTCGAGAACCCGGCACCGAAGGATATCTCGCCCGTCGACTTCTCCTCGACCTCGACCTTGATCACCGTCTTGTCAGGATCGCTCCCCGGGACGTTGGCGACTTCCGCCTTCTTGAAGAAGGCGAGACCCTGGACACGTTGGCGGGAACGTTGAAGCCGGGCAGCGTTGAAGGCATCTCCCTCGACCAGACGGAACTCGCGGCGAATGACCTTGTCCAGGGTCCGCACATTGCCGGTGATGTCGATGCGCTCGACGAACACCTTGGGCCCTTCACGCACCTCGAAGTTGAGGTTGACGGTTCTCTCTTCACGCTTGCGATCGACCTGTGGCTGAATGTCGACGAAGGCATAGCCGAGATTGCCGAGCCGGATCGTCATCCGCTGGATCGCGTCGTCGATCTTGTCGCTCGAATACCAATCGCCCTCGGCGAACTGAACGTCGGTGCGGAGCAGGCCGGGGTCGAGGTTCTTAAGCTCGGCCTTGATGTCGACCTTGCCGAACTTGTACCGCTCGCCCTCTTCGATGGTGAACGTGATGTAGAACCCAGTCCGCTCCGGCACCAGCTCGGCCACGGCCGAGACCACGCGGAAATCCGCGTATCCGTTGTTCAGGTAGTGCTTACGGAGAAGCTCGCGGTCGAACGAGACCCGATCCGGGTCGTAGTTGTCATCGCTGGAGAGGAATCGGTACCAGGCCGTCTCCTTCGTCTGGATGATGCCGCGCAGCGTGCTGTCGCCATAGCGCTTGTTGCCGACGAAGCTGATACGACGAACGCCGGTCAGCTCGCCCTCCTCGATCTCGAACACGAGGTCGACCCGGTTCTGCGGGAGCTGGATGATCTTCGGCTCGACCGTCGCGGCGAAACGCCCCCTGCGGCGATAGAGGTCGAGAATGCGCTTGACGTCGTTCTGAACTCTGGTCCGCGTATAGACGACGCGCGGCCGCAGCGTCGCCTCCTGGGCCAGGGTCTCGGAGTCGATGCGCTTGCTCCCCTCGAAGGCGATGCGATTGATGATCGGGTTCTCGACCACGTTGACGACCAGCGTCTCGCCTTCACGCTTAAACGAGACGTCGGCGAAGAGGCCGGTCGCGAACAGGGTCTTGAGCGAGCGGTCGAGGCGATCGGCGTCGAAAGGATCGCCGACGCGGAGCGCCATGTAGGAACGGACGGTCTCCGGATCGATGCGTTGAACGCCATCGACTCGGATCTCGCCGATCGCCGGCTGCGCATACGCCTGGCCTCCGACGACGAGAGCCAAGAGCACGAGCACCCACGCGGCCGATCGCTTGAGCCCGGTCGGAAGCATGTCTTTGCAGGAGTCCTTCAGGTAAACAGGCGACCGATGAAATCGACGACCTTGAGATGGACGAGGTCGTTCCAGGTGGCGAAGACCATCAGCGCCAGGACCAGCGCCAGCCCGACCATCGCCGCCCACTCCTGCGCCTTATCGCCGAGCGGACGACCGCGTAGCGCTTCGGCGGCGTAGAAGACGAGCTGCCCGCCGTCGAGCACCGGCACCGGCAACAGGTTGATCAGGCCGAGGTTGATCGACAGGACCGCCATGAACCAAAGCGACGCGACGATGCCGCCCTGGGCGACCTCGCCCGACATCTGGGCGATCCTGAGCGGCCCGCCGAGCTCGTCCGAACCGCGGGTCCCGGCGATGATCTGGCCGAGCGCCCTCAGCGTGCCGACAGTCAGGTTCACCGTCTCGGTCCCGGCGTGCCAGATGGCGGTGAAGGGATCGTCGCGCCTTGTCTCCATCTTGAGCGAGCGCACACCGAGCAGGCCGATCACGCGGGTGTTGCCGAAGCGGTCAGTGATCTCGCTCGATCGCGGCGTCACCGTCAGCGCGATCACCTGCTCGCCGCGGCGAACCTCGACGGCGAGCGGCCGACCGGGACTCTCCTGGACGACGCGCTGCAGCTCCTCGAAACGCTCCACCGGGCGGCCGTCGACTGTGAGGAAGCGATCGCTCGCGGCGATCCCCGCAGCGGCGGCGGCGCCGTCCTCGACCACCTGATCGGCGGTCGGCGGCGTGAACGGCCGTCCAGCGGTGGCGAACAAGACGGCAAGAATGATGATGGCGAACAGGAAATTGGCCAAGGGTCCGGCGACGCTGATGGCGGCGCGCTGACCGACCGGCTTGGCGAACAGCGAGTACTGGCGCTCAGATTCGGCGACCGATCCTTTGGTCACCGAGGCAACGTCACCATCGCCCATCATACGGACATAGCCGCCGAGCGGAAGCAGCGAGAACCGCCAGCGCGTCCCCTTGCGGTCGGTCCGCCCGAACAGCTCAGGCCCGAAGCCGACCGAGAAGACCTCGACGCGGACCCCGTACCGCCTGGCCACCCAGAAATGCCCGAGCTCGTGCACGAAGACGAGCACTGTCAGGATGATGAGGAACGGGAGCACATAAGTGCCGAGACCGGAGAGAAATTGCATCATGCTTCGACCGTGCGTGTCCTCAAGCTGCCAGACGAGCACCGGCCCTGGCGCGCACCTCGGCGTCGATGGCCCGTACCTCGTCGATCGAAGCGGGCGCCGGGGCCGTCACGGAGCCGAGAGTGCTTTCGACGACCCGAGCGATGTCGAGGAAGCCCAAGCGACCCGTCAGGAAGCCGTGGACGGCTACCTCGTTCGCCGCGTTGAGGATTGTAGGTGCCGCCCCCCCTGTTTGCAAGGCTTGGCGGGCGAGCGAAAGGGCGGGAAACCGCACTGGATCCGGGGCTTCGAAGGTGAGCTGGCCGATTGTGGCAAGATCGAGGCGGGCGGCCGGCGTATCGATCCGTTCGGGCCATGCAAGCGTGTAGGAGATGGGAACGCGCATATCCGGTGTGCCGAGCTGCCCGAGGACCGAACCGTCGCGATAAGCGACCAGGCTGTGCAGCACCGACTGCGGGTGGATGACCACTTCGATCCGTTCTTCCGGGATCGCGAAGAGGTGATGGGCCTCGATCACCTCGAGGCCCTTGTTCATCAAGGTCGCCGAATCGACGGAGATCTTCGCGCCCATAGACCACGTCGGGTGCTTGATCGCTTCGGCCGGCGTCGCCACCGCCATACGCTCCATCGTCCATGTGCGGAACGGACCGCCGGATGCGGTCAGCACCAGCTTCTCGACCGACGCGCGCCGGAGGTCCTCGAACACCTGAAAGATGGCGTTGTGCTCGGAATCGACCGGCAGGAGTTTGGCGCCGCGACGCCTCGCCTCCTCCGTCATCAGCGCTCCGGCGCAGACCAGCGCCTCCTTGTTGGCGAGGGCCACCATCGCGCCGCGGCGGATCGCCGCAAACGTCGGCGCCAGCCCGATGGCGCCGACGATCGCCGCCATCACCCAGCCGGCCGGCCTGTCCGCGGCCTCGATCACCGCTGACTCGCCGGCGCCGATGGCGATCCCGGTCCCGGCAAGGGCGTCCTTGAGGGTCGCGTGGTGGCGTTCGTCGGCGATCGCAACGAAGCGCGGCCGATGCAGCCTGGCGAGCTCGATTAGCCGATCGACGTTCGATCCGGCGGTGAGCGCCTCCACCGGAAAGCGTTCGGGATGGCGCCCGATCAGGTCGAGCGTCGAGGCACCGACCGATCCGGTGGCGCCGAGCACGCTGACGCGGCGAATCATCTCCACGGGAAGGCATCTCCTCCGAACGCCCAGACCGCGACGGCAACTGCGGGAACGGCCGCGATTAGCCCGTCGACCCGATCGAGCAGACCGCCGTGGCCGGGGATCAGCTTGCCGGCATCCTTGACGCCGAAGCGGCGCTTGACCGCCGATTCCGCGAGATCGCCGAGCTGCGAGATGACGGCGACCACGAAACCGGCCGTGATCAGCGCCACGACGCGGTCGCTGCCGATGAGCCACGACGTCATGAAGCCGACGAGGCCGGCGGCGACAATCCCGCCCCCGAGTCCGGACCATGTCTTCCCCGGGCTCACCCGCGGCCACAGCCGCGGGCCGCCGACGGTACGACCGACCACGTAGGCCCCGATGTCGGTGGCCCAGACCGCAGCCAGCAACCAATAGCTGATCCGCCAGCCGTCGTCGGTCCCTAGGTTGAGCCAAAGGAACGCAAGGCAGGGCAACGCGATCACCGGTGCGCCGGCGGCGAGCCATTCCGCCGTCGAACGTCCGCGCCGGAGGCCGAGGAGGAAAGCCAGAGCCGCGGTCGCAGCGACGACAGCGAGTGCCTCTGCGGCACCGACGCGCGAGCCGAGGGCGATTGCGACGATCGAACCGACCGCGAGCACGATGCCGCCAGGGATCGCACGTCCGCTGTCGCAGAGCCGCGCCCACTCCCGCGCCATCTCGGCCGCAGCGAGCACGAGCAGCAGCTCGACCCAGGGCGAGCCGAAATAGACCGCGACCAGGACCGGCGGCGCCAAGACCAGCGACGACAGGATCCGACGAACCAGGCCCGGGCCCGCGATCCTATCCGACAGCGCCATAGCGGCGCTCCCGTCGCTTAAACTCGTGGACGGCGTCCTCGAGGTCGGCCTTGCCGAAGTCGGGCCAGTACTTGTCGACGAACACCAGCTCGGCATAGGCCGACTGCCAGAGCAGGAAATTACTGAGCCGCTTCTCCCCCGAGGTGCGGATGACGACGTCCGGATCCGGCAGGTCGGCAGTGAACAGCCGGTCGGCGAAGGCGCTAGCGTCGATCGCCTGAGGATCGATCCGGCCCGCGGCAGCGTCGGCGGAGAGCGTGCGCACGGCCGTTATGATCTCATCTCGGCCGCCATATGAGATGGCGAGCGTCAGGTTCAGCCGGTCGTTGCCGCGGGTCAGATCCTCGGCATTGGCGATCAGCGCGACGATGTCCGGATCGAAGCGGCCGCGGTCGCCGATGACCCGAAGCCTGGCGCCCTTGGCGTGCAGATCGGCGATCTCGCTCCGAAGATAGTGCCGGAGCAGGCCCATCAGATCCTGCACCTCGCCCGACGGCCGGTTCCAGTTCTCCGAGGAGAACCCGAACAGCGTCAGGTAGCGGATGCCGAGCTCCCCCGCGCCGACGATGGTACGCCGGAGCGCCTCGGCGCCCTGGCGATGCCCGGCGGCGCGCGGGAGGCCCCGGGCCCGGGCCCAGCGGCCGTTGCCATCCATCACGATCGCGACGTGGGTCGGCGTGGACTCGGTCGTGGACATGCGGGCTTCCGCTTCCGACACTCTTCAGACGGTCAGGATTTCCTTTTCCTTGTGGGCGAGCATCTCGTCGATCTTCTTCACGTGCTCGTCGGTCTTGGCCTGGACCTCGTTGGCGAAGCGGCGATGCTCGTCCTCGGTGATGTCGCCGTTCTTCTCGGCCTTCTTCAGCCCGTCCATGCCGTCGCGGCGGACGTTGCGGACCGATACCTTGGCCGCCTCGGCGTACTTGTGAGCGATCTTGGAGAGCTCCTTTCGACGGTCCTGGGTCAACTCCGGCATCGGCAGGCGGATGGTCTGGCCCTCGGTCTGTGGGTTGAGACCGAGGCCGGACTCACGGAGCGCCTTGTCCACCGCCTTGACCACGCCCCGGTCCCAGACCTGGACGACGATCATGCGTGGCTCCGGAACGCTGACGCCGGCAACCTGGTTCAGCGGCACGTTGGAGCCGTAGGCGTCGACATGAACCGGATCGAGGAGCGCGGCCGAAGCGCGGCCCGTCCGCAGGCCGCCGAACTCCTTCTTGAGCACGTCGAGGGCGCCGTCCATGCGGCGCTGCAGGGCCTTGAGATCGGTCTCGCTCATGTCCTGGCCTCCTCGGTAATGATCGTGAACCGTCCGAGGCCCTGAACGACCTCGGCAAACGCTCCATGATTGTGGATCGAAAACACCAGAATCGGAATACGGTTCTCGCGAGCGAGCGAGATGGCCGAAGCATCCATCACCTTGAGGTCGCGCGAAAGACATTCGAGATAGGTCAGCCGCTCATACCGTTCAGCCTCGGGGTTCTTAATCGGGTCGGCCGAATAGACGCCGTCGACCTTGGTCGCCTTGAGGATCGCGTCGCAGCCCATCTCGGTCGCCCGGAGCGCGGCGGCGGTATCGGTGGTGAAGAACGGATTTCCGGTCCCGGCGGCGAAGATCACCACCCGTCCCTTCTCCATGTGGCGGACCGCGCGGCGGCGGATGTAGGGCTCGCACACCGCGGCGATCGGCAAGGCCGACTGGACCCGGGTCTGCACCTTCTTCCGCTCGAGCGAGCTCTGCAACGACAGCGCGTTGATCACCGTCGCCAACATGCCCATGTAGTCGGCGGTCGCGCGTTCCATGCCATTGGCCGCGCCGGACACTCCGCGGAAGATGTTGCCGCCACCGATGACGACGCTGACCTCGACGCCGAGGTCGCGGACCGCCTGGATCTCGTCGGCGATGCGGTCGACGATAACGGGGTCGAGGCCGAACTCCTGCCCCCCCATCAACGCCTCGCCGGAGATCTTGAGCAGGACCCGGCGGAAACGCCGTTTCGGAGCGGCACTCATCTCCGGGCTCAGCGGGCGATCTGGGCCGCGACCTCGGCGGCGAAGTCTTCCTGCTTCTTCTCGATGCCTTCGCCGAGCGCGTAGCGGACGAAGCCGGCGACCTTGATCGGGGCGCCCGCCTCCTTCGCCGCCTGCTCGACGACCTTGGCGACCTTGGTCTCGCCGTCGACGACGAAGACCTGTTCGAGCAGAACGCTCTCCTCGTAGAACTTGCGCAGCCGCCCCTCGACCATCTTGGCGATGACCTCCGGCGGCCGGCCGCTCGCCTTGGCCTGCTCGGTCAGCACGCTGCGCTCGCGCTCGATGGTCGAAGCCGGCACGTCGACGCTCGACAGCGCGATCGGGTTGGCCGCGGCGACGTGGAGCGACAGCTTGTGCGCCAGCTCCTGCAGCTTCGCCGTGTTGCCGGTCGACTCGAGCGCGACCAGCACGCCGATGCGGCCGAGGCCGGGGGTGAGCGCGTTGTGCATGTAGGAGGCGACGACGCCGCTCGACACCGAGAGGGTGGACGAACGGCGAAGGTTCATGTTCTCGCCGATAGTGGCGATGAGCTGCGTGAGCTCGTCGGCGACGGTCCGTCCGCTCGCCGGATACTTCGCCGCCTTCAGCGTCTCGACATCGCCGCCGGCGCCGAGCGCTATCTCGGTCGAAGTCTTGACGAAGGCCTGGAACTTGTCGTTACGGGCGACGAAGTCGGTCTCCGCATTGACCTCGACCACCGCGCCCCTGGTGCCCTTGGCGGCGACGCCGACCAAGCCCTCGGCGGCGACGCGCCCCGACTTCTTGGCGGCAGCGGCCAGGCCCTTCTTGCGCAACCAGTCGACGGACTCTTCCAGGTTGCCCTTGTTCTCCGTCAGGGCCTTCTTGCAGTCCATCATCCCGGCTCCGGTCTTCTCGCGGAGCTCCTTGACGAGCTGGGCGGTGATCTCGGCCATCGCTACTCTTCCTTCGTTTCCTTGACGCCTCTGGGCCTGGTTCATGGCGAAACGGCGGCGTTTCTGGGCGCCGCCGTTCCGGTCACTGCCGTTGCAACACGGCTCCGGTCAGGCGGTCGCCTCGGTAGGTTGCGGCTCGGCTGCGGCGCCGCCGCCTTCGGCGGGCGCGCCCTCCTGCACTTCCTCGGACTCGCCGATGTCGACGCCAGCGGCAACCATCTCGGCCTGAAGGCCATCGAGCACCGCCGAGGAGACGAGGTCGCAGTACAGGGTGATGGCGCGGAGCGCGTCGTCGTTGCCGGGGACCGGGAAGGTGACGCCAGCCGGGTCGGAGTTGGAGTCGATGACGGCGACGACCGGGATGCCGAGCTTGGTCGCCTCCAGGACCGCGATCGATTCCTTGTTGGTGTCGATGATGAAGATGAGGTCGGGAAGCCCGCCCATCTCCTTGATGCCGCCGAGGGCCCGCTCGAGCTTGTCCTTCTCGCGCGTCAGGGTCAGCAGCTCCTTCTTGGTGAGGTGCGTCTGGTCCGAGACGATCCGCTCCTCGAGCTCGCGCAGCCGCTTGATCGACAGCGAGATCGTGCGGAAGTTCGTCAGCATGCCGCCGAGCCAGCGGTGGTTGACGTAGTACTGGCCACAGCGCTTGGCGGCGGCGGCGATCAAGTCGGCCGCCTGGCGCTTGGTGCCGACGAAAAGCACGCGTCCGCCGCTCGCCACCACCTGGCGGACGGCTTCGAGCGACCGATGCAGCATCGGCACGGTCTGCTCGAGGTCGATGATATGGATGCCGTTCCTGACCCCGAAGAGGTAAGGCTGCATCTTCGGGTTCCAGCGACGCGTGTGGTGGCCGAAATGGACGCCGGCTTCCAGGAGCTGGCGCATGGTGAAAGTCGGCAGAGACATGATCTGCAAGTCCTTTTCCGGTTGTTCCGCCGCGGGCAATCGTCCCTTTAAGGGGACACCGGAGCGACCGGACGGTTAAGTCCGAGCGCCAAGGACCGCGTGTGAAGTGGCGCGGCTTTTAGCGGGATATCAGGGCTTTTGCAAGGCCCGCGAGGCCTGAGGAGCCCCGGCAGACGAGTCATCCGAGGGGATGACCGCCGGGCCCCCGAATCCGATCATGATGACCGAAATCAACCGAGGGGACCCGCCGATGAATCGCCTGCTCGCCCTGCCCGACCGGCTCGCCGCCGACTACGGCGACATCCTGGCCTAGCTCGGCCGGCTCTGCATCGGCGCCCTCTTCCTTCCCGATGCCTACGGCAAGATCATGAATTTTACCAACTTCGCCAACGGGCTGGCGACACGAGGCCTCCCGTTCCCGACGGTCTGGGCGGTCCTTGCGATCATCGCGGTTGGTGGCGGCAGCCTCGCCGTCGTTCTCGGCTACCGGTTCCGGCTCGGCGCCCTCTTGCTCATCGCCTTCGTCATCATGGCCAATGCCACCAGTCACCGGTTCTGGGAGTTGACCGAGGCTGCCCGGCAAACCCAGGCGTCTGCGTTCTGGAAGAACACGGCCTTGATCGGCGGCATGATCTTCGTGTTCCTCCACGGCGGCGGCCGCTTCGGCCTCGACGGGCGGTCCCGCGACGACTGAGGCGGCATGGCCGCCATCCTAACCCTCGTTCACGACGTCGAGGCGGCGGTCGCCTTCTGCGCCGGCCGCCTTGGCTTCACCCTTCGCCGAGGACGCCGAGCGCTGGCGCCGGCGCGTCGCGGGCACGACCGGGCTCGAGGTCGGCCTCGCCTGGGCCGGCCGCGCCGACGGCCGCGACGATCATCTGCGCTCCCCCGGCCTCGCCGCCTTCGCCCCGGCGCTGGCTGTGCCGAGCGTCGCCTTCTTCGGCCTCCAGCTCGGCGACGGCCGCTCCGACCTTGAGCGATATGGCGGCGCCGAGCGCCTCGTCGATCTCGGCCCGGAGCTGACGGACATGGCGGAGACCGCAGCGGCGATGTCGGCCATCGCCGCGGCGCTCGCCGAACGGACTCGCGAAACCATCGGACCGCCGAGGATCGCTCCATGACAGGCAGGATCTTCGTCGGCACCGGCGGCTGGACCTACGAGCCATGGCGGGGTGTCTTCTACCCGGGGGGCCTCACCCACAAGCGCGAACTCGCGTTCGCCAGCCGCCGGCTCACCTCGATCGAGATCAACGGCACCTACTATTCGACCTTCAAGCCGGAGAGCTGGGCCAAATGGCGGGAGGAGACGCCGGCGGGGTTCGTCTTCGCGGTCAAGGCGTCGCGCTTCTGTACCAACCGCAAGAAGCTGGCGGATGCCGGCGAGTCGATCGGCAAGTTCGTCGGCCAAGGCCTGCACGAACTCGGCGATCGTCTCGGGCCGATCAACTGGCAGCTCATGGAGACCAAGACGTTCGATCCGGAGGATATCGAAGGTTTCCTCACGCTACTTCCGAGGGAAGTGAAAGGCCTGCCGCTCGGCCATGCGCTGGAAGTCCGCAACCCCACCTTCAAGGATCCGCGCTTCTACGACCTGGCGCGTAAGTACAAGGTCGCGATCGTCTTTGCCGACGACGATGACTTTCCGGCGATCGACGAGCCGACGGCGGACTTCACCTATGCGCGGCTGATGCGCACCCAGGAAGACGTTGAGACCGGCTTCGCGCCGGCCGACCTCGACCGCTGGGCCGGACGGGCCAAGGCGTGGGCGAAGCGCGGCGATGCCTTCGTCTACGTCATCTCCGGCGCCAAGGTCCGCAACCCGGCGGCGGCCGGGGCGCTGATCGAGCGTGTCGCTTCGCCCTAGATATCCCTCACCTCGACGATGCCGGGGATCGCCTTGATCGCCGCGCGCGTCTGCGGGCCGATCGCGAAGCCGCCGGGAATCGCGACCTCGATCTCGCTCCGGCCGGCATCCAGCACCAGCTTGACCTTGCCCCGCCCCTTCTTCTCGCGGCCGATGATGCCGGAGATCGCGCCCAGCGGCTTCTCGTCTCGGAGATAGATGCGGAGCCCCTGGGCCGCGTGTGCGACCGCCTCGTCGAGCGGCTGCAGGTCGTTGATGGTGAGGCGCACGCCCTCGCCGTCGGGCCTGGCGTCGGCGACGATCAGGAGCGCGGTGCCGGGTTCGAGCTGGCTCCGCCTCTGCGCCAGGATCTCGGAGAACAAAGTCGCCTCGAAGACGCCGGTGCGATCGGAGAACTGCACGAAGGCGAAGCGATTGCCCTTGGCCGAGGTCCGCTCCTGCTTGGCGACGACGATGCCCGCCAGCCTGAGGCGCGCCGAGCCGCCGAGGACGCGCCGGCGCACCTCGTTCGACGGCACCACCTCGATGCGCCCGAGGCTCTGGCCGTAGGCGTCGAGCGGATGGGCCGAGAGATAGAAGCCGATGGCGTCGAATTCGTGCTTCAGCTTGTCCATCGCCGGCCAATCGGGCTCGATCGGCAGGTTGAGGCCGCGCGGCGCGCCGCCGGCGTCGCCGCCGAACAGGCTCACCTGGCTGGTATCGCGGTCGTTGGCCGCGGCCTGGGCGTGCTTCAGCAGGATCTCGGCGGCCTTGAAGGTCTGGGCACGGTTCGGGTTGAGGCCGTCGAAAGCCCCGGCGGCGGCCAACATCTCGAGCTGGCGCTTGTTCACCGCCTTGGCATCGACCCGGCGGGCGAAGTCGCCGAGGTCGCCGAAGCGGCCGTTGGCCGCCCGCTCGGCGGTCACCGTCTCCATCGCCTGCAGGCCGACGTTGCGGATGGCGCCGAGCGCGTAGCGGATGGCGAGCTTGCCGTCGGCGCCTTCCTCGACCGCGAAGGTCGGCTCGGAGCGGTTGATGTCCGGGGGCAGCAGCTTGACCCCGATGCGGGTGAGCTCCTGAGCGTAGGCGTTCAGCTTGTCGGTAGAGCTCATGATGTAGGTCATCGACGCGGCCATGAACTCGACCGGGTGGTTCGCCTTGAGGTACGCGGTCTGATAGGCGACCAGCGCATAGGCCGCGGCATGGCTCTTGTTGAAGCCGTAGCCGGCGAACTTGGCCACCTGGTCGAAGATCTCCGAGGCCTTGGCGGCGTTCACCCCGCGCTCGACCGCGCCGCCGACGAAGTTCTGCCGCTGCTCGTCCATCTCGGCCTTGATCTTCTTGCCCATGGCACGGCGGAGCAGATCGGCGCCGCCGAGGCTGTAGCCCGAGAGCTCGCGGGCGATCTGCATCACCTGCTCCTGGTAGATCATGATCCCGTGGGTCTCCTTGAGGATCCCCTCGAGCTTCGGATGCAGGTAGTCGGACTCCTCCTCGCCGTGCTTGCGCCGGATGTAGCTCGGAATGTTGTCCATCGGGCCGGGACGATAAAGCGCCACGACAGCGATCAGATCCTCGAAGCGGTCGGGCTTCAGCTTGCGCAGCACGTCGCGCATGCCCGAACTTTCCATCTGGAACACCCCGGTCGCATCGGCCCGGGCGAGCATCTGATAGGTCTTGAGATCGTCCAGCGGCAATCGCGCCAGATCGATCTCGATGCCGCGCTTCCTCAACAGCGCAACGGCGCGGACCAGCATGGTCAGCGTCGTCAGGCCGAGGAAGTCGAACTTCACCAGCCCCGCCGACTCGACCCACTTCATGTTGAACTGGGTAACCGGCATGTCGGAGCGCGGATCGCGATAGAGCGGCACCAGCTCATCCAGCGGCCGGTCGCCGATGACCACGCCGGCGGCGTGGGTCGAAGCGTGGCGATAGAGGCCCTCGAGCTGGAGGGCGATGGCGATCATGCGCCCGACGCCTTCATCCGATTCCCGCGCTCGCTTGAGCTCGGGCTCGCTCTCGACCGCGTCCTTCAGCTTGACCGGTGCGGCCGGGTTGTTCGGTACCATCTTGCAGATGCGGTCGACCACCGGATAGGGCAGCGCCAGAACGCGGCCGACGTCGCGCAGCGCCGCTCGTGCCTGTAGCGTGCCGAAGGTGATGATCTGCGCCACCCGGTCGCGGCCGTATTTCTGCTGGACGTAGCGGATGACCTCGTCGCGCCGGTCCTGGCAGAAATCGATGTCGAAATCGGGCATCGACACGCGCTCGGGATTGAGCAGCCGCTCGAACAGCAGGCCCCAGCGGAGCGGATCGATATCGGTGATGGTCAGCGACCACGCAACCACCGACCCGGCGCCGGAACCGCGGCCGGGGCCGACGGGGATCGACTGGCGCTTCGCCCATTGGATGAAGTCGGCGACAATCAGGAAGTAGCCGGCGAAGCCCATCTGGATGATGACGTCGAGCTCGAAGGCGAGGCGGTCGCGATAGGGCTTCGCCCGCTCGCCCTCGATGCCGAGGGCGGTCAGCCGCTGCTCCAACCCCGCCGCCGACTGCGCCCGGAGCTCCTCCTCCTCGGTGCGGCCTTCGGTGGTCGGGAAGGCCGGAAGGATCGGCTTCCGCTTGGACGGCATGAAGGCGCAGCGGCGCGCGATCACCAACGTGTTGTCCGCCGCCTCCGGCAGGTCGGCGAAGAGCTTCCGCATCTCGGCCGCGCTCTTGAACCGGTGCTCGGGCCCCTTCCGCGGGCGTTCGGGGTCGGCGAGCACCGTTCCCGCGGCGATGGAAAGAAGCGCATCATGGGCTTCCGCTTTCACCGCCTCGGCGAAGAACACCTCGTTGGTCGCGACGATGGGTAGGTCGAGGGCATAGGCAAGGTCGACGAGCGGTCCCTCGATCATCGCTTCGTCGTCTTTGCCGTGGCGCATCAGCTCGACATAGAGCCGGCCGGGGAAGAGACCGGCCAGTCGCTCGATCGCCGCTCGCGCGGCCGGCCCCTGGCCGTTGGCGAGAAGCCGGCCGACGATTCCCGCCGGGCCGGCAGTGAGCGCTATCAGCCCCTCGGTCCGCCCCTCGAGATCGGCCCAGCCAACCCGCGGGATCTCCCCGGCCGGGGTCTCCATGAAGGCCTTGGAGACGAGCTTCATCAAGTTCTTCCAGCCGGCTTCCGATTGCACCAGGAGGGCGAGACGGTCCGGGGCGGGCTGGGCCCCGGGACGACGCTCGCCGTCGTCCCGACGGACCCCGATCAGGCAGCCGGTGATCGGCTGGATCCCAGCCTCGGCCGCGTAGCTCGCGAACTCGAGCGCGCCGAACAGGTTGCCGGTGTCGGTGACCGCAACCGCCGGCATGCCATGGGCCTTGCTGAGCGCGATCAGGTCACCGAGCTTGATCGCCCCCTCCGAGAGCGAATAGGCGGAATGGACCCGAAGATGAACGAAATCGGCGTGCGGCATGGCGCCTCCTGGCCCCGACATAGATTCCATGCCCGGGCGGTCACGTCGAATCCCTTCCCATCATTGACCGTTGCGGGAGGATATTTCGTTTGTCTTAGGCGAATCGGGGGTCTAACCTGTTGAATGACAGCTTATAATCGTCGAACCGGGACCAAACAGGCACGTAACGCATGCGACGCGATCCGTATCCGGGCGATCGCCCTCTCGACGAGAGCCCCGCCGTGCGCGCCACCGTCAAGTGGTTCAATCCGGAGAAAGGGTTCGGCTTCGTCTCGCCCGCCGATGGGACACCCGACGCCTTCCTGCATGCGAAGGTCGTACAATCCGCCGGTGTCATGGACTTGCCGCCCGGCGCGACGGTGACCTGCGCCATCGCCCAGGGTCCCAAGGGCCCGCAGGTGACCCGCCTCCTCGAGGTCGACGCCTCGACCGCGAGCCCCGCCCCGGCGCGCCGGCCTCCGTCCGGCCCGCGCCCGCCCCGCGACTTCGGCCCGCGCACCACCGGCGAGCGCCAGGAGCTGGTTGGCCAAGTCAAATGGTTCAACGCCATCCGCGGCTTCGGCTTCGTCGTCGGCGACGACGGCGGCAAGGACGTGTTCATCCACGTCGCCGTTCTGCAGCGCTGCGGGCTTGCCAGCCTCGAACCCGGCCAGCGGGTCAAGATGAACGTGGTTCCGACCCAGAAGGGCCGCGAAGCCCAGTCGATCGAGCTCGTCCGCTAATCCGAGTCATTCCCACGAGCCCTCATGCCGGAGCCGCTGCCCGCATGAGGGCCTTTTTCATACCTCGATGATCGTCCTCGTCACCGGCACGGCGACCGGCATCGGCCGCGCCATCGCCCGGCGTCTCGCCCAGCCCGACGCATGTCTGTTCCTCCACACCGGCAGCAACGCCGAGGGCTTGGACCGGACCGCGGCTGAAGTCGAGGCGCTGGGAGCGAAGACCGGACGCCGCCTCGCCGATCTGACGACGCCGGGCGTCGCAGCCGCCCTCGTCGACGCGGCGGCGGCGGCGTTCGGCGGCCTCGATGCGGTGGTCCACGCCGCCGGGTTCGCCGACCGGACGCCGCTCGACAGCCTCGACGCCCAGCGCCTCGGCCGCTCCCTCGCCGCCATGCCCGTCGCCTTCGCCGAGCTGCTCCGCGCCGCCCGCCCGCATCTTCGGAAGAGCCGCTGCCCGCGCGTGGTCGCGATCAGCTCCTTCGTCGCCCGCAAATTCCAGAACGACGATCTCACGTTCCCGGCCGCCGCAGCGGCCAAGGCCGGCCTCGAAGCCCTGGTGAAGAGCGCCGCCGTCGAGTTCGCGGCGTCGGGTATCCCGGTCAACGCAGTGTCCCCCGGGTATGTCCGGAAAGACGCCGAACGCCATGGTATTCTGGAGACACGCTGGGAGGAGCTCGGGCGCCGCATCCCGATGGGCAGGGTCGGTGAGCCGGAGGAGGTCGCCGAGGTCGCGGCCTTCCTGCTGTCGCCGTCGGCCGCCTACATCACCGGACAGGTGATCGGCGTCGACGGCGGCCTTACGCTCTGAGCTCAAGTGGCCGTGTTCCCGTCGAGCGGGGCGGCGGCGGGCGAGGTGGCCCTCTATCTCGACGACGTCATGTACGTTCGCGGGGCCCGGCGCGTAAGCCATCGAGCCACGTCCCGGTAGCGCATTTCCGTCCAGGGAGCGATGGCCAGAGCAAGGACGATCGGCACGATCACGCCGGCGGCGACGCTACCGGCGAACGGAAGACCGCCGGCGGCGACCACCGCGACCAAGGCCTCCTGTATGGAATAGTGCACCAGATACAACGTGAACGATGCGCCCGCGAGCCTGGCGATCGGCCCCGACCGGTTGACCTCCGCCGGGCGATCCTCGTCGAGCTGCCGAAGCGCAAACATGAGCAGACCGAACGACATCGTCAGGATGATCGAGAAGGCCGCTTCATTGTGCGTCGTCAGAACATTTGGGACAGATGGTGTTGTAATTTAGAGGAGGGTTGGCCTCATCTGGTTGGTTGATCTTAGGCAGCGAGTTTGCGGTGAAGCAAGCGGCGCTGTTCGATGGTTTTCCGTTTGATGCGCGCCCGTTCGA
>SHVZ01000066.1 GCA_009694025.1 Alphaproteobacteria bacterium | reverse complement strand
GGTCGAAATCGAGCCTCAAAACACCGAAATCCGCTTCACCCGCTGGGTGCGTCATGATCGGAGCCTCGATGTTTGAATAACGCGCTGATTACGATAACTGAATCGCGCTCAGGCTCCCACGAATTTGCGCTGCATCTGGGAAATGCGGGATTAGGTGACTGCCATCGTCAGTTGGGGGCAATATTGGGGGCAACTCAAATCGCTGGGCCAGAAAAAATGGCTGATCTACGACATTTTCTGCGTGCTATTTGAGGGAGTCATCGCCACCAACCTCAGCCATGACCGCTCAGCGGACGCTCGCCTTGAGGCGACCGACCATCTCCGGCACCAGCTCGGTCGCGACGTTGGCGAAGGCGAGGCGGAGGTAGCACTGCTGGTCGGGGCCGAACATCGCGCCGGGAACGCAGAGCAGGTTCTGCTCGTCGGCAAGCCGCTTTGCCACGTCGCGGCCAGCGATGCCGGCAAACGGGTGGCGGACATAGGCGAAGTACGCGCCGACGCTCACCAACTCGTAGCCGAGATCGTTGGCCCGGAACGCCTCGGCGACCGCGCGTGCGCGCTCGCGCATCATCCGCGTATTGCCGGCGACGAAGCTTTCGAGGTGGGCGAGCCCGAACAATGCCGCCTCCTGGCCCAGGCGCGGTGCGCAGATGGCGACGCAGTCCATCGCCTTGGCGATGCGGGCGACCATATCGGGATGTGCGATGACCGAACCGACCCGCCAGCCGGTCAGGCAGTAGACCTTGGAGAAGCTGTAGAGGTGGACGACGGTCTCGGCCCAGGCGGGGTCGGCGAAGAGGGCGTGCGGGGCGACGTCATCGGGCAAAAAGTCCTTGTAGGTCTCGTCGAGCACGAGGGCGATGTCGCGGGCACGGGCGAGCTCGTAGAAGCGCCTGATGACCGCCGCCGGGTAGACCGCGCCGGTCGGGTTGTTGGGCGTCACCAGGACGATCGCCCTGGTCTTCGGGCCGATCAGGCGTCGGGCCTCCTCGGGGTCGGGAACGCCCTGACGTTCAGGGCGGAACGGCAAATGGACGGCGCGGACGCCGAGCCCGTCCAGCCACATCTGATGATTGAAGTAGGCCGGCTGCGGCAGCAGCACCTCGTCGCCGGGCGCCGCCAGGATCTGCATGGCGAGGCAATAGGCCTGGTTGCAGCCGGCAGTGATCGCGACGTTGCCGGGGCCGATGGTGCCGCCGTAGAAGCCGCTCATGTGGTCGGCCAGCGCCCGGCGGAGCGGCGGCAGCCCTTCGATCTCGGTGTAGCGGTGCGATCCGCCGTCGGCGACGAGGCGGGCGAGGTGGTCGGTCAGCGGCTTGGGCGGCGGATAGTCCGGCACCGCCTGGGCGACGTCGATCAGCGGCTTCTCTAAGGGAAAGCGGCGGCCGGCGACCCAGGCCCGCGTCTCGGCGATGGCCGGGGATGCCACCGCCTCCCAGGCCGGGTTGGTCGAATAGCGCATGGGCGGTCAGAATCCTCGGAGCGGCAGGTCGGGGGAGCGGCGGAGCCAGTTGTCGTCGGGGTAGCGGGCGGCGCCGTCGATGACGTGGAGCGAGTAGGCGACCCGCGATGCCGGCGAGCGGTTGGCGGCGC
Source organism: Alphaproteobacteria bacterium (assembly GCA_009694025.1). Taxonomy (GTDB): domain Bacteria; phylum Pseudomonadota; class Alphaproteobacteria; order SHVZ01; family SHVZ01; genus SHVZ01. Next base: position 20,659 of record SHVZ01000066.1, on the reverse strand, counting down.
TCCAATGGGGGAGGAGGCCGTCGAGAAGGACGAGGGTACCCTTCGGCGCCTCGAGCGGGACGTAGCCTTCCGGCGGCTCCGGCAGCGGCGTCGGGTCGAGCTCCTCGAAGATGACCTCGCGGCCGGAGCGCTTGAAGCGGCGCTTGAGCCCGAGACGATGTCCCGCCGGCAGCGCCCAGAGGCAGCCGTTGTCGAGCGTCGCGTCCTCGAGCGCGAACCAGAAGCCGTGGACGCTCACCGGCTCGGTATAGAGGAAGGTCGCGTCCTGGTGGGCGTGGACCTCGCCACCGATGTCCGGCGGCTTCAGGATGACCATGGACTGGAGGAGCCGGGCGTCGCCGACGCCGATCGCAGCGGCGATCGCCTCGAGCCGGACATCGCGCGAGAAGGCCGCGAAGACGGGATCGAGGTCGTGAAGCGCGTGGCCGATCTTGTTGACGGCCCGGCGTTTCGGCACCGTAAGGCGCCCGTCGCGGTCGAGCGCCTCGGCTTCGAAGAAGCAGCGGATGGTGTCGCCCGACCCGAGGAAGTAGTCGTCGGTGGTCCTGACCTGCTCGTCGGTAGTGAAGACAGAGGCGGTCGCCGGATCGAAGCCGTCGATCAGCTCATAGCTGCGCTCGACCAGCCGGTCGCAGGCGGCGGCGCCGGCGAATCCCCTGATCACCAGATATCCGTCGCGGCGATAGGCCGCGCGCTCGGCGTCGCTCAGCATCGGGGCGATCATAGCGCGGCCGCGAGGCGCCGCTCAGGCCATGGTGTAGGCGGTCTTGACCGCGGTGTAGAACTCGGCGGCGTAGCGGCCCTGCTCGCGCGGGCCGTAGCTCGACCCCTTCCGGCCGCCGAACGGCACGTGATAGTCGACGCCGGCGGTCGGCAGGTTGACCATCACCATGCCGGCCTGGGAGGCGCGCTTGAAGTCGCTCGCGTATTTGAGCGAGGTCGTGCAGATGCCGGCCGAGAGCCCGAACTCGGTGTCGTTGGCGACCGCCACCGCTTCATCGTAGCCCTTGACCCGGATGACGTTGGCGACCGGACCGAAAACCTCCTCGCGGCTGATCCGCATGGCGTTGGTGGTTTCGGTGAACAGCGCCGGCGAGAGGTAGAATCCCTCGGTGTCGCGGTTCAGGCGCTCGCCGCCATAGGCGAGCTTCGCCCCTTCCTTCTTGGCGATGTCGATGTAGGAGATGTCCTGGTCGAGCTGGCTCTGGTCGACCACCGGGCCGATCTGGGTCTCGGGTTTCAGCGCGTCGCCGACCTTGAGCGCCTTCAGGCTGTCGACCATGGCGCCGACGAACCTGTCGTGGATGCCCTCGGTCACGATCAGGCGTGAGCTGGCGGTGCAGCGCTGGCCGGTCGAATAGTAGGCGCCCTGGACCGCGCAGTTGACCGCGGTCTTGAGGTCGGCGTCGTCGAGGACGACCAGCGGATTCTTGCCGCCCATCTCAAGCTGCACCTTGGCCATGCGCTCGACGGCGCTGCGGGCGACGTTGCGCCCTGTGGCGACCGAGCCGGTGAAGCTGATGGCGGCGATGCGCTTGTCGGCCAGCATGGCGGCGCCGACCTCGGAGCCGCGGCCCATCACCAGGTTGAAGACGCCCTTGGGCAGGCCCGAGCGGCTGATGATCTCGGCGAGAGCCCAGGCGCAGCCGGGAACGAGATCGGCCGGCTTGAACACCACGCAGTTGCCGTAGGCCAGCGCCGGCGCGATCTTCCAGGCCGGGATCGCGATCGGGAAGTTCCAGGGCGTGATGATGGCGACGACGCCGAGCGGCTCGCGGGTGACCTCGACGTCGACATTGGGCCGGACCGAGGCCAGCTTCTCGCCCGCCTGGCGCAGCACCTCGCCGGCGAAGAACTTGAAGATGTTGCCGGCGCGGTTGGCCTCGCCGATGCCTTCCGGCTTGGTCTTGCCCTCCTCGCGCGCAAGCAGCGTCCCCAGCTCCTCCTGGCGGGCGAGGATCTCGCTGCCGATCTTGTCGAGGAGGTCGGCGCGCCCCTGCAGGCCGTGGCGCGACCAGGCCGGGAAGGCGTCATGGGCGGCGGCGATCGCCTGGCGCGCCTGCTCGGCGTCGGCGCGGGTGTATTCGCCGACCACGTCGGCGAGGTTGGAGGGGTTGACGTTACGGGAGACGGTCTTGCCCTCGACCCAGTCGCCGGCGATCAGATTGCGATGAACGGCCATGACGCGCGCCTCTTCTTGGAATGACTTTGCGGAAGACGGCGATTGGTGCGCTCCGGCCCGGCCTTGTCAAGGCGTGGCGCCGGGCAGCGGCACGGTGCTAGACGATCAGCCATGGATACCGAGGTCCTCTACGCCGATCTCGTCCGGCTCGGCCTGATCCGGCCGGGCGAACGCCCGCCGGCGGCGGCGCTCGCCGGCGGCGTCTCCTCCGACATCTGGAAGGTCGACCTCGCTACAGGGCCGGTCTGCGTCAAGCGGGCGCTGGCCAAGCTCAAGGTCGCTCAGGACTGGCGGGCGCCGATCGGACGCTCGCGCTACGAGATCCGCTGGTTTCGCTCGGTCGCCCGTTTCCTGCCGGAAGCGGTGCCGCGGATCGCCGCCGCCGACGAGGAGGCCGGAGTCTTCGCCATGGACTATCTCGATCCGGCTCGCCACCCGCTGTGGAAGCGCCAGCTCCTGGACGGCAGGGTCGAGATCGGGACCGCGGACGAGGTCGGACGGCGGCTCGCCAGGATCCACGCCGAGACCGCCCGCGACCCGGCGATCCCTGCGTTGTTCCCGACCGACGCGATCTTCCATGACATCCGCCTCGCGCCCTATCTGGAAGCGGCGGCGGCGCGCCACCCTGACCGGGCGGAAGCGCTCCGGCGCATCGTCCGGACCACCGCCGTCACGAAGCGGGCGCTGGTCCATGGCGACGTCAGCCCCAAGAACATCCTGGTCGGGCCGATGGGGCCGATCTTCCTCGACGCCGAATGCGCGTGGTTTGGCGACCCGGCCTTCGACCTCGCCTTCTGTCTTAACCATCTGCTGTTGAAGGGACTGGTCCGCCCGGAGGCGGCGACGGCGCTCGCCGCTTCGTTCGAGGCGATGGGGCGGCGCTATCTTGCCGGTGTCGACTGGGAGCCGGTGGCCGATCTGGAGGCGAGGGCGGCCACCCTGCTGCCCGGCCTGCTGCTCGCCCGGGTCGACGGCAAGTCGCCGGTCGAGTACCTGACGGATGACGCGGACAAGGAGCGGGTTCGTCGCGTCGCCCGCCGTCTGCTGGCGCAGCCGGTCGTGCGTCTTGCCCTCGTCGCCGAACAGTGGAAGCGGGAACACTCATGAGCTCGACCAAGATCATCCAGGTCCGCGGCCGCCGGATCTGGGACTCGCGCGGGCGACCCACGGTCGAGGCCGAGGTGACGTTGGAGGGAGGCGCGGTCGGACGCGCCATCGCCCCGGCCGGGGCCTCGACCGGCTCCGGCGAGGCGGTCGATCTCCGCGACGGCGGCAGGCGTTTCGGCGGCTACGACGTGACCCGAGCGGTCGCCCATGTCTCCGGCGAGATCGCGGCGCTGCTGAAGGGCATGGACGCCACCGACCAGGCTTCGGTCGACGCCCGCATGATCGAGCGCGACGGCACGCCCAACAAGGGGCGCCTCGGCGGCAACGCCCTGATCGCCGTCTCCATGGCGACCGCCCATGCCGCGGCGGCCGCCGCCGGCCTGCCGCTCTGGCGTTATCTCGGCGGCGCGGGGCCGCTGCCGCTGCCGGAGATCCAGATCTTCGGCGGCGGCGCCCATGCCGGCCGCCGCGTCGACCTCCAGGACTTCATGGTGATCGCCATCGGCGCCACCGACTTCGCCCAGGCGCTCGACTGGACCGCCGAGGTCTATCTCGCCGCCGGCAGGCTGATGGCGGACGCCGGCAAGCTCGCCGGCGTCGCCGACGAGGGCGGCTACTGGCCCTCATTCGACTCGAACGAGGAGGCGGTCGAGACGCTAGTCCGCGCCATCGAGAAGGCGGGCTTCACGCCGGGCGTCGAGGTGGCGATCGCGCTCGACGTCGCCGCCAGCAACTTCGGCCGTGGCGGGCGCTACAAGCTCGCCCGCGACGGCCGCGAGCTCGACTCCGACGGCCTCTCGGAGATGCTGCTGGGATGGCTCGCACGATATCCGATCGTCTCGATCGAGGACCCGCTGGCCGAGGACGACGGCGCTGCGATCGCTCGCTTCACCCAGGCAGCGGGGCCGAAGGTGCAGGTGGTCGGCGACGACTTCGTCGTCACCAACGCCCGCCGCATCGCCGAGGCGGCGAAGGCGGGAGCCTGCAACACCGCGCTGATCAAGCCGAACCAGGCGGGAACCCTGACCGAGACCAAGGCGGCGCTGGAGGAGGCGCGGCGGGCCGGCTACGGCGTGATCGTCTCCGCCCGGTCGGGCGAGACCGAGGACGTCACCATCGTCCATCTCGCGGTCGGCTGGGGCGCGCCTCAGCTCAAGGTCGGCTCGTTCACGCGCTCCGAGCGCATGGCCAAGTGGAACGAGGGGCTGCGTCTCGCCGAGGCGGTCGGCGGCCGGCTGCCGCCGCCGAGCACCTTCGCCTGGGGCCGCTAAGCCGCGACCTTCTCCAGGAGCTTCCGCTTGAGCGGCATCTGGGTCATGCGGTGGACGTGGTCGACCACGTCGGCGCCGAACTTCTCGCGGACCAGCTTCAGGTAGGTCGGGCTGTTGAAGTAGGCCTGCCAGGCGTGGTCGCGGAACTCCAGGATCTCGCCTGAGGTCAGGTACTTGGTGCGGAGCGGCTTCGACTCATAGCCGTGCTGGGAGAAGTGGTGCCACTTTTCCGGCAGCTCCATCTTGCTCTCGACCGCCATGCGGTAGAGCGGAGAGCCCGGGTAGGCCATGGCAGAATAGAAGTTGCCGAATTCGCAGTTGAGCGCGAGCGCCATGTCCAGGGTCTCCTGCATGCGCTCGTGGGTGTCGTCGGGGAGGCCGAAGATGTAGTTGCCGAGCACGTGGATGCCGGCGCCCTTGATGCGGTTGACGGTGTTGGCGATGTCGCTCTGGTCGTACTTCTTGGCGGCGCCGTCGCGGACGTCCGCCGACGCGCTCTCGATGCCGAGGCAAAGCCAGCGGAATCCGGCCTTTCGGAGCTTCTCCAGGAACTGGTCCTGCACGGTGTCGACGCGCGCATAGGCCCAAATGTTGAGGTCGTAGCCGCGCTCGATCAGCAGGTCCGAGATGCCGAGGACGTGGCGCTTGTTCAGCACGAACATCTCATCGACGAACTTGATGTTCTTGACCCCGTAGTTGGCGACCAGGTGGTCGATCTCCTTGACCACGACCTCCGGGCTCCACATCCGGTACGACGACTTCCCGAACGGTGCGTTGATGCAGCAGAACGAGCACTTGTACGGACAGCCGAGCGACGTGTGGATCGCCGCATAGGGGGTCCGGTCGTGGATGTGGTCGAAGGAATGCCAGTTGTGGGAGCGGTAGTTGCGGGGATCCATCATGTCCCAGGCGATGCCCGGCATCTCCTGGTCGAGATCGACGAGAAGCGCCTCGGATTCGGCCGGCGCGGTGACCCGGCCGTCCTTCCGCCACCACAGGGAGGGGATCTTCGAGAAGTCGGTCTCGCCGGCCTTGAGGGCCTGCATGGTCTTGTGGATGGTGACCGGGCCCTCGCGATCGCAGACGAAGTCGATCGACTCCTCGCGCATCGACTGCTCAGGCAGCGCGGCCAGGTGGGTCCCCGTCATCATGACCTTGATCGACGGGTCATGGCTGTGGATGAGCTGGGCCACCCGTCCGGCGGCGCCCATGTTCTGAGTCGAGGCCGAAGGCTGGAAGCCGTAGACGACGACCACGACTAGGGTCGGGTCGTAGTCCTTGGCGACTCGCTCGGCAACCTCGGCCGAGTTCAAGTGCTCGGCCGGACCGTCGATGATCGCCACCGACGCGCCGCGCTTGCGCGCATAGGTTGCGAACAGACCGGCGAACACCGGCGGCTCGATGGCGCTGAATTCGTCGCCAAGACCTTGATAAATCTGGGCTGGCTCGCCCGGGTTGATGAACAGGATGTCGACTTTTTCGGCCATGGTTCACTTCCGGTCGGCGAGCGCTCTGGCTCTCGGGGCGTGTCTTCGCGGGCAATCCGCGCACCATCCCTGGAGCCAACAAGCTCTCATTGCACGGGAAACTATCATCGCGGCCGACGGCGCCGTAGCGGAAAAAACGGGGCGCCCGGTAGGCCACCCCTCGGCAAGTCTTGCCGGGTCCGAAGACGGTCTGTGCCGACCTCCGGAGCTTTCGGTGGCGCGGGCCACCGAAAATATCAATGCTATTTCAGCGGGTTAATAGGAAATTCAATGGCACGGCGATTGCCTCTGGTAGGCAGCCCAGCCCGGGCGAACCACGTCTGGAACCGCCGACATGGCTTTGTCGTCGCTAACGTCTCTGAACGCGTCGCTCACGAACTCGCTGTCTGGCCTCCGCGCCGGCCAGGCCGGGCTCGAGACCGTGTCGAAGAACGTCGCCAACGCCAACGCCGAATTCTACACCCGCAAGATCCAGAACCAGCTGCCGAACGTCGTCGGCGGCATCGGCCAGGGCGTGCAGCTGCCGACGGTGACCCGCGAGGTCGACCTCTATCTCCAGCGCGACGCCCGCGACGCGGCTGCCCTGACGGGCGAAAGGCGGCAGTGTTGCCGTCACCATGACGGCGGCGATGTTCTTGGTGCGGAGGCTCGAGTCACGGGCGTTGACGCCGAGCCGGTCGAGCATGCCGACCAGGCTCTCCTTGGTGAAGACCGAGTTCTGCAGCGAGTCGCCGGTGCCATTGAGGCCGACGACCAGCCCGTAGCCGACCAGCATGTTGTCCCGGATGCCCTCGAAGTCGGCGATGTCCTTGATCCGCGATTGGGCCTGACCGCTTGCTGGAACGAGGACGGCAAGCATCAGGCTGAAGGCGGCGAGCCATCGGCGGAACGGCGACGGGGATACCGGTCGGGCAGTCATGAGGCACTCCTTGCGAGACCTATGGATGCGAGAAGCATGCCACGGAAAGGGCTGGGAAATCGGCGGTTTCTCTCAGTTTCTGGCCGGCGCCGGAGGGCCTCGGCGACCCTTGCCCGGCAGATTTTGCCGGGCCGGCGCAGCTACGATCTATGCTAAAGTTCGACCCGCACCCATTCGTTTAACTTGTTGCTCCGGCCGTTTCCGTAACGATATATAGGGGGCGTTACGGACAGGAGGCCCATGAAAGTCGATCCGACGGGCACTGCCAAGGCTGCCTCGGTCCGCCGCCCCGACAAGGGGTCTCAGGCGAAGCCAGGCGAGTTCTCGAAGCTGCTCGAAGGTCTCGACGAGCCCGAAGCCCCGCGTGCGACCGCCGCTGCGGCTCCGGTCGACCCGGTGGTCGGTGTGCGCGATGCGACCGACCGGTCGGGCCGACGGTCGAAGCAGCGGGCGGAGGACATCCTCGATCGCCTGGAGGAGATTCGGCTGGGACTCCTCGCCGGCGCCATCCCGCGCGATCGCCTGGAGGCGCTGGATCAACTGGTCCAGCAGCACCGCGACCGGGTGGCTGACCCCAGGCTCTCCGAGATCCTGGACGAGATTGAACTCCGCGCTCGGGTCGAACTCGCCAAGCTGGACATGAGCGTCTGATCTTCGTCCGGCCGGGCGTGCGGTCCAGCCCCTTGATAAAATTACCATGTTTCTCAATGATCTGCGCCCGTCGACGAGGCGTGACCAATGCTTGATGCCCGGGGGTCCCCTCTGTATGCTCCGCCGCCGTCAGGGTAGGCACAGCAAGAGGGCGTCCGTGGCTTCTTCGACGAGTTCGCAGCCGATTCAGCTTCCGCCCCATTACCGACCCTCGGACGAAGAGGAGTTCATGAACCCGCGGCAGCGGGAATACTTCCGTCAGAGGCTGCTGCGCTGGCGTGAGGAGCTCTTGCGGGATGCCAACATCACATTGCGCCACCTGACCGAGGAAAATCTGCAGCAGCCGGACATGGCCGACCGCGCCTCGCGCGAGACCGACCATGCGATCGAGCTCCGCACCCGCGACCGCGAACGCAAGCTGATCTCGAAGATCGATGAGGCGCTGCAGCGAATCATCGACGGCACCTACGGCTACTGCGAAGAGACCGACGAGCCGATCTCGCTCCGGCGGCTGGAGGCGAGGCCGATCGCCACGCTCGGCCTCGAAGCCCAGGAACGCCACGAGCGGCTCGAGCGGACGCACCGCGACGACTGAGTGGCCGGCGATCGCCCGTCGGCCAGGGCCAGCGCACTCGACATCTGGAAAAACGAAGGGCCGGTGCCTTTCGGCACCGGCCCCGTTTCCGTTGCGGCCGGCGGGGTGGGGGAAACCGGCGCGCCTCGGAGCTCGGTCCCGCCGGTTAGAACGGCAGGAGGATGTCGAGAACCTGGGCGCCGTAGCGCGGCTGCTGGACATCGGTGATGTGGCCGCGGCCGCCGTAGGAGATCCGCGCTTCCGCCATTTTCTCGTAGCTGATGGTGTTGAGCGAGGTGACGTCTTCCGGGCGGATGACGCCGGCGATCTGCAGCTCGCGGACCTCGTAGTTGACCTTAACCTCCTGGCGGCCGCTGACGACCATGTTGCCGTTCGGCAGCACTTGGGTGACGGTCGCGGCGATCTTGAGATTGATCTCCTCGCTGCGGTCGATCGCGCCTTTGCCCTCGTTCTTCAGGGTCGAGCCGAGATCGACCACCGCCGACGGGCTCGCCGAGTCGGTCAGGTTGCGGTTGAGCAGACCCTGCAGGCCGAACAGCGAGGTCAGGTTGGCGGTGTCGGCGTTGGACCGGCTGCGGGTCGTGGTGTTCTCATACTTCGCCTTGTCGTCGATCGCGATCAGGACCGTGAGGATGTCGCCGATCCGGTTCGCGCGCTGGTCCTTGAAGAAGCCGCGGGAGCCTGCGGCCCATAGTGAGGCCGGCTGACGCTCGGCGGTCATCGGCGCCGGCATGGGCATGCTGATCGGACGGTAGCTGGAGGCTGCCTGCGGGTTCTGGATGTCCGTCATCTTGGGCGCTTCACCGACGGTGGCCAGGCGATCGAGGGCGGAGCACCCGGCGAGCGCGGCAACGGCGAGACCGAGGGAGGCGAGGCGGGCGATACGCATTGAGGCGATCCTTTTTCGGGGTTCTTCGAGTGTCGGCGATGTCGGCATCAACGCTGAACCACGGTGCGGTTCGCGGCGGCGGACATGACGCCGATGACCACTGTCACCTCGCCAGGGCCGGTGACCCGACCCTCGACGGTGCGGTTGCTTTTGGGGTTCTGCACCCGGATCGACTGGCCTTCGACGCCGTTGTCGAGAGCCTTCCCCTGGACGGTCAAGGTCATCGACTTGGTGCGGACGATCATGGTTACAGACTCGTTGCGCTGAACCAGAGTGAAGGCACCGACGTCGGCCTGACGGATCGGCTGGCCGGCCTGGAGAGGCCGCTTCGGCGTCCGCCCGAGCACGTCTTCCAGCAGCGTCGCATTGTTGGCGAGCATCGGGCCGGAGCGCATCTTGACCCAGGTGAGGTCGGAGGCGCGGATGATCTCGTTCGGCATCATCCGGCGGTTCAGGACCGGCACGTCGATCATGCTGTGGGCGCGGCCGGCGACGCGGATGCGGTCTGCCCGGGGCTCGTCGGCGGGTGCGCGGAACTCGGCGATGAACGACCGGCTGTCCGGGTCGAAGTGCTGCAGGTCGATAGCAACGGTCGGGGCCTGGGTCTCCGAGACGTAAAGCTGATAGGCGCGGCTCGCGATCTCGAACTCGAGGTCGCCGGTGACACCCTTGGCCGCCAGGGCTTTGCGCCGCGCCGCTTCCACGGTCGTCCGCGACACCAGCTGGCCCAGGCGCTCGACCACCACCTTGTCCATGTAGGTCTGCGGCTTCCAGTCGAGCCCGTACATGCGGGCGAAGGCGGCGAGCTGGGAAGGCTGGTAGGTGACGGCGTTGCCAGGGGACGGGGCCTGGTCGAGCCTGATTTGCGCTTTCGCCGCGTCGATGTTCTCGAACAGGTCGCCGAGATGGACCGTGTCGCCGGCCACCTGCGACTTGAGCTTGAGGATCGGCCTGGCGACCTCGCCGGCCGCGTTTCCGGCGAGGGGGGCGAGCAACAGCGGCAGGCAGACGGCGAGCAGACGGAGTGTGCGGTTCATGTCGTGCGGCTTTCAGCGCGTGGGATCAGCGCAGCTGGTTGACGGTGCCGGCCATGTCGTCGGCCGCCTGGATCACCTTCGAGTTGAGCTCGTAGGCGCGCTGGGCGGTGATCAGGTTGGTGATCTCGGCGACGGCGTTGACGTTCGAAGCCTCGAGGAAGCCCTGCTGGATGGTGCCGAACCCGAGCGCCCCGGCGGTGCCGGCGATCGGGTTGCCGGAGGCGGGGGTCTGCAGCAGCAGGTTCTGGCCGATCGATTCGAGGCCGGCGAGGTTCGGGAAATTGGTCAACGTGAACTGGCCGAGGAGCTGCGGGACCACGACCCCGTCGAGCTTGGCGTAGGCTTGGCCCGAGGCGTTGATCGAGATGTCGAGTGTGTTCTGCGGCACGGTGATGCCCGGCAGAACCGTATAGCCGTCCTGGGTCACGATCTGTCCGGTCGGCGACAGCTGGAAGGAGCCGGACCGGGTGTAGGCGGTTTGGCCGCTCGGCAGCTGGACATTGAAGAACCCTTCGCCCCGAATGCCGAGATCGAGGGTGTTCTCGGTCAGCTGCAGGGTGCCCTGCTGGTTCAGCCGATAGACGGCGGCGGCGCGGACGCCGAGGCCGACCTGCAGACCTGCGGGGACGACGGTACCGGCCTCGGAGGAGGCCGAGCCGACCCGGCGCTGGTCCTGGTAGAGCAGATCCTGGAACTCGACGCGGGAGCGCTTGTACGACGTCGTGTTCAGGTTGGCGAGGTTGTTGGAGATGACCTCGACGTTGGTCTGCTGGGCCAGCATTCCGGTGGCGGCGATGGTGAGGGCACGCATGGCGGATAGGCTCCCTTAAAATCTCTTAGGCGGCGCCGGACGGCTTGCCGATACGGCGGACGGCGTCGCGCTGACGGTCGTGCTCCTGCTCGACCAGGTTGTTGGCCTGCTGGAAGTTGCGGACGATCTCGGTCATCCGCGACAGCTCGAACATCGGAATGACGTTGGATTCCTCGATGACGCCCTGGACCACCTTGGCCTGGGGTGCCCTCTGCGGTGCCTCATCGGCGATCAATAGGCTGTTGGGGCCGCGCTTGAGGGCGCGGTCGTTGGTGAAGCCGACGATCTTCATCTGGCCGACGACTTGGGTGCCCGCGAGGATGGTGCCATCGCCGGCGACGCGGATGTCGCCGGCATTCGGCGGCAACACGATGGGGCGGTTGTCGGCGCCGAGCACGGCGCTGTCGTTCTGGGTGACGAGGCGGCTCGCGGAGTCGAGCTTGAAGTTGCCGTTGCGGGTGTAGCGCTCGCCCGATGGCGTCTGCACGGCGAAGTAGCCTGAGCCGCGGATGCCAAAATCATAGGTTAAATCGGTGGGCTTGAGCGGGCCGTCGGTGGTGTTGGTCATCAGCCCCTGGTCGATGACCGAGGAGATCCGCTCGGTCGGCGAGGTCTTCGCCAGGACTTCTTTGAACAACGGGGACTGGGATTTGTAGCCGGTGGTGCTGGCGTTCGCGAGGTTGTGGGCCACGGCTTCCATCTCGCGGCGCAGCGCCGACTGGCGCGCGATCGCCAGAAACATCGTGGTTTCCATAGCACTCCTCGGACGAAGACGGTTGTGTCGCCGCCTTCAAATGCAGGAACTGGGCCATGGGTATTTTTTAGATATTACAAAGACTTATGTCTATTTTTAGGCTCCCGGAACGGCCTTCCCACGCTGGCGTTGCCGGGCTGCACCCGGCAAGACTTGCCTGTCCTAGTCCCGGAGCTCGAAGCTTTCCGGCGCCTGTCCGGCGGCGTGGCGGCGGAAGGCGGTGCGGTAGGCCCGCTCCAGGTTGCTTGCGAGCCGGGCTTGGTCGAAGAGCGGCCGGGTCCCGAGATTCGCCAGCAGGCGGGCCTTGACCGCGGCCAGCCTGGGACGATCGGTTGCCAACGCTACCGCCAGCTCTTCGTAGGCTGCGACGTCCCCTACGGTCAGGTCCTCGAGCCCGATCCCGGCGTTGAGGCTGGCGCCGACGCGCCGAGCGAAGGTCGAGCCGCGCACGGTCAGCACCGGGACCCCGCCCCAAAGCGCGTCCAGGCTGGTGACGCCGGAGGCATAAACGAAAGTGTCCAGGAACAGGTCGGCCAGCGCCAGGCGGGCGAGGTGCATCGGCTTCTCGGCCAGCGCCGAGAACACCAGCCGGGCCGGGTCGCCCCCCCGCGCCGCGGCCTCGCGACGGAGATTGGCGACCGCTTGGGGGGTGTCCCAATGGTTCATCCAGAGGACGCTGCCGGGGACCCGCCGGAGGATTCGCATCCAGGCATCGAAGCAACTCGGCTCGACCTTGTAGAAGTGGCCGAAGTTGCAGAAAACCGTCCCCTGGTCGGGCAAGCCCCAGCTCCGGCGACCGGTTATCACCGTCGCCTTGGGAAGCGGCGCCGCCGGGTAGTAGCAGGGCGGTAGCCGGATCAAGCGCTCGCGGTAGCCGGCGTCATCGTGGCCGTCCAGCAACTCGCGGTCGGCCACGACGTAGTCGACGAAGCTGGTCCCCGTCGGGCCGACATAGTTGTGGTAGAGCATCTGGATCGGCGCCGCCCGGTGGCTCGCCACCTCGAGGGTGAGAAGTCCGCTTGCGCCGTTCACGTAGCCGTCGAGGTCAACCAGCACGTCGATTCCGTCGCCGGCGATCATCCGGGCGATCGCCGCCGGAGACTTCCCGTCGATCGACCGGAAGACCTGGGCCTCGCGCTTGAGCCCCGCCTGGATCTGATCGTCCCGGGTCTGGCCGTAGAGATGGATCTGCACCTGGCGGCGGTCGTGGCCCTGGAGGATGCCGGTCAGGCTGTAGCCGATGTGGTGGCCGTGCAGGAAGGCTGACAGGTATCCGAGCCGGATCGGGCGGTTAGGATCGTCGCCGCGCGGCCCCTCCGGCCGCCGCATAGTCCCAGGGAAGCTGTGACGGGCGAAGTGGTTGGCTGAGCGGTAGAGGAGGTCGCGCTCGGCGGCGAGGAACACCCAGAGGCTCGGGTTCAGGCGGAAGTCGGGGTCGTCCGCCGCGATCTTCGCCTCGGCGAGATCGGTCAGCCGCCGCACATAGTCGATTCGCGCCGGCCAGTCGCACTGGTTCAGGAAGTTGAAGAAGTAGGAATAGGAGTGGCGGTCGGGGTTGGCGAAGTCACGCTCGACCGAGCGGCGGAGATAGCGGAGGCCGAGATCGGGGGCCTGCAGGCCCACCAGGGCCTCGCCGGCCCGGGTCAGGAGATCCAGGTTCTCGTCGCCGCCCATCTCCGCCGCGTCGGCGAAGGCGTCGATGGCGGCGGTCTTCTCGCCACCGTCCCAGAGTGCGCGGCCGAGGAGGAAGGCAACCTGGGCATTTTCCGGCTTGAGCGTGCGGGCGGCGTCGAAAGCCGCTGCGGCGAGCGCCGGGCGTCGCTTCGCCAGATGGGTTTGGCCGAGCCGGGTCAAGGCGGCGGCGTCGCCATGGCGCGCCTGAGCCCGGATCAGCCCTAGGGCAAGATCGGCGTTCTCCGGATTGGCGGTCGTGAGCACCTCGAGCAGTCGGGCCGCCGGTTCGGCTTCGCCGACGTCGACCAGGAGCCCGGCGAACTCTGCGGCAAGCGCCGCATGCTGACCGGCGATCGTCATCAGCAGCGGTCGCAGCAGCTCCCTGGCTGCCTCCTTGGCATTGGCGCGAAGGAGGGCTCGCGCCAGAGCGACGGCGGTCGCCGGGCTGTCGTCGAGCCGAATCGCCCGCTCGAGCCAGGCGAGGGCTCGGCTTTCGTCGCCGGCGCCGGCGAGCCCGGTCATCGCCGTGGCGTCCGCCGGGTCCCAGGTCAGCGCAACGCGGAAGGCGTGGGCGGTCCCGAGCATCCGCCACGCGTCCAGGCGTTCCGGATCGGCCGCGATGATGCCCTCGGCGATGGCGCGTGCGATCGGCTCCCGCCCGGCCTTGGCCGCGCTCTGGGCGACGGTTATGGCCGAGGTCGAAAGGCTACGCCGCGCCAGGGCCTCGCCGAGGAGCCGGGCGGCATCGACGTCCCCCGGTTCGTCGGCAAGGCGTCGGCGGGCGAGCCCGATCGTGGCATCGGCCTCGCCGAGGGCCAATCGGAGACGCGCAAGGCCGTGAAGAGAGCGCCGATGGCTGCTGTCGCGGGCGAGCACGGTCTCGAAGGCTCGGCGGGCGCCCTCGGTCCGTCCGTCGCGTGCGAGCGCCTCGCCGAGCTCGGCCTGCACGTCCGGGTCTGGACGAAGCGCGAGGGCACGGGCGAACCAAGCGGCGTTGCCGCCGAGCGCCTGAGCCAGCGCCGCCAAGGCCTCCGCTTGCTGAGGTTGCTCGGCGGTCGCTGCCCGCAGCGGCGTGGCCGCGCGCGCGGGCTCTCCGCACGCGATCAGCGCTCGCCCCGCGACGAGGGCGAGCCGGCCATTGAGTGGTGCCGCGGCCCGGCCGATGCGTGCGACCTCGAGGGCGACCTGCGGACGGTCCTTGGCGAGTTCGTCCTCGGCCAGGGCCGCGATGTCGTCGACCTCACCGCCGGCGGCGAGCAGGCGGGCGAGGGCGGGGGCGGCGCGCGGCACGTCGCGTTCCACCGCCAAAGCCACCCGGTACCAGGCCGAGGCGCCTTCGGTGGCCCCCAGCTTGGCAAGCGTGTCGGCGAGTTGGACGGCGGCGCCGGGATGGCTGGGGTCGCGGTCGACGACGCGCGTGAGAAAACCGACCGCCGCCGGCGAATTGCCGAGTTCCTCGGCGATCCCGCCCAGGACCAGCAGCGCATCGGCGCGGTTCGGCTGGCGGTCGAGGATTCGCTGGCAGATCTCGGCGGCGGCCTTGTGGCGCCCGAGGCGACGCAACGCGCGGGCGTTTTCGAGCTCTGCGGCGGTGTCCATCGCCGGGCGAAGCTACACCACGCTTCCCCGGCCGGCCATCCGCTTGCGCCCGAGGGAACGGCTTCTATACTCCGCCGCACTTTGGGCGGCGCTAGGCGATTCGAATGACCACGACGGTTCCCGACGGATTTCGCGATCGCGTCGTCTGCATCATGGGCCTGGGCTATGTCGGACTGACGCTGGCGACCGTGATGGTCGAGGTCGGGTTCGAGGTCTGGGGCATCGAGATCCGCGAGGACCTGGTCCGGGCGATGAAGGAGGGGAAGGCGCACTTCTCCGAGCCCGGCATCACCGAGCGGCTGAGTCGCGCCATCCGCAATGGCCACCTCAAGATTTTCCCGAAGATTCCCGAGAAATGTCCGGCGACGGTGTGGATCATCACCGTCGGCACGCCGATGGGGCCGAGTGGACGCGCCCGCATGGACATGGTCGAAGGCGTGTCGCGCGAGGTCGCGCGGAACCTCAAGCATGACGACCTCGTCATCATGCGCTCGACGGTGAAGATCGGCACCACGCGCGAGCTCGTCCATCCGATCCTATCGTCGTCGGGCAAGCGCTTCGACCTCGCCTTCTGCCCGGAGCGCACCGTGGAGGGCCAGGCGCTCGAGGAGCTGCGTTGGCTGCCGCAGATCGTCGGCGGCGAGACCCTCGATGTCAGCGTACGCGCCGGCCAGCTCTTCCAGTTCCTGACGCCGACGGTGGTGCGTGTCTCCTCGGTCGAGACCGCCGAGATGGTGAAGCTGGTCGACAACTCCCAGCGCGACGTGCACTTCGCCTATTCGAACGAGGTCGCGCGGGTATGCGACGTCATCGGCATCTCCGCCGCCGAGGTGATCCAGGCCGGCAAGCGGGGATATCCGCGTACCAACCTGCCGATGCCCGGCCCGGTCGGCGGACCGTGCCTGGAGAAGGACAGCTACATCCTGGCCGAAAGCGTCGAGCGCCACGGCATCAAGCCGGAGATGACGCTGGCCGCCCGCATGATCAACGAGCGCCAGCCCGACGAGGTGGTGGCGGCGATCGAGGCGCATGCCGAGCGCCTGGGCGGGCTCCCGACGAATCCCGTCGTGGCGATGCTCGGCATCGCTTTCAAGGGCCGGCCGCCGACCGACGACCTTCGCGGCACCACCGCGAGGCCGCTCCTTTCGAAGCTGAAGGCGGCGTTCCCTGGCGCCAGCTTCCGCGGCTTCGACGCGGTGGTTCCGGCCGAGGCCCAGCGCGCCTTCGGCCTCGAGCCGATGGCGTCGCTGAGCGACGCGCTCACCGGCGCGCATGTCGCGGTCATCCACAACAACCACCCGGTCTTCGCTTCGATGCCGCTGGAGAGCCTAGCCGACCGCATGGCCAAGCCCGGCATCGTCTACGACCTCTGGAACAACTTCGCGCGCGGCAACGTCCTGATGCCCGAAGGCCGGGTCTATGTCTGCCTCGGCAGCCACGGCATCGGGCCATCGGCGGGCGCGTGACCGGCCGCGTCCTCGTCACCGGCGGGACCGGCTTCCTCGGGGCAGCGCTGGTCCGGCGCCTCGTCGCGCTCGGCCGCGAGGTCAGGGTCCTCGACAACAACTGGCGCGGCAACCCGCGGCGCCTCGTCGGCATCCTCGACCGGGTCGATCTGGTCGAGGCCGACATCCGCGATGCCGCCGCCGTCGCCGGCGCCGCCAAGGGCTGCGATCGCGTCGTTCATATGGCCTCGGTCAACGGAACCGCCTTCTTCTATTCGCAGCCGGAGCTCGTCCTCGACGTCGGCATCCGCGGCATCCTCGCCGTCGTCGACGCCTGCCGGAAGAACGGCATCGGCGACCTGGTGGTGGCCTCCTCCTCCGAGGTCTACCAGACGCCGCCCAAGGTCCCGACCGACGAATCGGCGCCGCTGATCGTCCCCGACCCGCTCAACCCACGCTATTCCTACGGCGGCCAGAAGCTGGCGAGCGAGCTCATCGCCCTCAACTACGGCCGCACCGGGTTCGGCCGTGTCGCGGTGTTCCGTCCGCACAACGTCTATGGCCCGGACATGGGCTTCGAGCACGTGGTGCCGGAATTGGCCCTCCGTGCCGACGACCAGGTCAAGGCCCAGCCAGCCGGTAAGGTCCGCTTCGCGATCCAGGGCGACGGCCGGCAGACGCGCGCCTTCATCCATGTCGACGACTTCACCACCGGCCTGGTCACCGTGATCGACAAGGCCCCGCATCTCTCGATCACCCATATCGGCAATCCCGAGGAGCTGACCATCGCCGAAGTCGCCCGGAAGATCGTCGGCTGCTTCGGCCGCGAGGCCGAGCTCGTCTTCGGCGACTCGCCTGCCGGCCAGACCCCGCGGCGCTCGCCGGACATCGGGCGGCTGCGCAAGCTCGGCTTCGAGCCCAAGATTCCCTTTGCCGAGGGCATCGCCCCGGTGGTCGACTGGTACGCGAAGAACCGACATCTGAAACCCGAAGAAGCCAAATGACCGAACCGCTCTCCCGCCCCGTCACCCACTGCCAGATCTGCGGTGGCGAGCGGCTCCGGTCGATCCTGTTCCTGGCCTATGTCGCCCCGGTCAACACCATGGCCAAGGTCGGCACGCGGGCGGTCGAGCAGCCGACCTTTCCTCTGGAGTGGCTGCGCTGCGAGGATTGCTCGCTGGTCCAGATCGGCACCGAGGTCCGACCGGACGTGCTGTTCCCGCCCACATATCCCTATCGCAGCGGCACCACGCGCATCCTGCGCGAGAACTTCGCCGACCTCTGCGGCGAGGCGACGCCGATCGTCGGCCTCGGCGCCGACGATCTTGTCGTCGACATCGGCTCCAACGACGGCACGCTGCTCTCGAATTTCCACCAGGCCGGCAACAAGGTGCTGGGCATCGAGCCTTCGGGCGCCGGCGACGTCGCCAACGCCAAGGGCATCCGCACCTGGATCGGTTTCTTCGGAAAGGCGACGGCGACCAGAGCCAGAGCCGAGGTCGGAACCGCCAAGCTGATCACCGCGGCCAACGTCTTCGCCCACATCGGAGACGTCCACGGCGTCGTCGACGGAATCCTCGAGCTTCTGGGGCCGAAGGGCGTCTTCATCTCCGAGAACCACTATCTCGGCGACCTCATCCGGACGCTCCAGTACGACACGATCTACCACGAGCACCTCCGCTACTATTCGGTCGGCAGCCTGAACGAGCTGTTCGGCCGCCACGGCATGGAGGTCTTCCACGTCCGCCGCGTCCCGACCCATGGCGGCTCGATCCGCGTCTATTCTGCCCGCAAGGGCGAGCGCGGGATCGAGGCGAGTGTCGCCGCCTTCCTCGAGGAGGAGCGCCAGCAGGGGCTCGGCGACGGCTCGGCCTTCGCCGACTTCCGCCGCCGGGTAAGGCAGTCGAAACTCGATCTGCATACCCTGATCGCCCCGATCAAGAGGGCCGGCGGGCGCATCTACGGCATCGGCGCGCCGAGCCGGGCCTCGACACTCATCAACTATGTCGGTCTCGACGATGGCCTTCTCGACTGCGTCGTCGAGGTGCCGGGCTCGGACAAGCTGAACAAGTACATCCCATCGACCCGCGTGCCCGTGCTGGAGGAGGCGAAGCTGTTCGCCGACCAGCCGGAATACGCGCTGTTCCTCTCCTGGCACATCGGCGAGGAGCTGGCGCCGAAGCTGCGCGAGAAGGGCTTCAAGGGACGATTCATCGTGCCGCTGCCGGTCCCGCGGGTGTTGGAGGTCTAGGATGGCTGGAGCCCGGCCGATCGCCATGGTCGGCGTCGACAAGGATCTGATCGACCTGATCCAGGAGCTGCCGGATTGGGATCTGGCCGGGGTGTTCGACAGCCATCCCGCCGCCGACGCGCTCGGCGTGCCCCATCTCGGCGGCGATGATGCCTGGGCGGAGATCCGCGCGGCGCGTCCGGATCTCGGCATCGTCATCTCGATCGACCCGACCGGGCTCAAGTCGAAGCTCCTCGCCCACTACGGACGGGACGCGCTCCGCACGGTCGTCGCCCTCGACGGTTATGTGGCGAGGAGCGCCACGCTCGGGCCCGGCTGCATCGTCCAGCGCGGCGCCCGCGTGTTGCCGGACGCGGTGCTGGGGCAGTCGGTGAAGCTCAACGTCGGCGCCACCATCCACCATGACGGACGCATCGGCGACTGCGTCACCCTGGCGCCCGGCTGCCAGATCCTGGGGGCGGTCACGCTCGAGGATCGGGTCTATGTCGGCGCGGGAGCGATCGTCCTGCCCAGGATCACCGTAGGCAAGGGCGCGACCGTCGGCGCCGGCGCGGTGGTCGCCTCCGACGTGCCCGAAGGCATGACCGTGGTCGGCGTACCGGCCCGTCCCCTGGAGCGCCGTCGCAAGCGGGAGCCGCACCCGTGAACAAGCCGGTCCCCTGGTTCTCGGTCGAGACCGGCGCCGAGGAAACGGCGCGCGTCAATCAGGTCATCGCCTCCAACTACATCAACGACGGAAACGTCACCCGCGAGTTCGAGCGGCGCTGCGCCGAGGTGCTCGGCGTCAAGCACTGCGTCGGCGTCACCAGCGGCACCGCCGGCATCGCGCTCGCGCTGATGGCGGTCGGGATCGGCCCCGGCGACGAAGTGCTGGTCCCCGACTTGACGTTCATCGCGACGGCCAACGCGGTCAGGCTCACCGGCGCTTCGGTCAGGCTGGTCGACGTCGAGCCTCGCCGCTTCGCCCTCGACGTCGCCAAGGCCGAGGCGGCGATCGGCCCCAAGACGCGGGCGATCGTCCCGGTCGACGTCAACGGCCGCGGCGCCGACTACGGCGCGCTCGAGGCGCTGTGCGCCAAGCGCGGCCTCGAGCTCGTCTGCGATGCGGCCGAGGCGTTCGGCTCGCGCTTCCAGGGCCGCCCGCTCGGCAGCATCGGCCGGGCCGGGGCCTTCTCGTTCTCCGCCAACAAGACGGTGACCACCGGCCAGGGCGGCATGGTCGCGACCAACGAGGACGCCGTCCACGACCGGCTGCGCGAGCTCAAGGACCAGGGGCGCCGCCATCAGGGCACCGGCGGCAACGACCTCCATCCGGTGCTGGGCTTCAACTTCAAGCTCACCAACCTGCAGGCGGCGGTGGGACTGGCCCAGCTCGACCGGCTGGAGCAGCGCCTGGAAGGCTTCCGGCGGCGGAACCGCTGGTATCAGGAGCTGCTCGGCGACTGTCCGGGAATCGCGCTGCCGGCGGTCGACCACAACGGCGGCGAGATCACCCAGTGGACCGACGCGCTGATCGAGCGCGCCGACGCGGTCGAGGCGGCGCTCACGGACGATAAGATCGGCAGCCGCCGCTTCTGGCTGCCGATCCACCGCCAGGACAGCTACCGCCAGGCCGACGCCGGCTTCGAGGGCGCCATCGGCGCCTCCGAGCGCGGGCTCTGGCTCCCCTCGCATTTCTCGCTGACCGAGGCGGAGGCCGAGCGCACGGCATCGGTCATCCGTCGCGTGCTTACCGGACGGGCATGACCGGCCTGCAGCAGGCGGCGCTGATCGAGACGGCGCGTGGGCACCGGGAGGCGGGACGGTTATCTGAGGCGATGAGCCTCCTGAACGCCGTGCGGGATTGTCACATTGAGGAATCGATATCGCAACAAAGCGGTCAGCGACGTTCATCTCAAGCCGCGGCGGTGACCTCGTGCCACGTGTCCATGGCCGCTGCACGGAAGGCGCGGTGGGTTCGGGCGGATGTCAGATGGCGTTGGACGTT
>SHVZ01000065.1 GCA_009694025.1 Alphaproteobacteria bacterium | reverse complement strand
GCTCGAACGGGCGCGCATCAAACGGAAAACCATCGAACAGCGCCGCTTGCTTCACCGCAAACTCGCTGCCTAAGATCAACCAACCAGATGAGGCCAACCCTCCTCTAAATTACAACACCATCTGTCCCAAATGTTCTGACGACGCACATACAGGCTTCAAGATCGAAAACCGCCTTTCAAGCGAAGGACGAGCCCATGACCCAGACGCTCGCGCATCTCACCGCCAATGCCGACCTGGACTCGGCCCTGGCCGAGGCCCGCGCCGATTTCGTCCGGCGCAATCCCAAGAGCCAGAAGCTGCATGAGGACGCCTGCCTCAGCCTCCCCGGCGGCAACACCCGGACCGTCCTTTTCTATGGCCCCTTCCCGGTGACGATGGTGAAAGGCCAGGGCGCCAACCTGTGGGATGCCGACGGCCGGAAGTACGTCGACTTCCTCGGCGAATACACCGCCGGTATCTACGGCCACTCGCATCCGCTGATCAGGAAGGCGATCGACCAGGCGCTCGACGACGGCATCAACCGCGGCGCGCACAACCAGCTCGAAGGCAAGCTGGCCTCGCTGATCTGCGCCAGGATCCCGTCGATCGAGCTGGTGCGTTTCACCAATTCCGGCACCGAGGCCAACCTGATGGCGATCACCGTCGCCCGCGCCTTCACGGGACGGAAGAAGGTGATGGTGTTCGAGGGCGGCTACCACGGCGGCATCTTCACCTTCGCCGACGGCAACAACCCGGTGAACGGCCCGTTCGACTTCGTCATCGCCCCCTACAACGACGCGGCCGGCACGAAGAAGCTCATCGCCGAGCACGCCAAGGATCTGGCGGTGGTGGCGATCGAGCCGATGCAGGGCGGCGGCGGCTGCATCGCCGCCGATGAATCGTTCCTGAAGATGCTGCGGGAGGAGACCCAGAAGGTCGGCGCGCTCCTCCTCTTCGACGAGGTCATGACCTCCAGGCTCTCGCCCGGCGGCATCCAGGCGGTCCTCGGCATCGCGCCCGACCTGACCTCGCTCGGGAAATACATCGGCGGCGGGATGAGCTTCGGCGCCTTCGGGGGGCGGGCCGACATCATGTCGAGGTTCGATCCCAGGCGCGCCGACTCGCTGCCGCATGCCGGCACCTTCAACAACAACATCCTGACGATGTCGGCCGGCGTCGTCGGCATGGAGCAGGTCTACACCCCGGCGGTGGCGGTCAAGCTGAACGCCTTCGGCGACAAGCTGCGTGAGCGGCTGAACGCGGTCACCCGCGACAAGGGCCTCGCCATGCAGTTCACCGGCATCGGCTCGATGATGTCGGTCCACTTCCTCGAGGGCGAGGTCAAGTCGACCAGGGATGCGAAGAAGGGCAGCAAGGACCTGGGCGAGCTGTTCTTCCTCGACCTCCTGGCCCGCGGCATCTACATCGCGCGCCGCGGCATGATGGCCCTCTCGCTGCCCTTGACCGAGGCCGACGGCGACCAGCTGGTCGCCGCCGTCGAGGAGTTCGTCGCCTCGCGGCGGCGCCTGCTGGGCTAGTCACGTCGAGCCCCCTCTTTCGCGCGATGCGCGGGAGAGGGATGGGATGGGGGAGCCCGGTTCAAGGCGCGCGCTTCGACTGTTGCCCGGCATTGGCCTCCTGCTAGCCGACGGCATGCCGTGCGTTGGCCGGCCAACAAGAATCTGCGCGCCGCGACCGGGGGGAAATGCCGATGAAAGCCTATGTCTATCGCCGCTATGGCGGGCCCGAGGTCCTTGAACTCGTGGACGTGCCAAAGCCGGCGCCGAAGGACAATGAAGTCCTCATCAAGATCCACGCAACGACGGTGACATCCGCCGACTGGCGCGTCCGGTCGCTCGAGATGCCCAGAGGCTTTGGGCCCATGGCTCGCCTTGCCCTCGGCATCACTGGGCCAAGACAGCCCATTCTGGGCACCGAGCTGGCCGGCGTCGTCGAGGCCGTCGGCAAGGAGGTGACGAAGTTCCAGCCCGGTGACGAGGTCTTCGGCTTTCCCGGCGCTGAGATGGGTTGCCATGCGGAGTTCCGCGTCCTGGCCGAGGACGGTCCGGTGGCGCTCAAGCCGTCGAAGCTCTCGTTCGAGGAGGCGGCGTCGCTATGCTTCGGCGGGACCACCGCGCTGCATTTCCTCCGCAAAGCGGAGATCAAGGCTGGCGACAGGATACTGGTCATCGGCGCGTCAGGGGGCGTCGGGACCGCCCTGGTCCAGCTCGCCAAGCAAGCCGGGGCCGAGGTGACCGGGGTGACCAGCAGCGCCAACCTCGATCTCGTCACGTCGCTCGGGGCCGACCGGGTGATCGACTATGCCAGGGAGGATTTCACTCGGCGCAACGAGACCTATGACGTCATCGCCGACACGGTGGCGGCGACATCGTTTGCCCGCTGTAAGCACATGCTCAGGGAGAAGGGGCGGCTGTTGGCAATCGCCGGCGGGATGCCGGACCTGCTCGCGAGCCTGTGGGCGCCGTTGACCGGCAGCAGGAAGGTGATTTTCGGCCCCGCCCAGGAGCGACCCGACGATGTGCAGCGGCTGGCCGATCTGGCGGAGACAGGCGTGCTGAGGCCGGTCATCGATCGCCGCCACACCTTCGCCGAGATGGCCGAGGCCCACGCCTATGTCGACACCGGGCGCAAGAAGGGCAGCGTGGTCGTGACCGTGGGGACGTGAGCCACGCCCTGGCTGGCGCGGCCCGACCTCGCTGCGCGCGGCCCCCACCCTTCCCTCCCCAGCTTCGCGGGGGAGGGTTCCGAACTCTTAGTCGCGCTTGCCCATCGCGGGGCCCGGCGCGTTCCGGGAGATGACGGAGATGGTGCGGGCCGGCTTGTTGTCCGATCCCCGGACGATGGCATGACCCATGGTCGCGTCGAAGTAGAGGCTGTCGCCGGTCTCCATGGTGACCGGTTCGTAGAATTCCGAGTGGAAGACGACCGAGCCCTCCAGCACGTAGAGCCATTCCTCGCCGGCATGGCGGTTGAGCTCGCCGAACACCTCCAGGGTCTTCGCCTTGACCTCGGTCACGATCGGCACCAGCGCCTTTCGCGACAGCTCGGCGGCGCTGTAGGTGTGGATGTAGTTGGCGCTCTCCAGCGTGCGCCCTTCCTTGAGCCGCGTGATCGAGCGCCGCCCGGTGGTCGCCTGGATGGTCTCCGGCGTGAACAGGTCGGCGAGATCGATCCTGAGCCCGTCGGCGAGCTTCGCCAGGTTGTCGTAGGTCAGCGAGATCTGCTTGTTCTCGACCTTCGACAGGGTCGAGGGGGCGAGGCCGGTCATCTCGCTGACCTTGCTCAAGGTCCAGCCCTTGGCCTTCCGGAGCTCGCGGAGCCGGTCGCCGAGCGTGTGACGCCGCGTCCTCGCCGCGATCGCGACGTCGCTCGCGGGCACCTTCTTGCGCTTCAACTTCATCGTCATTCGTCCGCTCCCCGATCGGGCGATTTTTGCCGAAATTGCGCTCGACGGCGCTTCTTCGCTTTCCGAGCGCGAGTATAAAATAATCAAACCGGCGCGTTTCCGGTACGAAAATCCGTCGGCGCGTTTCAGAACGGTTGCGGTTACTCGGGAACCAGCCAGGCAACCTTGGTGTCGTGAGCGTTGAAGGTATCGGCCATCGCCGCCAATGCCTCCTTGAGCCAGTTTTCCAGCTTGAAAGGCGGGTTGATCACGACGAGGCCGGAACCGTTCAAGAGCATAGGCGAAAGAGGCTTGTTGATCCACAACTCGGCGACGAGCTGACGCCGGGCCCCGGTCGCCTTCAAGCCCTCGTGGAGCCTGTCCACCGGCGGGCGGTCCTTGATCGGATACCAGAGGAGATATGTCCCCGTGGCGAACCGGCGGAGCGCCTGGCTGATCCCCTTCAGCACCTGCTCGGCCTCGTCCTTGGCCTCGAAGGGCGGGTCGATCAGGATCACGCCGCGGCGCTCGGGCGGCGGCAGGACGGCCTTCAAGGCGTGATAGCCGTCGGCGCGGCTGACGGTGACGCGCTTGTCCCCCGCTGTCGCGCGCTTGAGGGCCTGCGCGTCCTCGGGATGGAGCTCGAAGAGCTCGATCCGGTCTTCCGGCCGCATCAGGAGGCGCGCGATGGCCGGCGATCCCGGATACCAGCGCAGCCCCTCGCGGTTGATCCGCTTCACCAGGGCGAGATAGGGGCGGAGCGACGGCGGCGCCGGATCGAGGTCCCAGAGCTTCTTGATCCCGTCCTCGGCCTCGCCGGTCTTGGTCGAGGCCTCGGCGTCCAGATCGTAGCGGGCGATGCCGGCATGGGTGTCGAGGAAGAGGAACGGCTTCGGCTTCTCCAGCATGTATGCCAGCACGCGCGCGAGCGTCGCATGCTTCAGGACGTCCGCGTGATTGCCGGCATGGAAGGCGTGGCGGTAGTTCATGCCCCGCTTTTCAGGAGGTGGGTGGAGGATGCAGTCGCGTGTCGAGCGCGAACGGCTCTTGCGACCTGACGACATAGGCTCCCGCTGCGGCCGTGGCGACGAAAATCAGGTTCCAGCTACGGGTCGATACGGCGCTTGGGATCATGACGAACCTGTACTGTGCCAGCAGTTCTGCCCCGAAGGCCTGCTGCCCGGCGCCGGGAATGCCGGGCCGCAACCAGTTGGGATCGGGAACGGATGCCGGCTCGACGACGTGAACACGTGAAGGCTCGGCGATGGTCACTGCCGTCAGCACGTGCGGTACCGTGTCCAGCGCCTTGAAGCCTTTGTGGACGGCAACCTCGAGGATGGCGGTCGCCGGATCGACCGAGCAGTACACCGCCCGGACGCCTCTGGTGTTCCAGCGGCCGCCGACTCGGTAGGCGCCTTCGCCACTGTCCCAGGTCGCGGCAAACATCGCGTGATCCAGGCGCCACGTCACGAGCTCGCTGCCGCCGAGCGCCCCCGGGAGCGGCGTCACACGTAGACGCCGTACTCGAGACGCTGCAGGAAGTCCTCTATCATCTCCACGCCTGCGGGCGTCGCCAAGAGATCGATCGGGCGCCGCTGGTCCAGGCCGATGGCGGGACGCTCCAACCATTGCTCCGCCTCTTCCTGAGATCCGAACACCGCCGTCGCCTTGGCCAGGACCTCCGCGAATTTCCAGGTTCGTCCGCTTTGCTCCTGGCTGAGCGGCTTCGCGGGCGCGTCCTTGCGGCGCTGGAAAGTGCGGAGACTCATCCCGACAGCCTTCTCGAGCGATTCCGTCGTCTGGAGAAAAACCAGGCTATCGACGAGGTGGGTCAACGCCTTCCCGGGCAGGCCCTGGAGGAGCATCTCGTGGGCGTCGAGCGGGTTCCTCAGCGTGCACCGGAGAACCCGCCTGCCGCCGAGCAGGTCCGCCACGCGCTGGAGCCCCTCGGTCTCGGGTGCCGATAGCCCACGTTCGCTCAGATCGGCCAATGCAGCCTCCGTCATCTGTCGCTTAAAAAATGACATGTGACGCGCCCGAATTCAAGGCCGCTCTGAACGCCGCCTCGAGGCCGGCGCC
This sequence comes from Alphaproteobacteria bacterium, assembly GCA_009694025.1. Classification (GTDB taxonomy): domain Bacteria; phylum Pseudomonadota; class Alphaproteobacteria; order SHVZ01; family SHVZ01; genus SHVZ01. The sequence continues at coordinate 16,966 of SHVZ01000065.1, read as the reverse complement.
GCGCCTCGTTCACGCGGCAACGACGTGGACCTTGCCCTGCGCGCGGCGACGCTTCGGCGCCGGGTCGAGATCCCGGAGCTTCCGGATCCCCTCCTCGGCCTCGCCGGTCCTGGTCGATTCTTCCGCCTCCGAGTCGTAGCGGGCGATGCCGGCATGGGTATCCAGGAACAGGAACGGCTTCGGCTTCTCCAGCATGTGCTGGAGCACGCGCGCCAAGGTCGCGTGCTTCAGCGCGTCGGCAGGAGCGCTGGCGTGGAAGGCGTGGCGGTAGCTCATCGCGGGGATTCAGACTTATGAGCCCGGCTTGGGAGGCGCATACTCGTCCAAATCAACTTTCTCTGTGGGCAACATCGCAATTGGCAAACGCACCTTTGAGCGCCGACGTCGCGGTGTGCTTCCGCCATCCCACCAGTCCACATGGACCTCGAAATCTTTGGTCGGACGACCGTGAACTAGGAACGAGAATCCAGCGTCGGCCCCCTGACGCACCGTCAAGCGCAAGTCCGTTGGCAACTGCGAGGCGTACATATCCGGGGGAACTCCTTCACCAAAACGATCAAAAAGGGCGGTGTTGGTGTCAGAGGGTTTGCCTACCCTCACATCTCCAATCGTAATTGACCAAGGACGACGGTTCTTGATCGCGATCTGAATGAGGGCATCCGCCGCTGTGGTCTCTCGCCATGAGCCTTCAAAGACCGGCAGCGTGGCTTTTCGGGCTTGCACGAAATTGAAAACTCCCAGCCCTGTCCCGACGACGCCAGTGACTAAGCTGGCAGCCTTGATGAAAAAATCTTCATCCAAGGCGTCTTACCTGCGCAGGACGAAGGCTTCGAGCGAATGCCCGACCCGAAGCGTAGGCGCATCATCCGCCATATACGAGCCGCCCGAGCTTCGCTGCCTCGTAGCTCAACGTACCGACCAGATCCTTCGCGTGCTCGAAGCTGGATCGCCGGCATGGGACGATGTCGGCAGCGACCTCCGCCTTGCGCGCCAGCGCATAGGTCTCCATCGGCGCCAGGCGCTCGCGCGGGAAATTGTCGGGAACGATCACAAGCAGGTCGTAGTCGCTGTCGGCGTGGCCGTCGCCGCGGGCGCGCGAGCCGAATAAATAGATCGCCTCCGGCGACAGCGCCGGAACGATAGCCTCCAGCAGCCTTTCAAGATTCGGATCGACGTCGTGCATGGCGCCATTCTACCGCAACGCGCCGGCATTGGGGACACACGACAGCACGGCGGTAGTTCACTTAGGCGACGACGCGGACCTTACCCAGCGCCCGGTGGCGCTTCGGCGCCGGCTTCAGTACGATATCGACGTCCTGGCCGAGCTTGAGGAGGAGCCGGAGCAGCCGGTCGGTCGAGAAGCCGGTGTGTCGGAGGCGAATGAGCTGCGAGACGTCCGGCTGCGCGATCCCGAGCAGACGTGCCGCTCCCGCCTGGGTCAGCCCGCGGCGCTTGATCAGCCCGTGGATCTGGCGGGTCAGCTCCGCCTTGACCAGAAGTTCGCCGGCGTCCGGGAGGCCGAGATCGGCGAAGACGTTGCCGGAGCTTTCCTCGATATTGGTCATCGGTCGGCTCTCGTTCGTCTGTTCGGGTAGACGATTACGCGATAAGCGGGAGGCCGACAACGAAGGGAGCCAGACCTTGCGGCCTATGCTGCACAAGGCCGGAAAGATTTTCTTGCACATTCGGATCGTGTTGCGCGACGGCGAACCACTGTCGTACCGCCTGAACGACATCACGGCAAAAGATGTTTGCGTCCAGCACGAGTGCTGAGATTTTCTTTGCGCCCATGTTGTTCATCATCACCTTATGCACGATGTTTCTGCCCGGGTTTGGAATCATAAACAACACGCGATCGTACGGTGCCTTTGGATGTCCAAACTTCCCCTGGTGCAGAACCCCGCAACGAAGTCGATAGCAGTCGGTCCCGGTGATTCCAGGGTATTGCCCTCCCAAATTTGTATCAAACCATTTGGCGTATTCCCGGCCCGTTGTGTTGCCCTTCGGGGAAGCTAGCGCTGCGCAGATGTCGGGGAGCGTTAGGACAGCTGCTACAGCAAGATAGTGAAACCCAGCGTCCAGCGCGCGCTCAATATCCTTTAGAATCATTTCCATTGGCGTGACCTCTCGGATTGGCACTGAGCCAGGGCAGACGTGGCGGAGCGTCGAACAGAGCGCCGTTTGGCCGAGCAAGAAGCGAGCTAAATCCGCTCCTCTCACCCGAACACCGTCTCCGCCGAGGGCATCGCCGTCTTCGGGATCACGGCGCCGGGGTGCCGGATCACCTCGGCGGCGAGCACGTGGCCGGCGGCCGCGGCTTCCGCCGGCCTGGCGCCCTTGATGCGGGATGCCAGATAGGCGGCGTTGAAGCTGTCGCCGGCGGCGGTGGTGTCGACCGGCTGCGGGACGAGTTGGCCGAAGACTTGGGTCTCGCCGCCGGAGGTCACCACCAGGCAGGGCTCGTCGGCGTTCTTGACCACGACCTCGGCGACGCCGAGATCGCGCATGCGCATCGCCGTCGCATTCGGGTCTGGATCGCCGAACAGGAGCTTCTCGTCGGAGAAGCTCGGCAGCGCCAGGTCGGCGAGCTTCAGGATTTCGGTGAAGGCGGCCCTCGCCTTCGCAGGATCCGGCCAGCCGCGCGGGCGGTAGTTGGGATCGAAGACGATTTTCGCGCCGGCCTTCCGCGCCTCGATGAGCGCCCGCATGAGGCGCGCGCGCGGCGCCGCGGCGAGGATCGAGAGCGTGATGCCCGAGAGGTAGATCCAGGCGTAGGAGGCGAGCGCCGTCAGGATCTTCTCGCCGGAGGCGCCCTCCAGCATGTCGCGGGCAGCCGCGGCCGAGCGCCAATAGTAGAAGCTGCGCTCGCCCTTCTTGTCCGTGCGGATGGCGTAGAGGCCGGGAAGCCGGCCGGGAAGCCGCGCGACCAGGCCGGTGCCGATGCGCTCGCCCGTCCACATGGCGAGCATCGCCTCGGAATAGGGGTCGTCGCCGAGCGCGGTCACGTAGTCGACCGCGAGGCCGGCCGCCGGGCCTAAGCGGGCGAGGTAGACCGCGGTGTTGAGGGTGTCGCCGCCGAAGGCGAGGTCGAGCGCGGTGGGCCCGCGGTGGCGCAGCTCCATCATGCATTCGCCTAAAGACGCCACCCGGACCGTCATGGCCGACACTCGCAGGAAAAGGGCCGGGACTATAGGAGCTGCTCTGGAAGGCGGCCAGAAGACGCTGCTTCCCGAATCGGAATGGGAGGCCGGGCCCGGATGCGGCCGGAACGGCCCAGGGCGCCCGGCCAACGCACACGACCACGCATGCACGGCGCACAAGCTGAAAATACACCTAAAAATTGACATTCCGAGCGTTGAGGCGATATCCGTGGTACTTTGGGGGTCGCCGCCGACGGTCGTCCGTGCCGAGGCTCACGGGTAGCTTGGGAGGCCGCCGAGATCGACACCGCAATATCGTCAACAGACAATATCTGCAGATCTCGGCTCGACGCGGCAGTCCCTGAGGAGACGTGCACGTTGCGCCGCCGAACTCTCCAGGCCGCCACGGTGGCCGCAACATGTTTTGCGGCGGTCATTCTCTGGAGCGACGGGGCGCCCGCCGCGGCGCTGCGCATCGGCGGTTGGGGCTCCGCCTTGGCGGCCGTACAGGCCGTCAGCACCCAGCTCGCCGCCGACGACCCGGATTTCCGCGCCGACGTGTGGCCGGGCCTGGGAACGATGGGCGGTTTGCTGGCATTGCAGGAAGGAGCGATCGACCTCACGCTCGCCGGCCGCAGATTGAGACCTGAGGAACGAGCGAAAGGCATGATCGAAGCGGCCTGCGCCAACACGGCCCTGGCCTTCGCCTCCTCGCTGACCGCGCCGGCCGGCCTGGCCAGAGCCGACCTGCCGCGCCTGTTCGCCGATGTGCGTCCCGCCTGGCCCGACGGTTCGCAGCTTTCAGCCGCCGTGCCAGGCCTCGGCGCGGCCTTCGAGCTGGCCCGCAAGCGGCCATGGGTGCCGGTCAGCGCCACCGATCAGGAGAACGTCGACCTGGCCGAAAGGATCGCCGGTTCGCTGGCGATGACGACTCTGCTGCAAATGCGAGCGGAACGTCCCAATTTGCGCGTTCTGATCCTGGACGGCGTCGCCCCGACGGAAGCCACGATCGCCGACCAGACCTATCCCCTGATCATGCCGTTTTGCCTGATCCACATGGCGTCGCCGCCGGCCGCGGCGTTCAAGTTCTTGGAACACTTCAGCTCGCCGGCCGGGCAGGCGCTGCTGCGCTCCTTCGACACGACCCCCGCCGACTGACCGGCCGCCATGCCAAGCCAGATGCCGTACTCGGCGATACCCGCCATCGTAAGCCGCATGGCGGCCGCGATCGGTATCGCCATCGCGACCTTGGTGCCGCTCTCCTTCGGCCTTGACGCCTATCTCGACCTGGTCGTGGACGTACGGACGGGCGCGCGGCTGTCGGCCGACAGAGTGGCGCAATACGCCTCCGTCCAGGGTGACGGATGGCGATACGGCGGCGCCCGGATCGCCAGGATGCTCGACGGCCTCGCCGAATCGATCGACATGCCGCGGCAGTTCGTCGAGCACCTCAGCGGCGCCCCGATCGTGGATATCGGAACGCCTCTGTCCGGCCCCACGGTTTCGCAGAGGTGGCCGATCGTCGTTCAGGGCGACACGATCGGATTTGTGCGCGTCGAATCCAGGCTGGCGCCAGTCTTCACGCGGATCGGCCTCCTCGTTCTCTTGGGCGCCGGCCTCGGCGGCTCAACCTATCTGCTCGTCCATCTCTTGCCGCTACGCGTCCTGCGCAAGGTCACCGGCGAGCTGGAGCGAACCGAAATTGCGCTCGTGGCGTCCCATGAAAAGCTGTCGGAGGCGATCGAGGCATTGCCGGATGGTTTCGCCTTGTTCGACTCCGAGGATCGTGCCGTCCTCTTCAATCTACGTTTCCTCGATGCCTCCGGCCTGCTGGCCGACGACGTGCCCGGCAGCAAGACGTTCGAAGAGATTCTGAGGATCGGCGCCGGGCGCGGCCACTACGCGGAAGCTCTTGGCCGGGAGAAGATCTGGGTCGCCGAGAGGACGCGGCAGCACAGGTCCTTCGACGGAGCGGTCGAGCAGAAGCTCGCCGATGGCCGCATTTTCCGCGTCGTCGAACGCTCGACGGCCAACGGCGGCCGGGTTGGCGTGTGGACGGACATCACCCCTCTGAAGCGATCCGAGGCGGAGCGGGCCGCCCTGCGGGAGCAGTTCCATCACGCGCAGAAGCAAGAGGCCATCGGCAAGCTGACAGGGGGCATGGCCCACGATTTCAACAACTATCTCGGGATCATCATCGGCAACCTCCATCTGGTCGACCAGCACGTCGATCCCGCCGGCAAGAAGCTGCTGACCACCGCCCTGAGGGGGGCGGAGCAGAGCGCTCAGCTCATACGAAGCCTGCTCGCCTTCTCGCGCCAGAAACCACTTTCTCCCAGGCGCGTCGATGTGAGCCTCAATCTCAATACGGTTGCGACGCTGCTTCGGCACACGCTCGGCGAGGATATTGCGTTGACGGTGAACATCGCGCCGGACATCTGGCCGGTGCGGATCGACAGCTCCCAACTGGACAGCGCCATCATCAACCTGGCCAACAACGCACGCGACGCAATGCCGCGCGGGGGGCCTCTGACGATCTCGGCCCGCAACGTCCAGATCGACGCGCCCGAGGCGAAGAAGCTTCAGGACGCTGCGCCCGGCAACTACGTCTTGGTCGAAATGGCCGATACCGGCGCCGGAATGCCCCCGGCCGTCGCGTCCCAGGCATTCGAGCCGTTCTTTTCCACCAAGCCTGTGGGCCATGGGACGGGGCTGGGCTTGAGCATGGTCTACGGCTTCGTGAAGCAGTCCGGAGGATGGATCCAGATCCAGAGCGAAGTGGGGCGCGGCACCGCCGTCAGGATCGGATTGCCTCAGGACCGCGATTCCGAAGGCGCGGACACCGGCGAATCCGATCCCGGCCCCGTACCGGCCGCAAGGGCGACAGAGGTCGTCCTCGTCGTCGAGGACAACCCCATGCTGCGTCAGACGGTCGTGGATCAGTTGACGGCGCTCGGCTACCCGACCATCGCGGCGGAGAACGGCGCGGCGGCGCTGGCGATCTTGGCGGAGCGAGAGCTCCCGGTCGAACTTCTGTTCACGGATGTGATCATGGCGGGCGACATGAATGGATACGAGCTGGTGCGGAATGCGCTCAAAGTGCGCCCGGGCCTCAAAGCCCTTTTGACCTCCGGCCGTCCCCGCGATTCGTCGGACACCCACCACACGGCGGACGTCGAGCTGCTCGCCAAGCCTTACCGCCCGGCAGACCTGGCCCGGGCCATCCGCGCCGCGCTCGAAGCCGCCGCTTAGAGCGGCTCGGGCCTGTCTTCGACCTGCACGTCGATGAAGGCGGGGTCGTCCGCGGCCTTGACATATTTGATATGTGATAACATATCATTTCGACGCTCGCCCGGAGACTGGTATGCGCCGTGTGGTCCTGGCCTTCGCCCTTGCGCTTGCCGCCGTTCCCGCCCGGGCCGAGCCGATGGCGGTGGTGGCGAGCTTCAGCCTGCTGGCCGACATCGTCCGCACGATCGGCGGCGAGCGGGTCGCGGTCCACGCCCTGGTCGGGCCCGACCGCGACGCCCATGTCTACCAGCCGACGCCTGCCGACAGCCGCACCGTCGCCCAGGCCAGGGTGGTGACGATCAACGGCCTCGGATTCGAGGGCTGGATCGAGCGGCTGATCAAGGCCTCGGGCACGCGCGCCGAGGTCGTCGTCGCCACGACCGGGATCGCGACCCGGGCGATGACCGACGGGCACGGGCACGCTCACCGCAAGGGCGCGGATCCGCATGTCTGGCACGATCCCCGGCGCATGGCGGTCTATGCGAAGAACCTCGCCGAGGGCCTGGCCACGGCCGATCCGGCGGGCGCCGAGACCTACCGGGCGAACGCCGCCGCCTTCGGCGAGCGCGCCCGGGCGCTCGACGCCTGGGCCGAAGCCGCGTTCGCCAAGGTGCCGGCGGCCAAGCGCAAGGTCATCACCGGCCACGACGCCTTCGGCTATCTCGCCGAGCGTTATGGGCTGACGCTCCGCTCGCCGCGCGGCGTCTCGACCGATTCCGAGCCCTCGGCCAAGGGCATCGCCGCGCTGATCCGCCAGATCCGCGGCGAGAAGATCCGGGCGATCTTCATCGAGAACATCGCCGACCGACGGCTCGTCGACCAGCTCGCCCGCGAGGCCGGCGCCGTGGTTGGCGGCCGGCTCTATTCCGACGCGCTCTCAGGCCCCGAGGGCCCGGCCGCGAGCTACGAAACCCTCTTCCGGACCAACGTGACACTCCTTACATCTGCCATGCTGCAAAACTAAGCCGGCCGCAGTAAGGTCCGCCCCTTCCGTCGGAGACATCGTTTCATGGCCGAACAGGTTCCCGTCACCGTGCTCACCGGCTTCCTCGGCGCCGGCAAGACGACGCTCTTGAACCGCATCCTCACCGAGGAGCACGGCAAGCGCTACGCCGTCATCGTCAACGAGTTCGGCGAGATCGGCATCGACAGCCAGCTCGTCGTCGGCGCCGACGAGGAAGTCTTCGAGATGAACAACGGCTGCATCTGCTGCACCGTGCGCGGCGATCTCATCCGTATCATCGGCGGGCTGTTGAAGCGGAAGGGCAAGTTCGACGCGATCCTGGTCGAGACCACGGGCCTCGCCGATCCGGCGCCGGTGGCGCAGACCTTCTTCGCCGACGAGGAGGTGAAGAAGCGCTGCGGGCTCGACGCGGTGGTGACGGTGGTCGACGCCTTCCACGTGCTGGCGAGCCTGGAGGACAGCCACGAGGTCCAGGACCAGATCGCCTTCGCCGACATCGTCATCCTCAACAAGACCGACCTGGTCGACGCGGAGAAGCTGGCGAAGGTCGAGGCGCGCATCCGCAAGATCAACCGCTTCGCCGAGGTCATCCATGCCAAGCGCGGCGACGTGCCGCTCGACAAGATCCTCGGCGTCGGCGCCTTCGACTTGAAGCGCATCCTCGAGATCAAGCCGAACTTCCTCGAAGAGGACGACCACGAGCACGACGAGGAGATCCAGTCGGTGTCCTTCGAGCTGGAGGAGCCGCTGGATCGGCGGCGCTTCGAGATGTGGATCGGCATGGTCTTGCGCGAGCTCGGCGCCCAGATCCTCCGCTCCAAGGGCATCCTCGACTTCAAGGGCGAGGCCGATCGCTTCGTCTTCCAGGGCGTCCACATGCTGATGGACGGCCAGGCCGGGCGGCCGTGGAAGGACGGCGACAGGCACACGAGCCAGCTCGTCTTCATCGGCCGCGACCTCGACGTGCCCGCGCTCAAACGCGGCTTCCAGGCTTGCGTGGCCTAAGCGCCGGCAATGATCAAGGCCGAGGTCGCTGAGTATCGAGCCCCCTCTCCCGCCGCAGGCGGGGGAGGGATGGGGTGGGGGCCGAGCGTCGGCGAGGTCGTCGGAAGAACCTCGCTATCGCTCGGCCCCCACCCTGCCCTCCCCCGCTTCGCGGGAGAGGGTTCCGAAAATCGCTCGCGACGCCAATTGTGACTCCGCTCTCCTTCTCCGCCGACGCCTCGGTCGTCGCCGCGGTCTTCAACCGGCAGTCCTCGCATGCGGCCTTCGGGCTCGGCGACGGTACGGCCCGGATCGTCACGCTCGCGGACGGTGCTGCGTGCGAGGTCACGCTCACCGACGGCGGCATCCTCGCGCTGACCCAGGACATGGACGAGGCCGGCTGGCTCGCCGGGCTCGACGACGGCCGCCTGGTCAGGCTCGAACCCGACGGCACGATCGCCGGGCTCGCGAAGCACCCCGGCAAATGGATCGAGCAGGTGGCGAGCTCGGCCTCGGGCGTCCGCGCCTATGGCGCCGGCAAGGACGCCTTCGCCGGCGACGCCAAAGGGTTCGGCCCGGCCCGGTCGCATCCCTCGACCGTCGCCGGGCTCGCCATCGACCCGCGCGGCAAGCGGCTTGCCGTCGCGCACTACGGCGGCGTCAGCCTGTGGTGGATCAACTCGACGGACTCGAAGCCGAAGCTGCTGCCGTGGAAGGGCTCGCACATCTCCGTCGCCTGGGCGCCGGACGGCGGCTATGTCATGACCGCGACCCAGGAGAACGACCTGCATGGCTGGCGCCTGCCGGCGGCATCCGACATCCGCATGTCCGGATATCCGACCAAGGTGAAGGCGCTCGCCTGGTCGACCAAGCCGTACTTCCTGGCGACCTCGGGCGCCGACCAGGTGATCTGCTGGCCCTTCGCGGGCGCCGGCCCCTCGGGCAAGTCGCCGGTCGAGTTCGGCGGGCGCGGCACCCAGACGATCACCCGCGTCGCCTGCCACCCTGAGGGCGACGGCATCGCCGCCGGCTACGACTCCGGCGAGATCGCGATCGGCCGCATCTCCTGGCGGCGGATGGCGCTCGCCCTCGAGGCGACCAAATCAGAGGTGACGGCGCTCACCTGGTCGCCGGACGGGGCCTTTCTCGCCGCCGGCGACGACGACGGTCACATGCACGTGATGCCGGTGCTCCTGCCCCCGGCGTGAGGCCGGGCATCACCCGGCTGTGACTTGTGGCCCCGACCGCGCGGACGACAATCGCGCGAAAGCAGCGACTTGATACCAAAATTTATTCCGCACATGCCCGAAAAAATGTTTCGGCCTCGATCGGGCTTGGCTCATGGTAGGCGCGCGCCTCAGTGGACGGACATGGACGAGATATCGTGCGACCTCTGCATCATCGGTGCCGGCTCCGGCGGATTGTCGGTCGCCGCCGGCGCGGCGCAGATGGGTGCGCGCGTGGTCCTCGTCGAGAAGGGCCGGATGGGCGGCGATTGCCTCAACACCGGCTGCGTGCCCTCGAAGGCGCTGATCAAGGCCGCCCGCATCGCCGAGTCCGTCCGCCATGCCGCGCGCTTCGGCGTCAACGGCCACGAGCCGGCGATCGACCTGGAGGCTCTTCGCGGCCACGTCGCGGGCGCCATCGCCAGCATCGCCCCGCATGACTCGGTCGAACGCTTCGAGGGCCTCGGCTGCACGGTGATCAAGGCCGAGGCGCGCTTCCTCGGGCCCGACCGGATCGAGGCAGGCGGCCGCGTCGTCAGGGCCAAGCGCTTCGTCGTGGCGACGGGATCGCGCCCGGCGGTGCCGAAGATCCCCGGCCTCGCCGATCTTCCCTTCCTCACCAACGAGTCCGTCTTCGACCTTCGCTCGCTGCCCCGGCACCTGCTGGTGGTCGGCGGTGGTCCGATCGGCATCGAGCTCGCCCAGGCCTTCCGCCACCTGGGATCCGAAGTCACCGTCATCGAAGCGGCGACCATCCTCGCCAAGGACGACCCGGAGCTGGTTGAGGTCGTGCGCGGGCGCCTCCTCGCCGACGGCATCGATCTCCGCGAGGGGGCGAAGGTTCTCGCCGCCACGCGCGCCGGCAACGGCGTGGCGCTCACGCTCGCCGGTGCCGCAGGCGAGACGAGGATCGAGGGCTCCGACCTCCTCGTCGCCGCCGGGCGCACGCCCGATCTCGGCCAGCTCGGCCTCGAGGCGGCCGGCGTCGACTGGACTCAGAAGGGCGTTCAGGTCGACGCCCGGCTCCGCACCTCGAACCGCCGGGTCTTCGCCGTCGGCGACGCGGTCGGCGACCGCCAGTTCACCCACTGGGCCGGCTATCACGCAGGCGTCGTCCTCAAGAACGCGCTCTTCCGCCTGCCGGCCAAGGTCGATGTCGGCCTTTGCCCGTGGGTCACCTACACCGCGCCCGAGCTCGCCCAGGTGGGCCTCGCGGAAGCGGAGGCGCGGAAGGTACATGGCGAGGTCCAGGTGCTGCGCGCCCGCTTCGCCGACAACGACCGCGCCCGCACCGAGGCCGACGCCGGCGGCCTGGTCAAGGCGGTGGTGACGAAGCGGGGCCGCATCTTGGGCTGCGGCATCGTCGGGGCCGAGGCCGGCGAGCTCATCCAGGTCTGGGAGCTGGCGATCAGGAAGCGCCTTCGCATCGGCGCCCTCGCCGAGATGGTGGCCCCCTATCCGACCCGCGGCGAGGCCTCCAAGCGCGCCGCCGGCAGCTTCTATACGCCGGCGATCTTCGGCGCGCGCACGAAGCGGATCGTCCGCTTCCTCATGAGGTTCGCTTAGAGATGAAGTGCTTCCTGCCGCTCGGCATCCTCCTCGGCGCGCTCGCGCTCGCCTGGGGGCTCGGCCTCGGCGACTATCTGACCTTGGAGAAGCTCCGCGCCCATCACGAGACGCTGCTCGGCCAGGTCGAGCGCCAGCCGCTGATGGCGGCGCTGGGATACCTCGCGATCTACGCGCTGGTGGTCGCGGCGTCGCTTCCCGGCGCGGTGCTCATGACCATCACCGGCGGCTTCCTGTTCGGCGCCGTCCTCGGCACCTCGCTCACCGTCGTCGCCGCCACCTTGGGCGCCACGCTCCTCTTCCTCGCCGCCCGCACCGCCTTCGGCGACCTCCTCCGCGCCAAGGCGGGATCGGCGCTCGGCCGGATGGAGGCGGGCTTCCGCAAGGATGCCTTCTCCTATCTCCTGGTGCTGCGCCTGGTGCCGCTGTTCCCGTTCTTCCTGGTCAACCTGGTGCCGGCCTTCCTCGGCGTCGGCCTCGGCACCTTCGTCGCGGCGACGCTGCTCGGCATCATCCCGGGAACCTTGGTGTTCACGCTCGCCGGCTGCGGCCTCGGCAGCATCCTCAAAGCCGGCGGCGAGTTCTCGCTTTCGAGCGTGCTGACGCCCGAGATGATCGCGGCCCTTTTAGGCCTGGCGCTGCTGGCGCTGGTGCCGGTGGTGTACAAGAGGTTCGCTGGGCGAGCGGCGTGACGTCCAGCTCACTCCGGTAGGGAGTCGATGAAGCGGACGAGCCGGTCGAACGGCCAGATCTCGAGACGTGGACTCGTCGCCTCGATGTGCTCGCGAAGCTCCCGGTCCTCGGTCACCAGCACGTCGGCTTCCGCCGCCGCCGTCATCGCGATCAGGACGTCTTCGGAAGGCAGCGGGCCGGACGCGGGAAGGACCGCCGGGATCTTCCGCCCCGGGACCTTCCGCATTGCCGTGCGCTTGATCGCGTCGGGAATGCGCGCGATCTCGTCCTCCTGAACCGGGGTCCGGAGAATCTCGACGTGTCCGGCCCGAACGGCGCGATCGAGGCGCGCCGCGAACCCGGCGCGGGCGACGACCAGATCGTAGATGTTCGTATCGAGCATCAGCCGCTGGGTCATCGGAGCCCCATGTACCCCCTCCCCCGTGCGCAGCGCGGGGGAGGGATGGGGCGGGGGCCGAGCGCCAGCGAGGTCGTCGCTCGCCGAAGAAAAAGACCTCGCTCCCGCTCGGCCCCCACCCTCCCCTCCCCCGCTTCGCGGGAGAGGGTTCTACGATCTCGAATTCAGCGCTGTCCCAGCGCCGCCTCGACGCCGAGGCCGACCGAGGCGAGGCGGCGGTCGTGGCCGTGCTCGCCGACCAGCATGAGGCCGACCGGCCCCTCGCCCGCCGCGTGGATCGGCAGCGTGAGGGCGCAGCGGTCGAGGAAGTTGAAGAGCATGGGGTTCCGCAAGATCAGCATGTTCTTCTGCATGAAGGTCTCGGGCGTCGCCACCTCGTCGAGCGCCGGCGCCACGATCGGGATGGTCGGCAGGATCATCGCATCGAAGGGGCGTGTGATCGCACGCGCACGGGCGATCATCTCGGCGCGGATGCGGAACAGCTCGATATAGTCCGGTGCCGGCATGTCGTTGCCGCGCTTGATGCGCGCCAGCACCAGCGGGTCCATCTTCTCCGGCCGGTCGACGATGGTCCGGCGGTGGAAGGCATAGGCCTCGGAGGCGGAGAATCCGCCCTTGGCGTTCAGCTTCGGGATCTCCTCGAGATCGGCGAAGTCGACATCGACCAGATGGGCGCCGGCGGCCGAGAGCCGCGTGAGCGCCTTCTGGTAGGCGCCGGCGACCTGGGCGTCGAGATGGTCGAGGACCAGGCGCTTGATCGCGCCCAGGCGAAGCCCCTTGACCGCCATCGCCGGCGGCACCGTCGGCACGTAGCCCGCCATGACCGCGTCGAGCAGCGCGCAGGAAGCCAGCGTCTTCGCCAGCGGCCCGATCGAATCCAAGGTCGGCGACAGCGGCAAGGCGCCGTCGATCGGCACCCGGCTCTGGGTCGGCTTGATCCCGGCCAAGCCGCAGAGCGCCGCCGGGATACGGACCGAGCCGCCGGTGTCCGAGCCGATGGATCCCGCGCACATGCCGTCGGTCGCCGCGACCGCGGCGCCGGAGGACGAGCCGCCGGGGATGCGGCCCCGTGCCCGGTCCCAGGGATTCTTCGGCGTGCCGTAATGCGGGTTGATGCCGATGCCGGAGAAGGCGAACTCGGTCATGTTGGTGCGCCCGACCAGCACGGCGCCCGCGGCGCGCAGGCGCTGGACGATCGGCGCGTCAGCTTTCGCCGGGGCGGCATCCTCGAGCGCGATCGAGCCGGCGGTGGTCGGCTCGCCGGCGATGTCGAACAGGTCCTTGACCGAGATCGGGATGCCGGCGAGCGGCGAGGCGAGGGACGCATGCTTCCTGACCTGGTCCCAGTGGTCGGCTTCGGCCCGGGCGCGGGCGCGCCAGACCTTGATGAAGGCGCGGCCGCCCTCGCCCGCCTTGTCGTCGATGCGCGCCAGCGCCTCCTCGATGAGGGCGCGCGACGTCGTCCGCCCCTCCGCGAGATCGGCGGCGAGCGCCAGGATCGGTCGCATGTGGATTTCCCCTCTGTCCGGAAACTAGGATCGACGGCGGGCGAGACCGAGCTCTCGTCCGATCTCCTTGAGCGCACGCGACAATACATCGGCATGGACGCTGCCGAGACGTTCCGCGTCGCGTGCCTCGATGGTCGCGATCTTCCGCGGCCGGACGATGGACGGCGCCGGGAGCCCGGCCCGCGCCGGATTGCCGACGGGAACGTCCGCGGGCCAGCCGCGATTGGCGGCGCTGGTGATCATCGCCACCCAAAGCAGGCCGTGGTCGGCCTCGATATCGCCGGGGGACACGACCAGGGCCGGCCGCCTCTGCCGCGTCGGCCGGTCGGTATGCGGGAACGGAACCGCGACGACGTCACCTTGCCTGAAGCTTGGCATAGGCCTTCCTGTCGGCATCGGAGTCCCATTCCTTGAACGTGCTGAACGGATCGTCGGCGCCGGCCGACTCGGCCTTACGCAGCACGACGACGCCGTCCTCGATGTCGTAGACGATCCGATCCCCCGCCTTCAGCCGAAGGGCGGCACGAACCGGCTGCGGAATGGTCGTCTGCGACTTGCTGGTCAGCTTGCTGGTGATCATGAAGGGCTCGTAAGGATATTCCTTACGGTAGGATCGAGCGGTGGCCGCGTCAAGGTGACGGATCGACACGCAAGCGGTGCGCACACGTCGTTTATTTTGGAACGATCGTAACGCGTGCGGCCGTCTCGGCGTGATCGGGAACGAGGTGAAGCGCCCCGCCGTAAGCGGCGGCGGCCTGGTCGGTCGCCCCTTCCGCCTCGCGCGCGAGCCCGAGCCGGAAGAGGCCGAGCGCCATCTGCGCCAGGTTCTCACCCGCGCCCCGATGTCCGGGCTCGGCCAGGAGCGCCTTCCAGTAGCCGTCGGCGGCGGCGCCCGGCCGGCGCGCTCCTCGATGCAGCCGGCCAGGTACCAGAGCTCGGCGGTTCCGGGCCAGGCGGATGCGGCGAGGTAAAGCGCGCCCGCGGCTTTGGTCAGCCGCTCGGCCTTGAGGTGGATCAGCGCCGGCTGGAAGGCCTCGAGTCGCTACTCCCAGGCGGTCACGGGCTTGCGGCCGACGAAATAGACCTGATCGCCGACGCCCGAATGCACGGTGTAGCCGTGGGTGGTGACCAGGCGGAAGAACACCTCCTCGAAGCGCTGGATGAAGCCGTCGATCAGCTTCCTGTCGACCTTGAGCGGATGGGCGGCGTCGTAGATCCGGTCGACCTCCCTCACCACCTGCTCGTGGTCGAAGTAGCGGTCGTGGAAGACGACCAGGCCGCCGGGCTCGGTCATCTCCCAGATCTTCCGGAAGATCAGCGGCACGTTGTAGCAGTGCTCGATGACGTTCAGCATGACCACGAGGTCGTACCGGGCCTTGGGCTCGAACTGCTCGACCGGCAGCGCGACCCGCTCGGCGACCGGCACCATGATGCCGGAATTCGCCTGGAGCGTGCCCGTGCGGAAGAGGCAGTTCTGGTGGCCGAGATAGTCCTCGATCAGCGGATCCAGCAGCGTCAGCCGCTTGATCTGGCAGACCTGGGCCAGGACCGCGATGTTGGTGAACGGGCCGCATCCGAGCTCGATCGCGTTCTCGAACGTCTTCTCGCTGAGCGCCCCGTAGCGGTCGTACATGAACGCGTGGTCCATGTTGCGGTCATCGGTGACGTGCGGGCGGAGATCGATCCAGTGGTGGCGCTCGGCGTCCTGGGCGAGCTTCCAGCGGTCGACCGTCACCGTGTGGATGCCGCCGTCGTCGACGAGGAACTGCCTGTCGTTGGTCTTCTCGACGAGCGGCCGCGCCGCCTCGCCAGTCAACACCTCGAAATCACGGGTGACGTAGGTGTAGTCGGGATCGGACATGACGTTCTTCAGGCCGCGTCAGGCTTGCGACCGACGAAATAGACCTGGTCGCGCGGCGCCGAGCGCGCGGCCTCGCTGCGGGTCAGGATGGTGCGGAAGAAGATGCTGTTGAAGCACTTGATGAAGCCGTTCATCAACCCACGGTCGACCTTGAGCGGACGGGCGGTGTGGTAGACCATCTCCGCTTCGGCCATCACCCGGGCGTGGTCGTAGTAGCGATCATGGAAGAGGATGACGCCGCCGGGCGTCAGCATGTCCCAGATCTTCCTGAAGATCACCGGCACGTTATAGCAATGCTCGATCACGTTCAGCATGACCACGAGATCGTATTTGACCGGGGGCTGGAACTGCTCGATCGGCAACGCGAAGCGCTCGGCGATCGGCAGCCTGGCGCCGGACTGGAGCCGGAGCGCCCCGTCGCGATAGAGGCAGTTCGGATGCTTGACGTAGTCCTCGATCAACGGATCGAGGAGGCTCAATCGCTTGACGGTGCAGCGCTGGGCCAGCACCGCCACGTTGGTGAAGGGGCCGCATCCGAGCTCGATCGCGTTCTCGAAAGTCTGGTTGTGAATCGCCGAGTAGCGGTCATACATGAATGCATGATCGGTGTTGCGATCCTCGGTCAGATGCGGCCGCAGGCCGAGCCAGTGATGGCGCTCGGCGTCCTGGGCGAGCTTCCAGCGGTCGACGGAGACGGTGTGGATGCCGCCGTCGCGGGTGAGGTAGCGCCGGTCGTTGGTCTTCTCGACCAGCGGCCTCGCCGCCTCGCCGGTGACCACCTCGAAGTCGCGGGTGACGTAGGTCCAGTCGGTCTCGGGCATGCGGGCCTGAGTATCGGGGCGGCGGCGGGAAGCTGTCCAGCGCGTCATTCGCCAGGGCCGTCTGGCGGAACGGATTCTTCCGACCGCGCACGAGGGCCAGAGAGTCCCGGTGCCGAGCCAGCTTGCCTCTTGTATCGTCGGCCACGTCGATATCGACGATCACGCGACGTGAACCCGTCGATGCGTGCCGTGTTGCACCTCATCTGGCGCCGATGATCGCCGGGCGGGCCGGCGGCTTGGTTCCGTCGAGAACGATGGCGGCCGTCTCTGGCTCGCGGAGGTCGGAGTCCCGGAGCCGCCTACGACGTCGTGACGTTCGAGCCCGCCCATGGCCGACGAGGATCGGGTGGGCAGCGTGGCACATCCAGGCTAGTACCCGGAATCACTGATCCGCGAAATGGGCTTTGAGGCGCTTTTGATGGACCTTGGATTTGGTCCATGCAAAGGGTTTTGCGGTGTCGTTGTATGCGGTGATGAAGGCGTTGATGTGAGCCTTGAGTTCGACGAGCGAGTTG
>SHVZ01000064.1 GCA_009694025.1 Alphaproteobacteria bacterium | reverse complement strand
CCGAATCGATGGATCAAACGTCGTTCGGGACGTCGGGCACGACGGAAATGCCGAGAGAACTGTGTCGCCTGTCCATGGCTTCACGGGAAGCCGGCAGAATGTTAGGATTCCCTCCGTTCCAAGGGTTCATCCGGGGAATACCGGTTTGTAGCGAATTTGCGAGGCATCTTTGCCCAGCCTCTCGTTGACGACCGCCCTGCTCGGCTCGGGGTTGAGCTGCGCCATCCTCTTCTACGTGATGGCCCAACTTCGGCGGCTGCCGGATGCACCGTCGGCCTTCGGCTGGTGGACGCTCGCCTTCGCACTCGGGACGCTCCGGTTCGTCTGGCGGAGCCTGCAGCCCTGGATCGGCCTGCCGCCGGCGCTGTTCGGCGCCGAGGCGCTGCAGGCCTCGGCCGCCGTCCTGCTTCTGGTCGGCGTCGCACAGCTCATCGGCTTCCGGCCGTGGCGGCTGGTCCTGGTCGGCGGCATCGCCGTCGTCGTCGCCTGGGCGGCGATCTTCGTCTTCGTCACCTTCGATCTCGTGCTCCTGTCGGTCCCGCTGCATTTCCTCGCCGGCGCGGCGCTGTCGGCGACGTCGGTCGCCCTCTTCCGCGAGCATCGCCGGCGCCCGAATCTCAACCTGAACCTGGCCGCGCCGCCCTTCGCCCTCTGGGGCGTGCTCGAGTTCCTCTATCCCCTGACCCTGGCGAACCCGTGGCTCGTCCCCTGGTATTTCCTCCTGACCCAGAGCCTCGCGGTCATCATCGCCGTCGGCTTGGTCGTCGGCGCCCTCCGGCGCTTCCAGGAGGAGACCCGTCGTGCCGAGGACCGCCTGGCGACCGCGTTCGAAACCATGCCGGCGCAGGTTGCGCTGTTCGATGCCGCCGGCGATCTCGTCCGCGGCAATGCCGCCTACCACGCTGACTACGGTCCCAGCGCCGGTCGCGGGCCCGAGCCGAACCTCAGGTTCGAGGATCTGATGGAGCGCCTTTCCCTGCACCGCTCGCCGCGACCGGCCGAGGCCGGCAACGGCCTTGCGTCCCGCGGCAAGGCCGGTGAGGTCGAGTTCGAGGCGGTGCTGCCCGGCCAGCGCACCTTCACCGTTCGCCGGGCGGCGACGCCGGACGGCGGCAGCATCCTGGTCGCCGTCGACATCTCCGCCCAGATGGAGCGCGAGCGTGCGCTCATGCAGTCGGCGCGGCTGCTTCGCGGCACGCTCGACGTGGTCAAGGTCGGCATCGCCGCCTTCGCCGCCGACGGTGCCATCGTCGCCTGGAGCAAGCGTTTCGTCGAGGCGATCGAGCTCGGAGCCGCGCCGCCGACGGCGAAGACGACGCTCGAGAGCCTGGCCGGCGCGCTGGCGCATCGCGGCGATCTCGGACCGGGCGCTCCCTGGGACCTGGCGAGCCGGGTCATCGCCCAGGCCTCCGGCGGCGGCGACGGCAAGGTCGACCTCGCCTTGCCGAGCGGTCGTCGCGCCACGCTGCTCTGGCACACGGTCGCCGGCGGCGGGACCATCCTGTGCGGCGTGCCGGCGGCGACGCCGATGAGTGGAATTACGGAAGCGACGCAGGCCGGCGGGTGACCGGTGGTGCGGTCGGCCTAGCCCCGGAGACGCCGGCGCTCCTCGGCAGACCGCCGCTGCATGACGGTGCCCGATTCGATCTCGCGCGCTACGGCGCGCTTGACGACTCCGTCGAGCTCATCGAAAGCCGCCAGGGCCAGGAGGAGATCGAGAGGATCGTCGGAGCCGATCGCCCGGGCGAGGTAACGCGCGACATCGGAGTCGCGCCCGACCACGACGCCGATCGCTTCCAGCAGGATCTCGCTTCATTGCCGTGCCCGGCCTCGTCCTCGTCGCCCTCTCCACCATCATCTGCCTCATTCGCTGGCGCCGACCGAGCGACTACTGGACCGCCTACCGGATCGGGCTCTGCGTCCTGGTGATCTTGACGCTGCTCGGCAACTACGGGCTCTGGTACGGGGCGACGCACGCTAGCTGATGGGCACCGCTCCGTTCTCGGCGTTGAAGTCCGTAAGGTGCCTGCGCCATCGCCCCTACCTCGAATCAGTCCTCTCGGTCGAATAGTAGCTGAGCATGATTTGTCCCTCGGCGAGGGGGTAGACGGCACGCAACCCCTACAGCGCAATCGAGATTGACGTCGCTGGCATCTCCGGCAGGATCGGGCAAACGGAGGCGCCCATGCTCAAACCCCATTTCGACATGTTCGCCGCCTACAACGCCTGGGCCAACCGGCGGCTCTACGACGCCGCGGCGGGGCTGACCGAGGCGCAGTACCGGGAGGACCGCGGCGCCTTCTTCAAGTCGCGGCACGGGACGCTCAACCACCTCCTGGTCGGCGACCGCATCTGGATGCGGCGCTTCACCGGCGCCGGCGAGGCGCCGGACCGGCTGGATGCGATCCTGTTCGAGGACCTGCTATCGCTGCGGCAGGCGCGTGAGGCTGAGGACCGGCGGATCGTCGATTACGTGGCGGGCCTGGACGAGGCCAGGCTCGCCGGCGTCATCCGCTATCGGCGCATCACCTTGCCGGAAGCGGTCGAGCAGGCGCTCTCCCCTGCCCTCGCCCATTTCTTCAACCACCAGACCCATCACCGGGGACAGGCGCACGGCATCCTCACCGGCCTGGCCGGCCGCGCGCCCGAGCTCGATCTCCTCTATTTCCAGCGCAAGGCGGGCTGAGCCCCCTCAGCCGGCGCGGCGTGGGCGCAGATAGATGAACCAGTAGACGCCGCCGACCAGGACGCCGCCGCCGATGATGTTGCCGATGGTGACGGGGATCAGGCCCGAGAAAAACGCCGGCCAGGTGAGCGCGGCGTAGCGGGCGGCATCCAGTTGCGCCCACAGCTCCGCCGGCGCCCACGCCTTCACGAACAGGCCGAGGGGAACGAGGTACATGTTGGCGACCGAGTGCTCGAAGCCGGCGGCGACGAAGGCCGACACCGGGAAGATCACGGCCAGCACCTTGTCGCTGGTCGTCCTGGCGCCGAGGGCGAGCCACACCGCAAGGCAGACCAGCACGTTGCAGAGGACGCCGAGAAAGAGCGCGTGGGCGAAGGGCTCGGTCGCCTTGTCGAGGGCGAGCCCGAGGGCGACGGCGGCGACGGCGCCCCGCCCGGCCAGGTACTGCCCGGAGAGGAAGACGAGCAGCGCCGTCCCGACCGCACCGATGAAGTTGCCGACATAGACGATGAGCCACACCCGCAGCATGTCGCTAAGGCGCACCTTGCCGGCCGCCCACGCCATGACGATCAAGGCGTTCCCGGTGAACAGCTCCGCCCCGCCGAGGATGACCAAGATGAGCCCGAGGCAGAAGACGAGGCCGGCCAGCAGCCGGCCGACGCCGAAGGGAAGAACGCCGCCGGCGCCCGCCAGCACGGTGGTCGCGAACATCGCCCCGAGGCCGATGAAGGCGCCGGCGAGGACGGCGAGCGCGGTGAGGCTCAACGCATCCAGCCGGGTCTTCTGAACGCCGACCGCCTCGGCCTTGGGCGCCATCTCCGCCGGAAGCAGCGCGTCGATGCCGTGGTCGTTGGGAGGCGCGCGGCCGGTCGTCATGTCGGGCCCTCCGGCAAATCCAAAGGTGCGGGCGAAGGGTCCATCGCAGCTAGAGCTCCAATCTCTTCTGGCCGCGCTCGAGGTCGATGAGCGCCTGCTTGGTGTCGATGCCGGCGCCGCCGGAGAAGCCGGTGAGGCCGGCGCTGCCGACCACCCGATGACACGGAATGACGATGGCGAGCGGATTGGCGCCGCAGGCGCCGCCTACGGCGCGGGCGACGCCGCCCGCCGTTCGCGCGATGTCGCTGTAGTGCCGGACCGCGCCATAAGGGATGGCCAGCAGCGCCTCCCAGACGCGCTTCTGGAACGGCGTGCCCGACGGCGCCAGCGGCAGGTCGAAGGCGGTGAGCCTGCCGGCGAAATAGAGATCGAGCTGGCGCCGCGCTTCGACGAGCAGCGGCGTGAGATCGCCACCGCCCTCGCCCCAGCCGAGGGAGACGAGGCGGCCCTCCTCCTCGGTCAGCAGCAGCGGCCCGAGCGGGCTCGCGAGCGTCAGGTGCGGCATAGGTGCTCTCGCTGCGACGTCCGGAAGCGACGGGTATTTTACCCTTGCTGGCGACTCGGGCGCGAGACCGATTCACGTATCGGGTGTCACCCGGCCGCGCAGCAGGAGCCGCTATCGCTCGCGCCGGACGTGCGTTGGACCTGAACGGGCGGACACGGGACCGAGCCGTACGAGCAGAAGACGCAGCAATCCCCCTGCTTCGGCCGGAGGAGCGTGCCGCACCCCCGGCAATCGTAGAAGAACTGGCAGGCGTCCGTGGGCATCGTCTCCTCGGCCGTGTGGCCGCAGGCGGGGCAGGCGATCGTCGAAACGTCGATCGCGGCCGGGCTCATCCGAGCACCATCGCCGCGCCGATCAGCACGCTCGCGGTCCAAAGCCCGCCCTTGGTCGCCCGCGTGATCCAGGCGGAGCAACCGCCCGTCGCGCAGACGGAGGCCGGACGCCAGTAGGCGAGAA
Organism: Alphaproteobacteria bacterium; assembly: GCA_009694025.1. GTDB lineage: Bacteria > Pseudomonadota > Alphaproteobacteria > SHVZ01 > SHVZ01 > SHVZ01. Next base: position 18,090 of record SHVZ01000064.1, on the reverse strand, counting down.
CGAGTCCGGCGCCGATGCTTCCCAGCGCCACCCACAGCAGCACCGACTGATAGGGTCCGGTGACTGCCGCGACGTCGAGCAGCCCCGCGCTGCCGAGGCCGACGATCCCGAGTCCGATCGGAAGAGCGCAGCAGGATGCTGCGCCGAACGCCGCCGCGAGACCCCCGACCGTCAGAACCGTCGCGCCGATCTCGCGCGAGCGCGGCGACGCCGGCGGTGTCCCCTGCCCCGGATTGTCGACCATGGCCTTGCTCCTGTTCAGCAGACGCGTCCGAGCGTACAGTCTGTAGCCACTACAGACTCAAGGCTCATTTTGGAGCGGATCATGTCGAGATCAAGCGGGATCGCGATCGGGGCTCTGTCGACCCGCACCGGCTGCAACATCGAGACGATCCGGTACTACGAGCGTGTCGGGCTCCTGCCCGCGCCGGCGCGAAGCGCCGGGGGCTACCGGATCTATGAGCCCAGCCACGTTCGGCGGCTCCGGTTCGTAAGGCGCGCTCGCGGCCTTGGATTCACCCTCGATGAGATCCGGACCCTGCTCGATCTGGCCGACGGCGGCTCGGGCGCTTGTGCGGAGGCCCGGGCCCTTGCCGAATCGCACCTTGTGGACGTGCGCGGCAAGATCTCCGACCTCAGAGCGATGGAAACCGCCTTGGCGGAGACCGTTCGACAGTGCGACGTCGGCCGCCAGTCCCGATGTCCGGTGATCGAGGCATTGTCCGCAGACGACTAGGACCGTTGTCGTGCGGGCTTGCGACCGTCAACGCCGGCACGGTCAGCGCAGCAGCGCCGGCGGCACCGCCGCCGGCTCGGTGATCGGCAGCGAGCAGGTCATGCCATGGCACACATAGAGCGTGGCGCGGCCGTCGTGCTGACCCTTGCCATGGGCGGGGTGCGTGGCGGGCAGCGCCTCGCCGGGTGCGATCACTTGCAGGACGCGGTTGGGCAGGCTCTGGTCGGCGACCGCGTCGATCAGCGCCCGGGCATCCGGCTTCTCGCGCTTGCCGACGATCACCACCTGCTGCGCCGACTGCAGCAGCTCGGCGGCGTTCAGCAATGTGGCGAACGCCATGGCGCTCCGGCTGATGTCGCCGGAGAAGGCGCCGATCGTCGCCTCGGCGCGGTCGCGATAGGCGGCTTCTCCGGTCAAGAAGTAGAGCCGTGACAGATTGGCCGCCTGGGTGCCGTTGCCCGATGGCGTCGCGTTGTCATGGGCGTTCCGCGTGCGGACGATCAAGGTCTCGCCGTCGTCGGGGGTGAAGAAATAGCCGCCGGCGTCCTTGTCCCAGAAATGCCGGTCGAGCACGGCCGACCACGCTCGCGCCCGGGCGAGGTACGCGGACTCGCCGCCGGCCTCGTGGAGCGCCAGCGCGGCGCGCGTCATCTGCGCATAGTCGTCGAGGACGCCGGCGTGCTGCGCCTGGCCCAGGCGCGCGCTGTGCAGCAAGCGGTCGCCCCGGCCATGCACGCGCTCGATATAGGCGAAGGATGCCCGCGCCTTTTCGAGCCAGTCCGGCCGGCGGAAGGCGAGCGCGGCATGAGCGAGGGCGGCGATCGTCAGTCCGTTCCAGTCGGCCAGCGTCTTGTCGTCGAAGCCCGGGCGGATACGGGCCGCGCGCACGTCCAGCAGCCGGGCGCGGGCGCGGGCGAGCAGCGCCTCCTCGGCCGGCGCCAGCGGGTCGGGCGAGCGCGAGCGGTTGAGGATGGTGTGGCCTTCCCAGTTGCCGATCGCGCTAACGTCATAGGCCTGCTTGAAGGCGGCGCTCGCCTCGCCGAGGACGGAATCGATCTCCTTCTCGGTCCAGACGTAGAATCGCCCCTCCTCGCCCTCGCTGTCGGCATCGAGCGATGACGCGAAGCCGCCGTCCTCGACGATCATCTCGCGGAAGAGCCAGCCGATCGTCTCCTCGACCCGGCTCTGGTAGAGCGGCGTCTTGACGTCCTGCCAGGCGAGCGTCAGGAGATCGATCAGCTCGGCATTGTCGTAGAGCATCTTCTCGAAATGCGGGACCAGCCACTCCTCGTCGACCGAATAGCGGGCGAAGCCGCCGCCGAGGTGATCGTAGATGCCGCCCTGGGACATGCGGTCGAGGGTGGTGGCGATCGCCTCCAGGAACGGCCGCTGGTCCGAGCGGATCCAGGCGCGCCAGACGAGGAGGAGACCCGGCACGTTCGGAAATTTCGGCGCCGAGCCGAAGCCGCCGAAGAACGGGTCGACCTCGCGGACGAGCTTGCGCGCCGCCCGGTCGAGATCGTCCAGGCCCGGCAACCCGCCGGCGCGCGAGACCGAGAGCTTCCCCAGCGCCTCCTTCAACGCGCCGACGTTCTTGGCGACGGTTTCGGGTTGGCGCTTGTAGGTGCCGTGGACGCTGCGGAGCACGTCTTGGAATCCCGGCCGGCCGTAGCGGGCCGACGGCGGGAAATACGTCCCGCCCCAGAACGGCTCGCCCGAGGGCGTGAGGAACATGGTGAGCGGCCAGCCGCCGGATTCGCCGAGAAGGGAGAGCGCCGACTGGTAGATGGTGTCGACGTCCGGGCGCTCCTCGCGGTCGACCTTGATGGGGACGAAGAGCTCGTTCATCACGGCCGCGGTCGCGGCGTCCTCGAAGCTTTCATGGGCCATCACATGGCACCAATGGCAGGCGGCATACCCGACCGACAGGAGGATGGGCACGTCGCGCCGCTTGGCCTCGGCGAAGGCGGCGGGCCCCCAGGTCTGCCAATGGACGGGGTTGTCCCGGTGCTGTAGCAGATAAGGACTGGTCGCTTGGTCGAGGCGGTTCAAGGACTGGGGCCCCCCTTACGATGAGCGGCGATCATAAGAGAAAGGGTCTCCCCCAGCAGCCGGGGATCTACGCGCTGGCGACCCCGCCCGGCAAATCGGCGCTCGCGGTCATTCGTTTATCCGGCCAGGGCGTCCGCCGGGCGGTCGAGGCCCTGGTGGGGCGCCTGCCGGCGCCGCGGGTGGCGACGGTCGTCGCCCTGGCCGAACCGGCTCTTCCGGGGCCGGCGCCCGATCGTCCCGATTCCGGGACGATCGCGTCGTCCCGCGTCCGGATCGTCGATCGGAGCCTGGTTCTCTGGTTCCCGGCACCCTTCAGCTACACCGGCGAGGACGGGGCGGAACTCCACCTCCATGGCGGGCGGGCGACGGTCGCCGCGGCGGTCGCCGCCCTCGGCCGGCTGGGCTTAAGGGCAGCCGAGCCCGGCGAGTTCACCCGGCGCGCCTTCCGTAACGGCAAGATGGATCTGACCCAGGCCGAGGCGATCGCCGATCTGACCGAGGCGGAGACCGCGGCCCAGCGCCGGCAGGCCCTCCGGCAGATGGAGGGAGCCCTCGGCGGACGGGTCGAGGGGTGGCGGAAGCGTCTGATCGCGGCGATGGCCCAGGTCGAGGCGGCGCTCGACTTCGCCGATGAGGATCTACCGGAAGGGGTCGAGGCGCGCGTCAAAACCGAGCTGTTGTTGTTGCGAAATGATATATCGGATTTTTTAGGCCGTCAGGGGGCCGGCGAGCGCCTGCGGGAGGGGGTGCGGGTGGCGATCCTGGGCCCGCCGAACGCCGGCAAGTCGAGTCTGCTGAACGCGCTGGCATGCCGCGATGCAGCAATCGTTTCGGCGGTCGCCGGGACCACCCGGGACGTGATCGAGGTGCACCTGGACTTGAGAGGAGTCCCGGCGATCCTCGCCGATACCGCCGGTCTCCGCGAGGCCGGTGACGCGATCGAGGCCGAAGGGGTCCGGCGGGCGACCCTGTGGGCGAAGGGGGCGGATCTCAAGATCCTGGTCGGTGCCTCCGACGACTGGTCGGCGCTCTACACCCCGGCGATCCGCTCGGTGGTCGACGGGACCACCCTGGTGGTCGGCAACAAGGAGGATCTGGGGCCGGTGCCCCCTCTCTTTGACGGCCGGCCGGTCCTCCCTGTTTCGGTAAAGTCGGGCGAGGGAATGGACGCTCTGATCGACCGGCTCGGGGGCGAAGTCGGGCGGCTCGGGGCCGAGTCCGAGGAGCCGGTGGTGACCCGGGCACGACACCGGCAAGGGCTTTTGGCTTGTATCGAGTCGATAGATCGATTCATGACGATAGCGGAAACGGAATTTAAGGCCGAGGAATTACGTGTTTCAGCTCAGGCACTTGGCCGGATTTCCGGGCGTATCGACGTGGAGGACGTGCTGGACGCCCTGTTCCGGACTTTCTGCATCGGCAAGTGACGGCGGTGTTCCACGTGAAACATTCAGCGCGTAAACTGGCGCCCATGAAGGTCGACGTCGTGGTCATCGGAGGGGGGCATGCGGGCACCGAATCGGCTGCCGCAGCGGCCCGCATGGGGGCCCGGACGGCGCTGGTGACCCACCGCCGGGACACCGTCGGGACCATGTCCTGCAACCCGGCGATCGGGGGCCTCGGCAAGGGTCATCTGGTCCGGGAGATCGACGCGCTCGACGGGATCATGGCGCGGGCGATCGACCGGGCGGGGATCCAGTTCCGGGTGCTCAACCGGAGCAAGGGACCGGCGGTCCGCGGCCCCCGGGCGCAGGCCGATCGGCGCCTCTACCGCGACGCCGTCCAGGCGCTGCTGGCCGAGCAGGCCGGGCTCGAGATCGTCGAGGGCGGGGTCGAAGACCTCATCGCCGACGCCGGCCGGATCGTCGGCGTGCGGCTGGCCGATGGCCGCGAGGTTCGGGCCGGCGCGGTGGTCGTGACCACCGGGACCTTCCTTCGAGGGCTGATCCACCGGGGCGAGACAACGGAACCGGCCGGCCGAGCCGGCGAGCCGCCCTCGGTCGGGCTTTCGGCGGCGCTCACGCGCTTGGGCTTCCCCTTGGGCCGCCTCAAGACCGGAACCCCTCCCCGCCTCGACGGCCGCACCATCGACTGGTCGGGCCTCGAGGTCCAGAACGGCGACGACCCGCCGGAACCCTTCTCGACCCTGACCGAGCGAATCACCACGCCTCAGATCCCCTGCCATATCACCGCGACCACCCCGGCGACCCATGCCCTGATCCGGACGAACCTGCATCGCGCGCCGATGTATTCCGGCCAGATCGAGAGCGTCGGCCCCCGCTACTGCCCGTCGATCGAGGACAAGGTGGTGCGCTTCGGCAGCCGCGAGCGCCACCAGATTTTTCTCGAGCCCGAGGGCCTGGATGACCCGACGGTCTATCCCAACGGGATCTCGACGTCGCTGCCCGAAGAGGTCCAGGCCGAGCTGATCCGGACCATCCCCGGCCTGGAGCGGGCCAGGATCCTCCGGGCCGGCTATGCCATCGAATACGACCACGTCGACCCGAGGGAACTCCGGCCGACCCTGGAAACCCGGCGGGTATCCGGGCTTTTTCTCGCCGGGCAGATCAACGGCACGACCGGCTATGAGGAGGCGGCGGGCCAGGGCGTGATCGCCGGGGTCAATGCCGCCCTCCTTGCCGGCGGCGGCGGCGGGCGCTTCGTGCTCGACCGCGCCGACGCCTATATCGGCGTTATGGTCGACGACCTGGTCGGCCGCGGTGTGACCGAGCCCTATCGCATGTTCACCTCCCGGGCCGAGTACCGCCTGAGCCTCCGGGCCGACAATGCCGATCTCCGGCTCACGGCCAAGGGTTTGGCGGTTGGATGCATGGGGGCGGCCCGGGCCCGTGCCTTCGCGGTTAAGTCGGCGGCGCTGGCCGCTGGCCGAACCCTCCTCGACCGCCTGTCCCTGAGCCCGACCGCGCTGGCCCGCCAGGGTTTTGCCGTCACCCAGGACGGCCTGGTCCGCACGGCCTTCGCCCTCCTGTCGTTTCCCGACGTGACGCTCGACCGGTTGGCGGCGGTTTGGCCCGAAATCGCCGGGATCGCCCCGGGAATCCGGGCCCAGTTGGAGATCGACGGCCGTTATGCCGGCTATCTTCGACGCCAGGACGACGATATCCAGGCCTTTCGCCGGGATGAGGCGCTGGCGTTGCCCGACGATCTCGACCTCGATGCGGTCGGCGGGCTCTCGACTGAGGTCCGAAGCGTCCTCAGGAGCGCCCGTCCGGCCACGATCGGGGCCGCATCCCGGCTTTCGGGGGTCACGCCGGCCGCGGTTGTGGCGCTCCTCCGCCACGCCCAGGCATGAGCCCGGAGGAATTCGGGGCCGCCACCGGTGTTTCACGTGAAACACTCGACCGGTTTCGCCTCTACGCCACCCTCCTGACCCGCTGGCAGCGGGCGGTCAACCTCATCGGCAAGTCGACGGCGGCCGATATCTGGGAGCGGCACTTCCTGGATTCGGCCCAGCTTCGCCCTTTGATGGCCGACGGCCCGGGGCTGCTCGATCTCGGCAGCGGCGCTGGCTTCCCCGGCGCGGTCTTGGCGATTCTCGGAGCCACGGACGTCCATCTCGTCGAGTCCGACAGCCGCAAGTGTGCCTTTCTCCGGGAGCTCGACCGCCAGCTCGGCCTCGGTATGACGGTCCATGAGGTCCGGATCGACCACCTGACCCCTTGGAAGGCCCGAAGTCTGACCGCGCGCGCGCTTGCACCGCTACCGAGGCTACTCGATATGGCCAAGGAGTTCCTGGGGCCCGAGACGGTCTGCCTCTTCCCTAAGGGGGCGACCGCCGATGAGGAATTGACGGAGGCGGAGAAAGGGTGGAATATGACCGTGTCACGCCTCGCAAGTCGGACTAGTCCTACGAGCGTAATCCTCAGGCTGACCAGGGTGGAGCGAAAAAAATGATCGAGCTGGCGGAAAGTGTGACCGGTCGGCCTCGCATCATTGCCGTCGCCAACCAAAAGGGCGGTGTCGGCAAGACGACGACCACGATCAACCTGGCCACGGCGCTCGCCGCTTGCGACAAGCGGGTGCTGATCATCGACCTCGATCCCCAGGGAAACGCTTCGACCGGCCTCGGTATTGCCCGGACAGCCCGCGAGCGCGACACCTATGCGGTGCTGTGCGAGGGCCTGCCGATCACCAAGGCAGTGCAGGCGACAGCGATTCCTCGCCTCTCCATCGTCCCCGCCTCGGTCGACTTGTCTGGCGCCGAGATCGAGCTGGTGGAGCAGGGACGGCGCGAGTTCAAACTCGCCGACGTGCTCTGCGACGCCCGCGGCATGGACTATATTCTGATCGACTGCCCGCCGTCGCTCGGCCTCCTCACCTTGAATGCGCTGGTCGCGGCCGACGCGGTGCTGGTCCCGCTCCAGTGCGAGTTCTACGCCCTCGAGGGCCTGAGCCATCTGATGAAGACCATCGAGCGGATCAAGCGGTCGCTGAATCCGCGCCTTGAGATCCAAGGGGTGGTGTTGACCATGTACGACAAGCGCAACAACCTGTCGAACATGGTTGCCGCCGACGTCCGCGGCCATCTCGGCGCCAAGGTCTACGACACGGTGATCCCGCGCAACGTGCGGGTTTCCGAGGCGCCGTCCCACGGCACGCCGGTGTTGGTCTATGACCTCAAATGCGTCGGCTCCCAGGCGTACCTGCGCCTGGCCGGGGAGGTCATGCGGCGCGAACGGCTCGCCGCGTGATCGAGGAGCAGGAAGGCACGGGCGGGCGCCGCCGCGGCCTCGGCCGCGGCCTCGGCCAGCTGTTCGGCGAGGAGGCGCAGGATTACGCCGAGCTCGACAAGCTCCGGGCGAGCAAGTCGGTACCGATCGACCAAGTCTACCCCGGGCGCTTCCAACCCCGGAAGAATTTCGACGAAGAGTCGCTCGCGGCCCTGGTCGACTCGATCCGAGCCCAGGGCATACTCCAGCCGATCCTGGTCCGACGGCATCCCGAGTCGGCCAACGCCTATGAAATTATCGCCGGCGAGCGTCGCTGGCGGGCAGCCCAGGCGGCCCAGCTGCATGAGGTGCCGATCCTCATCAAGGATCTTCCCGACCGCGACGCCCTCGAAGTGGCGCTGGTCGAGAACATCCAGCGGCAGGATCTGAACGCCGTCGAAGAGGCCGAGGGCTACCGCCGGCTGGTCGAGGAATTTGGCCATACTCAGGAAGATCTGGCCAAGGTCGTCGGCAAGAGCCGGAGCCACATCGCCAACCTGATGCGGCTCCTGACCCTCCCCGAACCGGTTCGGAAGCTGGTCGAGGGCGGTCAATTGACCGCCGGGCATGCCCGGGCCCTGGTCGGGCACGAAGATGCGGAGGTGCTGGCGAAGAAGATCGTCGATAAAGGGCTTACCGTCCGTCAGACGGAACGACTGGTCGCTACCGAGAAAAGCGGCGGCCCTACCGCTAAGCCCGCCGCCCCGGCGGATCCCAATACCGCGGCGCTCGAACGCGACCTCGAAACCCTGCTCGGACTCAGGGTCAAAGTCACCTTCGACGGCACCCGAGGGGCCCTGACCGTCTACTATGGCACCCTGGAACAGCTCGACGGATTGCTCTCTCGGATCACCCACGGCGGCACCGGAGGCGGCGGAACCGGCGGCGCGGGCGGTGCAGCAAACGCCTGACGATCCCAATACCGTACCGTAACTCTTTGATTCTGCAAATTGTCGAGTCGATATAACGCGATTTTCGGAGGTCACGGCCCGTTCAGGTGGCGACCTGCCGGCGACCGTCGCGGCGGGCCAGAGAGGCAACCGCCTGCAAGGCCTGGCCGACGATCGCCTGCGCCGGCGATCCGGTGGTCCTACAGCGAAGATCGGCCTCGGTGAGCAGTCCGATGGCCCGGGCGACCTGCGAAGGCCCCCAGAGACGCGCCTGGCGCTCCAGACTCTCGGCCGCCGCGAAGAAAACCGGCGGCCGGAGGCCCTTGACCGCGGCGCCCGGCGAACTCCCGGCGGCAACGGCCGCCGCGACCAGCTGCAGGCGGTGGCCGTGGCGCTCAGCCACGGTCAGGATCGCGACCGGCGAGACGCCTTCGGCCTTGAGCCGCCCAAGCGCCCGCGACAGCCGGGGCGGGTCGCCCTCGAAGGCGCCGGCGACCGCGTCGTCGAACCCGACCGCGGCGCTGTCGCCCACCGCCGCCACCGCGTCGGCCCTCGTCACGGATTTTTGTCCGGCGCAATAAAGCGCCAGCTTCTCGGCCTCGGACCGGGTCACGCCGCGGTCGCCACCCAAGTGCTCGGAGAGGAACGCCAGCGCGTCCGGCGCGATCTCGAGCCCATGGGAGGCCAGCGTCTCCTCGACCGCGCGCTCGATCGCCTCCTCGCGGTCGGGGTAGCAGCCGACCGCCGCGGCGCCGTCGTCCTCGCCGAAAAGCGCGACCAGCTTCGACCGGCTGGCGAGCTCCGGTGCCTCGACGATCACCAGGGCGTCCCAGCCCGGCCGGTCGAACAGCGAGCGCGCCGCTTCGGTGAGACCGTCGCCGGCGTCCCTGACCCAAACCACCTTCCGCCCGCCGGTGAAGGCGATCGCCGCCGCCTCGTCGGCGAGCCTGGCCGGATCTTCCCGCACGGTCTTCGCTTGCAGCTCGACCACGCGGAAAGGATCGGCGAGATCCTCGACCACCGTCCGCGCGATCGCCTTCGCGCGCTCGCGCATCAGGCCGACGTCGTTGCCATAAAAGAGGACGGCGCGCAGGCCCGCGTCCGGACGCTTGAGGAACCGGTCGACCGCGCGGTCGGCGACCTTCACCTCACGCGCCCGCCGGCTTCGAGAAATGCAGGCCGAGCTTCTGGCGGATATCCTCGCCGATCTCGCGGAGCGCGCGGCCTCGCGCGTCGGCCTCGGAGGCCAGGTTGGCGAAGTGCGAGGCGACGACGGTGAAGCCGTTGGTCCAGCGGCTCTGGCCGGAATACACCGCCTGGCCGCTCGTGATCTCGCGAAGCGTGAAGGTCGCCGTCAGCGTGAGTCGGGCGTAGGTCGCGGTGTCGTCGCGCGAGACGCCGAGATTGTCTCGACGCTCGGTCAGGCCGACCTGCAGCTCATAGCGCGGCCGCGACGGCGCGCCGCGCGGCGTCAGCCGGTCGAGGAGATAGTTGCGCAGCTCCTGTCCGGGACGGTCGGGGATGAGCGCGATCCGCGTCTCCGCCATCGCCTGGACCGCCTGGCCGGGAACGCCCGGCCGCTCGCCGTAGAGCGGCTCGAAGCCGCAGCCGGCGAGGAGAAGAAGAAGCGCGACGGCAAGGCCTCTACAGCACCACATTGACGATCCGGTTGGGGACGACGATCACTTTCTTCGGCGCGCGGCCGGCGACGTGCTTCGCCACGTCGGCCTGACCGAGCGCGGCGGCTTCGGTCGCCGAACGGTCGGCGTCCCTCGGCAGCTCGATGGTGCCGCGGAGCTTGCCGTTGATCTGCACGGCGATGGTGACCGTGTCGTCGACGACGAGCCGTGGGTCGGCCGAGGGCCAGGGCTGGTCGACCAGCAGCTCGGCGTGGCCCAGCGCCTGCCACAGGCTCTCGGCCAGATGCGGCATCATCGGCCCGACCAGCGTCACCAGCGTCTCCCAGCCGAAGCGCCTGACCCAGGCGGCATCGGCGCCCTCGCCCGCCAGATCCTCGAGCGCGTTCGACAGCTCGCGGATGCGTGCGACCGCCCGGTTGAAATGGAAGCGCTCGAGATCGTCGGTGACGAAATGGATCGTCTTGTGGATCTTCCGTTCGATCTCGGCCGCCGCGGCGCCGACATCGGTCGGGCGCCGGGTCCCCTTCGCCGGGAGCGGGCGCCCGGGCTCGGCGATCGCGCGGTAGAGACGCTGGGCGTAGCGCCAGGCGCCGTCGATCCCGGCCTCGGTCCATTCGAGATCGCGCTCGGGCGGGCTGTCGGAAAGCATGAACAGGCGCGCGGTGTCGGCGCCGTAGGTGTCGATGATGCGGTCCGGATCGACGACGTTCTTCTTCGACTTCGACATCTTCTCCGAGCGCCCGACCGAGACCGCGCCTCCGTCCTCGACCTTGACCCAGCCGTCGCCCTCCTTCCTGACCTGGTCCGGCTGGATCCACCTGCCGTCGGAATCGCGGAAGGTCTGATGGCAGACCATTCCCTGGGTCAGCATTCCGGCGAAGGGCTCGTCGATGCCGATATAGCCGCAGCGCCGGAGCGCGCGGACAAAAAAGCGCGAGTAGAGGAGGTGCAGAATGGCATGCTCGACGCCGCCGATGTACTGGTCGACCGGCATCCAGTAGTCGACCGACTGCCGCGAGAAGGCGGTCTCGGCCTTGGCGTCGCAGAAGCGCGCGAAATACCAGGACGACTCGAAGAACGTATCGAAGGTGTCGGTCTCGCGCCGTGCCGGCTCGCCGCAGGCGGGACACGCGACGTTCTTCCAGGTCGGGTGATGGTCGAGCGGATTGCCCGGCTTGTCGAAGGTGACGTCATCGGGCAGCGCGACCGGCAGGTCCTTCTCCGGCACCGTCACGATGCCGCAGGTCAGGCAATGGACGACCGGGATCGGGCAGCCCCAGTAGCGCTGGCGCGACACGCCCCAGTCGCGGAGACGATAGGTGATCGAGCGCGTCCCCGTCCCGTCCTTCTCCAGCCGGTCGATGGCGGCGGTCTTCGCCTCGGCCGTCGGCAACCCGTCGAGGAACTTCGAGTGGAAGGCGATGCCGTCGTCGGTGAAGGCATCCATGCCGATCTCGATCGCGGCGGCGTCCGTCGGGCGCACCACCGCCGTGACCGGCAGCTTGTACTTGCGGGCGAAGTCGAGGTCGCGCTGGTCGTGCCCGGGGCAGCCGAAGATGGCGCCGGTGCCGTACTCCATCAAAACAAAATTGGCGACGTAAACAGGAAGCCGCCAGCCGCCGTCGAACGGATGTGCCGCCTTCAGCGGCGTCAGGTAGCCCTTCTTCTCCGCCTGCTCCAGCGTCGCCTCGCTGGTGTCCATCCGGTTGCACTCGCGGATGAAGGCGTCGAGCTCGGGATCGGCCTTGGCCTGCTCCTGCGCCAGCGGGTGGTTGGGGGCGATCGCGATGAAGGCGGCGCCGAACAGCGTGTCGGGCCGCGTGGTGAACACCTCGACCGCGTCCTTGCGTCCGCTCAACGCGAATTTCACCCGGGCGCCTTCGGAACGGCCGATCCAGTTCTCCTGCATCAGCCGGACCTTGTCCGGCCAGCGGTTTAGTCCCTTCAGCGCCTCCAGCAGGTCGTCGGAGAACTCGGTGATCTTGAAATTCCATTGCGACAGCAGCCGCTTCTCCACGACCGCGCCCGAACGCCAGCCGCGGCCGTCGACCACCTGCTCGTTCGCCAGCACGGTGTTCTCGACCGGGTCCCAGTTGACCCAGCTCTCCTTCCGATAGGCGAGGCCCGCCTTCAGGAAGTCGAGGAACATCTTCTGTTCGTGCTTGTAGTATCCGGGATCGCTGGTCGCGAGCTCGCGCGACCAGTCGAAGGACAGCCCGATCGACTTGAGCTGAGCCTTCATCGTCGCGATGTTGGCGTAGGTCCACTCGGCCGGATGGGCCTTGGCCTCGATCGCGGCGTTCTCCGCCGGCAGCCCGAAGGCGTCCCAGCCCATCGGGTGCAGCACGTTGAAGCCACGCGCCCGCTTGTAGCGCGCGACCACGTCGCCGAGCGTGTAGTTCCTGACATGGCCCATGTGGAGCCGGCCCGACGGATAGGGGAACATCTCTAGGACGTAGTATTTCGGGCGCGACGGATCCTCGACCGCGCGGAAGGTGCCGCGGGTCTCCCAGGCCTGCTGCCAGCGCGCCTCCGATTCCTTGAAATTGTACCGGGCCATGCCGCCTCGAACCGCCGAAAGGCGGCCATAATGGCGGCGGAAGGCCGCCGCCCGCAAGGCGGAAGGCAGCCGTGCATCGGGGGCCTGCTAGAGTGCCGCGTCGTCTCCGTATACGTGGAGCCCCATGTCGACCGCGCGTCCGGGACCGCCGGCATCGAAGACCGCCGCCGAACGGCTCAATGCCGAAGGTCTGAGGCATCTCAGGGCTGGCGATGCAGGCCAGGCGCGGCGCGCCTGGCGCCAGGCCGTCGCGCTCGCGCCGGGCTCGGTCGCCGCCCTCGGCGAACTCGCCACCCTCCACGCAAGGGGCCCGGCGCTGACGGCGGCGTGCCTCGGCTATCGCCGGGCGCTCGCCGTCGCGCCGCGGCTCGCGGGCCTCCATCTGATGCTGGGCACCGCCCTGGTCAAGGCGGGCGAAGACGCCGCCGGCGAGCGTGCGCTCGCGACCGCGCTCACGCTCGCTCCTGCCGAGCCGATGGCGCATCTCAATCTCGCCACCTATCTGTTGCAGCGCCGGCGTATGGCGGTGGCGGAGCGGCATTTCCGCCGGACGATCGGGACCAACCCCGCCCTTGAGCCGGCGCTGATCGGACTCGGGTGGGTGTCGAGCCATCGCTCGCGTTCGCGCGAGACACGGTCCCTCGCCCATCGCGCCATCGCGCTCGGTCCATCGTCGCCGGAAGCGCTGGCGCTCCTCGGCCAGGCCGAGATGATGACCGGCAACCTGGCTCAGGCGACGCGCACCTTTCGCCGGGCGACCGCCGTTGCCGTCACGCCCGTCACCTTGAAGGGCCTGATTCTCGGCCTGCACTACGACCCGGCGGCCACGAGCGGGGAGCTGTTCGAGCTGCATCGTCGCTGGGCGGCCCTCCAGGCGGCGCCCGATCGGCGCGCGCGCGCCAACCGGCCCGACCCGGAGCGGCGGCTCAAGGTGGGATATCTCTCGGCCGATCTCCATGGCGGCCATCCGGTGGCGCGCAACCTGGTCGGCCTGATCGAGCACCACGACCCCGAGCGGATCGAGGTGCACGTGTATGCCTCCGGCGACGGCACCGGCGATCCGGTGACCGAGCGGATCCGGGCCGCGACGCGGATCTGGCGGTCGACGACCGGCCTCGACGGGCGCTCGCTCGCCGCGCTGATCCGGGGCGACGGCATCGATGTCCTGGTGGCGGTGGCCGGCCACACGCCGCTCAACCGCATCGCGGTTGCGGCCTTGAAGCCGGCGCCGGTTGCGGTGAGCCTCTACGACTACACCACCAGTGGCCTCGACCAGATGGACGGCTTTCTCAGCGACGGCGTGCTGAGCCCCGAGGGCGGGGAGGAGCGGTTCACCGAAACCGTGATCCGGCTCCCCTGCCTTTATCTGCACATGCCGATCGAGGAGGTGCCGGTCGGGCCGGCGTCGGCGGGGCCGTTCACCTTCGGTTCCTGCGCCAACCCGATTAAGCTCAACGACCGGGTGATCGGGCTCTGGGCCCGGGCCCTTGCCGCCGTCCCCGATTCCCGCCTGGTCCTCAAATACCGGGACGCCTTCGCCGATCCCGACCTCGTCGACGACATCGGGCGACGGTTCGCCGCCGCGGGCATCGCCGTGTCGCGTCTGGCGTTCGAGGGGCATCGCACCGACCGCGAACGCCATCTCGCCGCCGTCGGCGGCTTCGACGTCGCCCTCGACACCTTTCCGTTCAACGGCTGCACGACGACCTATGAGGCCCTGTGGATGGGGGTGCCTGTCGTGACGCTCGCCGGCCGCCGCTTCCTCGGCCGGATGAGCGCCGCGTTCCTCCACCAGGTCGGTCTCGACGACCTGGCGGCGGCGACGGAGGAGGACTTCGTCTCGGCGGCGGCCGGGCTCGCCCGGGACGCCGGCCGCCGCGCCCGGCTCCTCGACGCACCCGCCCATGCGGCGGCCGTGGAGGACGCCTATCGTAGGCTGTGGAAAGCCTGGTGCCGGCCTTCGGAACCCGCCCCCGCCGAAGGGGGGAAAGAAAGCTCTTTAACTTTTTAATTTCAACAGATTACGAGCTTTGGCCGATCCGAAGCTGGCGGGCGCGGGTGAGGATGGCGTTCTCGAGCTCGGTCGTCGTCGTCTTGTCGACCGGGGCCTCGGCCCATTGCCCGCCGCTGCCGAGCCGCTGGCGGAAGACGGCGGCGCGCACCCCGTCGGCACGGAGCTGGCGGTCGAGGATATACACGTTGATCTTGAATCTCTCGCCGGGCGTCTCCGGCGGCGAATACCAGTCGGTGATGATCACCCCGCCAAAGGGATCGGCCGAAGACAGCGGCATGAAGGCGATGGTGTCGAGCGATGCCCGCCACAGGAAGCTGTTGACGGCGATCCCGCTCCCCTGGTCTTTATCGTCGGCCGGCAGCCCGCCTAGGTTGAGGCCGCGCTCGCCGAACAGGGATTCCCGCTGGTTCTGGGGCGCGGCGGCATCATGGCGACTGCCACGAGCAGCCGAATCACCCGCGGCCGGCGTGCAGGCCGCCAAGGCCGCCGCCAGGGCCAGACCCGCCCCTCGCCACCACTGTCCCGCCATGCCCGCCTCCTCGCAAAATCGCCCCGTGTATTAATAAGTCTCTATGGCCGCCGTCAAGGGCATAGACCCTGTGGCCCATCGGTCACAGCCGGTCGGTGTCGGTGGGCCCGGCCCCGGGAAAGACCTTGACCGGCCACGATCCGGACATAGAGTGGGCGCGCCGGGCACGGGGTGCACCCCCTGTCACGGGAAACCGCGGAACGCGGCGCAAGGATCTGAACGATGTCAGGCCCTAAGCTCCGTAGACCGCACGTAGACTGGAGGGACATCGTAATGAAGAAAGTGCTTCTCGGCACGTCGGCGCTGGTCGCCGTCGGCCTCACCGCCGGCGACGCCCTGGCCCAAGGGTATATTGGCCTCGGCGGCTATTGGCGGAACTGGGCTATGTTCGCCGACTTCCCGTCGAACGCCCGGGTCAACGGCGCTGTGCCGCGCGACTTCTGGATGACGTCGAACTCGGAAATCTTCTTCAAGGGCGAGACCAAGCTCAACAACGGCCTGATCTTCGGGTTCCGCGTCGAGCTCGAGGCCTGGTCGGACAACGCGTCCACCAACGCCCTGTCGACGGACCAGATCGACGAGACCTGGGGCTACGTCAAAGGCGCGTTCGGCGAAATCCGCGTCGGTGAAGAGGACGACGTCCGCAAGCTGAAGGGGTGGTCGCCCTACGTCGGCGGCCTGCTCGGCACCGACTCGCCGGACGGCGTCTACGCCCTCGGCACCGGCACCACCTACCCGAACGTCGATGGCAACGACTCCCAGAAGATCATCTACTTCTCGCCGACCTTCGGCGGCTTCTCCTTCGGCGTGTCCTATGCGCCGGATGGGACGAAGGGTACCCGGAGCTTCGCGGCTCAGGGCAAGACCGACTGCGACGGCTCGCGTTCGCGGAGCTGTAACGGCCAGGCTTGGTCGATCGCCGCCGACTATCGCGGCAAGTTCGGCGACGTCACCGTCGGCCTCGATGGCGGCTACTCGGCTTCGACGAACGAGATCTCCACCAACAAGGATCTCTCCGCCTATCGCGGCGACGCCTTCATCCAGGTCATGGGCTGGGAAGCCGGCCTCAATTTCTCGAGGTTCACCAACGGCAGCGGCAACAACCAGGACAACACGACGTTCGGCGGCGGCGTCTTGTACAGCTTCCCCGGCACGCCGTGGCAGGTCGGCGCGATCGCTCAGCGGTCCAAGTTCGAGAGGACCGTCACCACTACCGAGCGTTTGAGTCACTACGTGCTCGGCGCCGCCTACAACCTGGGCGGTGGCGTGCAGGTCCTCGGCAGCCTCAACTACCAGCGTCGGACGAGCCCGACGGGCGCGCAGTCCTCCGGCACGACCTCCCTCAACGGCGGCAACCAGACCGCGACCACCTTGGTGCTCGGCATCGCCGCGAACTTCTAAGGCTCTCGGCATACACTTTCGGGGGAGCGGCATACGCCGCTCCCCTTTTCTTTTTTCAAGCATCCGCTACCTAGGACGCCATGGGCGGAATCCTCTGGCTCGCCTCCTATCCCAAGTCGGGCAACACCTGGCTTCGGGCGTTCCTGCACAACTTCATGCGGAACCCGGATCGGCCCTACGACATCAACCGGCTGATGGAGATGAGCGCGGGCGAGAGCCAGACGCCGCTCTACCGCCGCCTCGATCCCCGGCCGTGGACCGAATACACCCGCGACGACGTCGCCAGGCTCCGGCCCCTGGTTCACCGCGAGCTGATGAAGGCCTCGCCCGACACGGTCTTCGTCAAGACCCACAACGCGCTGCTCGAAGACCGCGGCCACCCGGTCATCGCCATGGAGCTCACGCTCGGCGCCGTCTATGTCGTGCGCAACCCGCTCGACGTCGCCATCTCCTATGCCCATCACCTGACCGTCTCGATCGACGAGATCATCGACCTGCTGGCCGCCGCCGGCGCCGTGACCATCCCGAGCGAGAAGCACGTGTACGAGTATCTGAGCTCCTGGTCCCGTCACGTCGAGAGCTGGACCGGGCGGCCCAACCCGCGCCTTCATGTGGTGCGCTACGAGGACATGCTGGAGAGCCCGACCAAGACCTTCGGCGGCATCGCCCGCTTCCTCGGCATCGACCCGCCGCGTGCGCGGCTGGACAAGGCGATCAAGCAGTCGTCCTTCAAGGTCTTGAGCCAGCAGGAGAAGACCAAGGGCTTCATCGAGCGTCCGGAGAAGGCCGAGGCCTTCTTCCGCAAGGGCGAGGCCGGCCAATGGCGCCGCGAGCTCACGCCCGAGCAGGTCAGGCGCGTGGTCGCCGACCACCGCCCGCAGATGGAGCGCTTCGGCTACGTGCCGGAGGAGTATCGGTGAGGAGGCCGTCATACCCCCTCTCCCGGCGAAGCCGGGGGAGGGACGCGCAACGCGAAGCGTTGTCGCGCTGGGTGGGGGCCGAACGAAGTGAGGTCGGAAAGTCCCGATGACCGACATCACCGCCAATCTCGCCCAAGTCCGCCGTCGGATCGCCGAGGCCGCGGCCAAGGCCGGGCGCCGGGGCGAGGCGGTCACGCTGGTCGCGGTCTCCAAGACCGTCGGGCCGCCCGGCCTGGAAGCGGCGCTGGCCGCAGGTCAGCGCATCTTCGGCGAGAACCGGGTTCAGGAGGCGGAGGCGAAGTGGCCGGCGCTGAAGGCCCGCCATGCCGATCTCGAGCTCCGCCTGATCGGGCCGCTCCAGACCAACAAGGCCAAGGACGCGGCGCAGCTCTTCGACGTGATCGAGACCGTCGACCGCCCGCGCCTGGTCGACGCGCTGGCGCGCGCCTCCGATCAGGTCGGCCGCCGGCCGCGCGTGCTGGTCCAGGTCAATGTCGGCCGCGAGGCGCAGAAGGCAGGGGTCGATCCCGACCAGGCCGACCGGCTGATCGACAACGTCCGCCGCGCCGGGTTCGTCGTCGACGGCGTCATGTGCATCCCGCCGGCCGAGGGCGATCC
>SHVZ01000063.1 GCA_009694025.1 Alphaproteobacteria bacterium | reverse complement strand
GATCAGCTGGCGCGGGTTCTTGAACAGCACATAGTCGTGCTCGGGGTGGAGCGACCGGCAATAGGCGGCGATGCGCGCGACGTTGTACGGCACCGTGTCCGGGTTGAGCCGGAGGTTGTCGTGAACCGTATCCGCCAGGAAAATCAGCATGCGCCAGGGCCTCTAGGGCCGACTATATAGCAGCCGGGCCCGGCCATGGAAACGAACGTGCGGGGCCAGCCTCAGGCGGCGGCGCCCCGCATCGCCTGCCAGACGCGCTCGGGCGTGGTCGGCATGTCGAGGTGACGGACCTTGTAGGGCTTGAGGGCGTCGACGACGGCGTTGACCACCGCGGGCGTGGCGCCGATGGTGCCGGCCTCGCCCGCTCCCTTGATGCCGAGCGGGTTGTTGCGGCAGGGGATGTTGATGGTGGCGAAGCGGATGTGCGGCAGGTCGCCGGCCCGCGGCAGGGTGTAGTCCATGAAGCTGCCGGTCAGCAGCTGGCCGGTCTTCTGGTCGTAGACCGTGTGCTCGAGGAGGGCCTGGCCGACGCCCTGGCCGACGCCGCCATGGACCTGGCCCGCCAGCAGGAGTGGGTTCAGCACCATGCCGAAATCATCGACCGCCCAGTAGTCGACGAGCGAGACGACGCCGGTGTCGCGATCGACCTCGACCTCGCAGATGTGGCAGCCGTTGGGATACGTCGCCGCCGAGGGCGTGTACTCGCCCGCGGCGAGAAAGGCACCGCCCTTGGAGCGGGCCTTCTTCGCCACCTCGAAGATCGAGGCCGAGCGGTCGGTGCCGGCGATGGCGTAACGACCCTCCCGGAACTCGATGTCGACCGCGGCCGCCTCCAGGAGATCGGCCGCGTGCGGCTTGCCGACGTCGATCAGCGCGTCGGACGCCTTCTGGCACGAATGCGCGCCGACGGGAATCGAGCGCGAGCCGCCCGTGCCGCCACCGGTCGCGATCTCCTGGGTGTCGCCCTGGCGCACGCGGACCTTCTCGAACGGCACGCCGAGACGCTCGCTGACGACCTGGGCATAGGCGGTCTCGTGGCCCTGGCCGTTGTTCTGCGTGCCGATCAGGAGGGTCACCGTGTCGTCGCTCTCGATGCGGACGGTCGCCGCCTCGCCGCCGCCGCCGGCGCAGCGCTCGACGTAGTAGCTCATGCCGAGGCCGCGGAGCTTGCCCTTGGCCGCAGCTTCCTTGCGCCGGGATTCGAAGGCGCCGCCCCAGCCCGAGAGCTTGCGCGCCTCGTCCATCAGGCGGACGAAGTCGCCGGAATCGTAGGTGACCTTGAAGGCGTTGGTGTAGGGCATGGCCGCCGCCGGCGGGAAATTGCGCCGGCGCAGCTCGGCCCCGTCGATGCCGAGGTCGAAGGCCGCGGCATCCATCGCGCGCTCGATCATGTAGGCGGCTTCCGGCCGGCCGGCGCCGCGATAGGCGTCGACCGGAACGGTGTTGGTGAAGACGCCCTTCACCTCGTTGTAGGCGGCGGGAATGGCGTAGACGCCGGTGTGCATCCCCTGCCCGGCGCCGGTCGGGATCATCGGCGCGAAGTTCGAGAGATAGGCGCCGAGGTTGGCGACGGTGTGGACGCGGAGCCCGAGGATCTTGTGGTCCTTGTCGAACGCGAGATCGACGCGGGTCGCATGATCGCGGCCATGCACGTCCGAGAGGAAGGAGTCCTGGCGGTCGGCGATCCACTTGACCGGGCGGCCAAGGCGCTTCGTCGCCCACACCGTCAACACATGCTCGGGATAGCAGAAGTACTTCATGCCGAAGCCGCCGCCGACGTCGGTGGTGACGACGCGGACCTTGTCGGCGGGGATCTTGAAGATCAGGTCGCCGAGCACGCGCTTGAAGTGATGCGAGCCCTGGCAGGTGGTGTGGACGAAGAGCGTGCCGGCCGCCTTGTCCCAAGAGGCGACGGCACCGCGCGTCTCCATCGAGTTGGCGACGACGCGGTTGTTGATGAGGTCGAGGGTGATCTTCTTCGCCGCGTTGGCGAAGGCGGCGTCGACCTTCGCGGCGTCGCCGTCATGCCAGTGGAAGGAGAGATTGCCGGGGACGTTGGCGTGAAGCTGCGGCGCGCCGGATTTCAGCGCATCCGGCCCCTCGATCACCGCCGGCAGCGACTTGTAGACGACCTCGACCGCCTCGGCGGCGTCGCGCGCCTGCTCGATGGTCTCGGCGACCACCAGGACCACCGGCTGGCCGACATGGCGCACGCGCGCCCCAGCCAGCGCCGGATATGACGGAACGAGGTTGGGCTTGCCGTCCTTCGAGTTGATCGAGAGCAGGCACGGCATGTCGGGGATGCCGTCGGCCTTGAGGTCGGCGCCCGTGAGCACCGCGAGCACGCCCGGCAGTTTCTTGGCCGCCGCGGTCTCGATCTTGAGGATCTCGGCATGCGACTCGGGCGAGCGCAGCACATGGGCATGCGCCTGGCCCGGCAGGTTGACGTCGCCGACGAATTTCCCCGTGCCGGTCAGGAGCCGCTGATCCTCGGTGCGCCTGACCGCCTGGCCGATGCCGAACTTGTTCATGATGTTCCTGGTCCTTCAGATATCGGAGGTCTGCATCCCGCCCCCACCCTCCCCTCCCCCATCACGGGGAAAGGTTACGATGTCTTGCTCTCTTCCCACGTGGAGCATGAGGGACGGATAAGGTGGGGGGTACGCAAGCGCCTCGGACAAATTTCGTCGGGCGGCCTTCGATCGGATAGGCCGGGTCGTCGTCGCCGGGGTGGAGGGTGGCCGGAGGCGATGACGCCGACGCCCCCGGCGCCACAGGGTCCCGCAGCTTCCGGCCTAGCTGCGGATATAGTGCTCAAGCTGGGCGATGGCAAATTTTTGATCGGCGATGATGCTGTTGACCAGGTCGCCGATTGAAACGATGCCACAGATTTTTGACCCATCGACTACGGGAAGATGACGCACGCGATTCTTGGTCATGACGGCCATGCATTCTTCGACGGTTTGTTCTGGCCGTGCAACCAGGATATTCGTTTGCATGATCTCCTCGACCCGTGTCGTCGGGGAGGATTTCCCTTTCAGGAACACATTGCGGGCATAGTGTCGCTCGGTGATGAGGCCGACGAGCCGGTCGCCCTGCATGACCATCAGGGAGCCGACGTCATTCTCCGCCATTTTCCTGATGGCCTCCAATACCGTGGCATCCCTGGCGATGGAATGAATCGTGTGACCCTTTTGATCGAGCAGCTGCTTGATCGTCGCCATCGGCCACCTCCACGACTTAATCTATTTCTCGCTTCTTATCATTCAGGATCCAAGCCGGCTCTTCGAGCATTGACTTGGATCAACCGCCCCGCTCGCCTTTCCCATGCTCTTGGATGACCTGTTCTCAGGTGCCGAACGCCGTCGGCCGGCCTTCGATCGGGTAGGCCGGGTCGTTGTAGCCGGGGGTGGACGGGTGGCCGGAGGCGACCATGCCGTCGATCAGCGCCTCGTCCTCCTTGGTGAATTTGTAGGAGAGCGCGCCGACATAGTCCTCCCACTGGTCCATGGTGCGGGGGCCGGCGATCGGCGCGGTCACCAGCGGATTGGCCAGCACCCAGGATGTCGCGAACTGGCCGGGCGTGATGCCGCGCTTCTTCGCGTGCGCCACCACGTCCTGGGCCATCACCAGGCTCTCCTTCCGCCACTCGGTCTGCATCATCCGCCGGTCCTGGCGGGAGGCGCGGCTGCCCTCGGCCGGGTCGGCGTCCGGCTTGTACTTGCCGGTCAGAACGCCGCGGGCGAGCGGGCTATAGGGGACGATGCCGAGGCCGTAGAAGGCGCAGGCCGGCAGATGCTCGACCTCCGGCATGCGGTTGAAGGCGTTGTAGTAGGGCTGGCTCGCCGCCGGCCTCGGAATCCCGAGCCCGTCGCAGAGGTTCGAGACCTCGGCCAAGCGCCAGGAGCGGAAGTTCGACAGCGCGAAGTAGCGGATCTTGCCCTGGCGGACGAGGTCGCCCATCGCCTGGACGGTCTCGGCGAGCGGCGTCGTCAGGTCCTCGCGGTGCAGATAGTAGAGGTCGATGTAGTCGCTGCCGAGCCGCTTCAGGCTCGCCTCGCAGGCGCTCATCGCATGCTTGCGCGACAGGCCCTTGTCGTTCGGCCCCTGCCCCATCTGATTGGCGAGCTTGGTCGCCAGGACCCAATAGTCGCGGTCCCTGGCGATGGCGCGGCCGACCACCTCCTCCGAGCGCCCTTCGTTGTAGACGTCGGCGGTGTCGAGGAAGTTGAAGCCCTGGTCGCGGGCCCGCCCGATGATGCCGCGCGAGTCGGCCTCGCTGGTCGGCCCGCCGAACATCATGGTGCCGAGGCAGAGGGGCGCGACCTTGAGGCCGCTGCGGCCGAGCGGGCGGTATTCCATCTTTTAGAGACTCCGGGGGAGGATGCGTGACTTGGGGCGGCTATTGTCGCCGAAGGCGCGCCGCCGGCAAAGAGCGGAGTGACGGGAAAGCGATCTCAGGAGGGGAGGCCGACCCAGCCCTGGACGCCGACATAGAGCCCGACCCCGATGATGAGCAGGCTCGAGACGTACGGCGCGCGGCGGGCGAGGGTGCCGAACCACGACCATCGCCGGGAGGCGTGTCGGACGCTCAGCGCCGCGGCGGCGCCGACCGCGACGAGGGTGATCGCAAGCCCGATGCTGAAGCTCAGCACCAGGACAGCGCCGAGCGAGACTTCCTTCAGTTGAAGGCAGAGCAGCAGGACGGTGATCGCGGCCGGGCACGGGATGAGGCCGCCGGTGAGGCCGAACAGGACTATCTGCCAGGTGGTGACGTTCCGGTCGGCGAAGCGGCGGCGAATGTCGGCAGCATGGACGAGCTGATGGGTGTCCTGGAAGCCCCCGGCCCCGAGATCGAGCCCATGTCGTCTGCCGTGACCATGGTCGTGATCGTGGTCATGGTCGTGGTCATGGCCGTGATCATGGACCGCCGGCTTCGCCTGGCGACGGTCCTGCCAGGTCCGCCACAGCATCCAGAGCGCGATGAGGATGATCAAGGCGGCCGACGCGAGCTGGAAGTAGGACTCGTTCGTCTCGGCGTCGAGGGTGCGGCCGAGCGAGAGGCCGCCGAGCGCCACCGCCCAGACCACCGCCGTGTGCGACACCGTCGCCGCCAGGCCGAGCAGGACCGCCTGACCGACGGTCCCGCGGATGGCGACGATGAACGCCGCCATCATGGTCTTGGAGTGGCCCGGCTCCAGGCCGTGCAGGGCGCCGAGCAGGATCGCGCTCGGGATGAACAGCCAAGCCTGCGACGCACCCTGCTGGACGAGGTCGGCAAAGGGGGTCATCGCCGCGGGGCTCAGAGGTACTTCGAGATTTCCTTGAACTCGGCGATCGGCGCGCGCGAACCGCGGGCGCCCGTGCTCTCGGCCTGCTCCAGGCAATGGTCGACGTGGTCGTGGATCAGCGTCTTCTTGGCGTTGCAGACGGCTTTCTCGACGGCATGGAGCTGCTGCGCCACGTCGACGCAGGAGCGGCCGTCCGCGATCATCTCGATGATCGTCTTCAGGTGCCCTTCAGCGCGCCGGAGGCGCTTGATGATCTCGGGATGCGTGCGATGGAGCTGATCGTGTGCCATGCGCTAACCTATCCCCTAGGAGGGGATAGGTAAAGCTGCTAGGAATCGCGGCAGCCTCGGGAGCGGGATCGGGCGGACGTCGCCCGGTTCGGGGTTTCCGGGCGACCGACATCGGGGTGAACCATGCTCTTGGCTCGATCGGGGCTCTCGAAAGCCGCCGGCCTGGTGCTTCAGTCCGCCTTGCTGACGGGATGCTCCGATGACGTCCCCTCGGCCTGCTTCAAGGCGGGGGAGCACGACACGATGTCCGACGGCAAGATCCAGCGCATCTGCAGTTGCGCCATGCAGCGCGTCGGTTCGGACCGCCTCTCGGAGGCCGACCGGTCGATCCTGGTAGACGTCATCAAGGCACGCTCGCCGAAAAAGGAGGCCGAGATTCGCTATCGCGCGCTGAGCGCCACCTGGAATGCGGCGCTGGGCTCGTGCAAGGCGGCAGGGTGAGCCCGGAGGATCGAATGCGATCGGCCGATGCCGGGCGGCCTTCCTCCTGGCTGCTGGTGATCTCCATCGCGATGGCCCTGGCGATCGCCGGCGAGGCTTTCGCCCTCACCGCTCCTCCGGCGGCTTCACGTGCCGGAACTGGAACAGGAGGAGGAGGTCGTAGGCGGTCTTGAGCACGCCGGCGATGATCAGCGGCAGCGCCGTGAACGAGGCGGCGTAGAGGGCGCCGGCGATCGCCGGGCTGATCGCGGCGGTGAGGCTGCGGGGCACCACGGTGAAGCTCGCCGCCGCCGGCCGCTCGGCCTCGGTCACCACCGCCATGACGTAGGAGGTGCGGGTCGGCACGTCCATCTGCGAGAGCGCGGCACGGATCAGGAGGAGCGCCAGCACCACCGGCAGCGACGGCACGACCGCCGCCGCGATCAGGCAGAGATTGGCCGGGATGTGGGTGTAGACCATGGTGTTGATCAGGCCGATGCGGCGCGAGAGCCAGGCCGCGACCGGGAACGAGAAGGCCGCAAGCAGGCCCGACCAGAAGAAGAACAGACCGGCGGCGGCGAGCGAGAGATCGAAGCGCTCGAACAGCCACAGCGCCAGCAGCGACTGGACGGCGAAGCCGCTGCCGAAGGAATCCAGGCTGAACAGGACCGCGAGCCGGACGACGATGCCCTTCGACGGTCCCAGCGCGGCCATCGGCGCCGCTGCAGCCGCCGGTGGCCGCGGCGGAATCCGGCTGTAGAGAAAACCGCCGAGGAGGCCGAGGGCGGCATAGACGACGAACATCGCGCGGATCGCCTGGACCTGACCGAAGCCGGCATGGGCGAGGTAGTCCGGGCTCGCCGAGGCCAGCGCGCCGACGGCACCGGCGAGCGCCCCGGTCAGGCTGTAGCGGGCGAACATGCGCGTCCGCTCCCGGTCGGCGGTCTCGCGGCTCAGGATCGTCTGCTCGAGCGGCGCGAAGACCCCGCCGGTGCCGGACGACGGGTTGATGGTGCCGACGAAGGCGACCAGCAGCAGGACGGCGAAGTCGTGGACGAGCGCGAAGGCGACGCCGCTCGCGACCATCAGGCCGGCGGCGACGATCAGAAGCCGGCGCTGGTCGTGCCGCCCGCCGATCATGCCGGCGCCGAGGGTCAGGAACGACGATCCGAGCAGCGCCACGGTGGCCAGCACGCCGACCTCGATCGCCGAGAATCCGAGCGCCGTCAGATAGGCCGGCAGCAGGATCGCGACGAAACCGTCGCCGAAGTCGCGGACGGCGCGGGCCGAGAAGAGATAGGCGGTGGGGGAGATCGACGGCGAAGGGACCGGGTCGGCGTCCATGAGCGCGCACCTCGCAAAGAGGGTTTGCGCAGAGCTTGGACGGAGCGTCTCAAGGGGAGTCTGCGGTCCCCGCCGATGAGATACGCCGGTTCGGCCGCCTCGGCAAGATCCGCTCAACCGGCCGGCGGGCCCTTGAGCTCGACGGTGTTGCCCTCGGGGTCGGCCAAGTAGAGCGAGGGGCCGCTGCCTTCGGCGCCGTAGCGTAGCGCCACCTCGCCGGGGTCGACGCCGTTGGCCTTGAGGAAGGCGGAGATCGCCGCCGCGTCGAACGGCTCGATGCGGAGGCACACATGGTCCATGTTGCGGCCCTCGGCGCCGGGGCTCCCGGAGACGACGAGGAGGTCGATCAGCGAGCGGCCGGCGCGGAGCTGGGTCAGCCCGATCTTCGCCTGCTCGCGCTCGACCCGGCATCCCAGGATCTCGCAATAGAACCGGCGCATCCGCTCGATGTCGCGGACGCGGAGCACGACATGGTCGATCTCGCGGGGATGGATCGGCGAGGCGGTCATGATCTCGTCCCTTCCGCCAGCAGGTCGCGGCCGAGCGCCTGGACGTCGCGGCAGCCGGCGAATCCCAGCGTCTTGTCGAACTCGGCGCGCAGCAGGTCGAGGGCATGGTGGGCGCCGGCCTCGCCGGCAACGGCGATGCCCCAGAGCGCCGGCCGGCCGACCAGCACCGCCTTGGCCCCGAGCGCCAGCGCCTTCGCTACGTCGCTGCCGCGCCGGATGCCGCTGTCGAGGAGGATCGTCGCGCGGTCGCCGACCGCGTCGGCGATCGCCGGCAGCGCGTCGATCGAGGCGACGGCGCTGTCGAAGTTGCGGGCGCCGTGGTTGGAGACGACGATCCCGTCGGCGCCGGCGTCGACCGCCTTCCTGGCATCGTCGGCGCGGAGGATGCCCTTCACGATCAGTGGGCGGGGCCATTTCCGCCGGAGGAGGCGGAGGTCATCCCAGCTCATCGAGCGGCTGATCCCGGTCGCGTCGTCGGGCGGCTTTCGGAAGATCGCGTTCCGGTAGGCTTCCGGGTGGTTGGCGGCCTTCGGCAGGCCGGAGGCGAGGACGTAGCGGGCGAGCACGCCCAAGAGCCAGCGCGGATGGAGGGCGACGTCGATGGCGGCGCGGACCGACGGGCGGATCGGCATGGCGAAGCCGTTCCGGCTGTTGAACTCGCGGTTCGGCATGACACTGGTGTCGACGGTGACGACCAGCACCTCGAAGCCGGCACGCTCGACCCGCTCCAGAAGCGCGTGGGAGAGCTTGCGGTCGTTCCAGAGATAGAGCTGGAACCAGAGCCGCCCGCCGGCCTCGGCGATCCGCTCCAGCACGGTCATCGATTCGGTCGGCAGCGTGTACGGAATGCCGGCGGAGGCGGCGGCGCGGGCGAGCGCCAGCTCGCCCTCGTGCCAGAGCAGGCCGGCCGGGCTCATCGGCGCGATCGCCATCGGCATCGCCAGGGGCTTGCCGAACAGCGTCGTCTCCAACGAACGGCCCGAGACGTCTTCGAGCACAGGTGGGCGCAGGCGGATGCGGTCGAAGGCGGCGCGGTTCTCGCAGAGCAAGGTCTCGCCCTCGGTGCCGCGGTCGACATACTCGAAAATCCCGCGCGGCAGGCGGCGTTGGGCGGCGTGGCGCAGGTCGTCGATGTTGAAGCAGCGCGAGAGGCGGGACATGGCCTTAGGTGAAATCGCTTGCGCCGCCATCATCCCCGAAACGACACTCCCTGCCAACGCAAGCCCCGCCTCGCCGAAATCTTCTCCGAAGGACACCAGCCGCGATGACGTCGAACCGCCTGAAGGCACGCCTCACGTCCGGGAAGAAGAGCCTCGGCGTCTGGACCAGCGGGATCAGCACCGTCGTCACCGAGACGCTGGCCGCGTCCGGCTACGACTTCCTGTTTCTCGACCAGGAGCATGGCCCGCAGGGGCTGGCGGAGACGATTCCGCACCTGCAGACGCTGGCCGGCACCGGTTGCCCGCCGGTGGTGCGGGTGCCGTGGAACGACCCCGTCTATCTGAAGCGCCTCCTCGACATCGGCGCCGAGTCCGTGATGGTGCCGATGGTCGAGACCGCCGAGCAGGCGAAGGCCGCGGTCGCCGCCTGCCGCTATCCGCCCAGGGGCTATCGCGGCTTCGGCCCCTTGCGTTTTGTCGGCACCGAGCCCGATATCGACGCCTATGGCCGCACGGCGCATGAGCGCCTCCTGCTGATCGTCCAGATCGAATCGGAGAAGGCGGTCTCGAACATCGACGCGATCGCGGCGGTCGACGGCGTCGATGCCCTCTACATCGGCCCCAACGACCTCTCGGGCACGCTCGGCCATTTCCGCGAATGGGATCATCCGAGCCTGCAGAAGGCGATCGACGCCGCCTTCGCCGGCATCAAGCGGGCCGGCAAGCCGGCCGGCATCGTCCCCTACGGCAAGAACACGATCGCGAGCCTGTTCAAGGGCGGCTATACGATGATCGCCGGCTCGACCGAGCTCTCGCTTCTCCGCGCCGCCGCCCGCGCCGAGATCGAGGCGATCCGGAAGCAGATTTCTTAAGGGAGATTCCCATGGACGTACGTCTCGACGGACGCACCGCGCTGATCACCGGCGGCAGCAAAGGGCTCGGCCTCGCCATGGCGACGGAGTTCGCCCGGAGCGGCGCCGACGTCGTCATCGTGGCGAGGCGGCCGGACGTGCTGGCGGAGGCGAAGGCGCTGATCGGCAAGACCGCCAAGACCCGCGTCGCCACGGTCGCCGCCGACGTCGCCACCGCGGCCGGGATCAAGACGGCCTATGAGGCGGCGATGGCCGCCTTCGGCAAGGTCGATATCGTCGTCAACAACGCCGGCAAGGCCGAGACCCACAAGTTCGAGGAGATCACCGACGAGATCTGGCAGTCCGACCTCAATCTGAAGTTGTTCGCGGCGATCCGCATGACCCGGCTGGCGCTGCCGCAGATGAAGACGCGGAAATGGGGCCGCGTCATCAACGTGCTGAACACCGGCGCCAAGACGCCGGGCGCCGGCTCGGCGCCGACAACGGTCTCGCGGGCGGCGGGCCTGGCCCTGACCAAGGTGCTGGCCGGCGAAGGCGCGCCCCACAACGTCCTGGTGAACGCGCTGCTGGTCGGCCAGATCGAGAGCGACCAGTGGGTGCGCCGCCACAAGGCCCAAGGCGCCAACGTCGGCTACGACGAGTTCATCAAGGGCATGGGCTCGAAGCTGCCGCTCGGCCGCATCGGCACCGCCCAGGAATTCGCCAACATCGCCTGCCTGCTCGTCTCCGACGCCGGCGGCTACATCAACGGCACCGCCATCAACGTCGACGGCGGCGCCTCGCCGGTGGTCTAGCCGCTCAGCTCACCCCGAAGGCCTGGCGCATCTTGGCGAGGCCTTCCTGCTGGGCCGTCCAGAAGCGGCCGCCGATCAGGCCGCCGTCGATGACGATGTCCTGGCCGTTGATGAAGCTGGCCTCGTCGGTTGCGAGGAACACCGTGGCGGCGGCGATGTCCTCGGGCAGACCGGCGCGCGGGATCGGCTGCAGCTTCGCCAGGCTCGCCTTCATCGTCTCGGCGGTCTTCTCGGCCTCGGCGATGGGCAGGCCCATGGCCTTGCCGAAGATGCCGGTAGCGATGCCGCCGGGCGAGATGCAGTTGACGCGCACGCCGACCTCGCCCAGCTCCATGGCGACGCACTTGGTCAGATGGATCACGCCGGCCTTGGCCATGCTGTAGACCATCGAGGACGAGAGCCCGGCGCGGTTGCCGGCGACGCTGCCGATGTTGACGATCGAGCCCGAGCGCTGCTTCCTCAAGATCGGCGCGGCGTGCTTCATGCCGAGCATCACCGAACGGCAAAGGAGCGCCATCGCCGCGTCGAAGCCGTCCACCGGGATCGACTCGATCGAGCCGACCGGGCCGGGACCGCCGGCGTTGTTGACCATGCAGTCGAGCCGGCCGAAGCCGGTGAGAGCGTCGGCGACCAGCGCCTTCATCTGCGCCTCGTCCGTCACGTCCGTCTGCTTGAAGCGCGCGACCTTGCCGAGCCGCTTGGCCAGCGCCTCGCCCTCGGGCCGGCGCCGGCCGGCGATGACGACGCGGGCGCCGGCCTCGACGAATTTCTCCGCCATCGAGAGACCGATGCCGCTGGTGGCGCCGGTGATGATCGCGACCTTGCCGTCGAGCTTGAACATCGAATCTCTCCTATTCGGTCTTGGTCGTAGCGTCGTGGAAATACGGCTCGACGGTGCCGCTCAGCTTGATCGTCAGCGGGTTGCCCTTGCGGTCGACCGTCTTCCCAGCGGCGACCCGGACCCAGCCCTCGCTCATGCAATACTCCTCGACATTGGTCTTCTCCTTGCCGTTGAAGCGGATGCCGACGCCTCTGGTCAGCAGCGCCTCGTCGTAGTGCGGGCTCTTCGGGTTGGTGGAGAGACGGTCGGGCAGGCTCGCGGTCATGGATGCCTCAAGGCGGTCGCGGCTCCTCGCCGCCGATCCGCTATTATGGCACGCGCCTTGGCCACGTGGAGACCCGAGCGATGCCCGGAACCGACCTGCCGACCTCGATCACCGCCATGGACGGCATCCAGCTCGGCCGCGCCCTCCGCGAGAAGCGCGTCTCATGCGCCGAGGTGATGGAAGCCACCCTCAACCGCATCGACTGGCTCAATCCGAAAGTGAACGCCATCGTCTCGCTGCAGGACCGGGGCCAACTCCTCGCTCAGGCCCGCGAGCGGGACGCGATGCTGATGCGGGGCGAGGTCATGGGGCCGTTGCATGGCTTCCCCCAGGCGGTGAAGGACCTCGACAGCACCAAGGGCATCCCGACCACCAAGGGCTCGCCGCTGTTCCAGGACTTCGTGCCCGACGTCGATTCGATCATGGTCGAGCGCCTGAGGAAGGCCGGCGCCATCGTCATCGGCAAGACCAACGTGCCGGAATTCGGCCTGGGATCGCATACGCGGAACCCGGTCTTCGGGCCGAGCCGCAACCCCTACGACCTCACGCGTACGCCGGGCGGATCGAGCGGCGGAGCGGCGGCGGCCCTCGCCCTCCGGCTGCTTCCCGTCGCCGACGGCAGCGACTATGGCGGCTCGCTCCGCAACCCCGCCGGGTGGAACAACGTCTTCGGCTTCCGCCCGAGCACCGGGCGCATCCCCGCCGACGACACCGACCTCTTCCTGCCCTCGATGGGCACCGCCGGGCCGATGGCGCGGACGGTACCGGATCTGGCGATGCTGCTGTCGGTTCAGGCGGGCTACGACCAAAGAGCGCCGCTGTCGATCGCCGCCGATCCCCTCGCCTTCGCCGGATCGCTCGATCGCGACTTCAAGGGCACGCGCATCGCCTTCCTCGGCGACTTCGAGGGCTACCTGCCCTACGAGGCCGGCGTGCTCGAGGTCTGCCGGAAGGCGATGAAGACCTTCGAGGACCTGGGCTGTGTCGTCGAGGAGGCGATCCCCGACTACCCGGTCGACAAGGTGTGGAAGGCCTGGCTCGTCCTGCGCGCCTGGCAGGCCGGCGGGTCGGGCAAGCCCTTCTACGACGATCCGGCGCAGCGCCGGCACCTCAATGCCCAGATGATCTTCGAGGTCGAGAGCGGCATGAAGCTCTCCGCCTATGACGTCACCGCCGCCGGCCAGGTGCGGAGCGAGTGGTACCGCTCGGTCCTCCGCTTCTTCCGCCGCTACGACTTCTTCGTATTGCCGACGGCGCAGGTCTTCCCCTTCCCGGTCGAGACGGTGTGGCCGACCGAGATCGCCGGGCGGAAGATGACGACCTATCACGAGTGGATGAAGGTGGTGCTGCCGGTGACGATGTCCGGCTGCCCGGCGCTCGCCGTGCCGGCGGGATTCAGCGAGGGTGGCCTGCCGATGGGACTCCAGATCGTCGGCCCCAATCACGCCGAACTCGCCTGCCTGCAAATCGCCCATGCCTACGACCGAGCGACCAACTGGGTCGCCAAACGGCCGCCACCGATGGCGGCGTAGCCCCCTCCCCCGCGCGTAGCGTGGGGGGAGGGGGCTACGCGCTCAAGCGCCGGTAGAGGTCGCGGTAGCGCGGGTAGCCGGCGCGATAGACCGGTGCGTTCTCCGAGTTCGGGCGAACGAGGTCGCCCTTCGCAACGAAGCGTGCGATCCCCATCCAGTCGTCGGCGAGGCCGGTGCCGACGGCCGCCGTCCACGCCGCGCCCAAGCAGGATCCCGGATGGCCGGCGAGGCGTTGCACCGGCGCCTCCAGCACGTCGGCGACGATCTGCATCCAAACGTCGCTCGCCGCGCCGCCGTCGGAGGCGAGGTAGCTCTCGGTCGCATGACCGATGTCGGCCAGCACCTCGACATGGTGGCGGATGGCGTAGGCATAGGATTCCAGCAGCGCCCGCCAGAGATGCCCGAGCCCATGGGCGAGGCTCAGGCCGGCGAAGACGCCGCGGGCCTCGGGATCATGGATCGGCGTCTTCTCGCCGAGGAAATACGGCAGGATGGCGACGCCGTCGGAGCCGGCCGGCACCGCCGCGGCGAGGCGGTCGAGATCGCGATGCGTCTTGCCCGCGGCAAAGGTCTGGGCGAACCAGTTGAGCCCCGAGCCGCCGGTCGCCATGCAGCCGTTGGGCATGTAAAGGCCG
Organism: Alphaproteobacteria bacterium; assembly: GCA_009694025.1. GTDB lineage: Bacteria > Pseudomonadota > Alphaproteobacteria > SHVZ01 > SHVZ01 > SHVZ01. The sequence goes on along the minus strand of SHVZ01000063.1, from coordinate 8,824 downwards.
GGGACCAGGTGGTGGTCGAGATAGAGGCGGGGGTCGGGCTGGGCGCGATCGGTCGCGATCAGCACGTCGACGGAGCCGCCGAACTTGAGCAGTACCTGGCCCGGACGGACGACGCCGGCACCGAGCGCCGAGGCGATGAGATCGGCGGCACCGCCGACCACGGGGACCCCGGCCGGCAGCCCGGTCTCCGCCGCGGCGGCCGCCGTGATCCGGCCGAGGAGATGATGCGAGACCGACCTCGGCGGCACCGCCGCACGCGGGAGATGGGCGAGCGCCACCAGATCGTCGGCGATCGCCTCCGTCGCGAGATCGACGAATCCCGCCTCGAGCGCCCAGTTCTGCTCGACCGCGCGTACGCCGGTCAGCCGCCAGTTCACGTAGTCATAGGAGCCGAAGACGGTGGCGATGCGACGGAAGACCTCGGGCTCATTCGCTTCGAGCCAGCGCAGCTTCGGTGCGACCAGCTGCTGGTTGATACCGTTGCCGGCGCGCGCGAGGAATCGGGCCTCGTCGATCTCGCCCTTGAGCTTTGCGACCTCGGCGCCGCAGCGGCCGTCGCTCTGCTGGATGCTGGGGCGGAGCAGCGCCCCCCGCTCGTCGAGAAGCACGACCGTCGGCAGCATGCCGGTGACGCCGATGCCCTTGAGATCCTCCGGCCGGATGCCGCCCGACGACATCAGCTCGCGGGCGATCTCACGGACGTTCGCCCACCACTGAAGCGGGTCCTCCTCGGCCCATCCGGGATGCGGCGCCGACAGCGTCACCGGCCGCGAGGCGGCAGCCAGCACCGTGTCCGGGAGCCGGATCAGGATGCCGACGGTCGAGGTCGTCCCGATGTCGAGGCCGAGGACGCACCTCATCGCAAGGTCTGGACGACGTCCATGAAGCGCTTCACCCGCTCGCCATCGACCGGGTTCCAGGTATTGCCATCGACCTTGAAGTGGGTGCCGACGATGGCGCCCGACGCGATCGACATCACGGTCTTGACGTTGTCGAGGGTGACGCCGGTATTGGCCAAGACCGGGACGTCGGTGATCGCGTCTGCGACCTTGCGGAGATCCGCCTCGGCCGCGGGCTTCCCGGTGATCGGGCCGGAGACCAGGATGGCGTCGGCGAGCGAGGAGAAGACGGCGCTCCGGGCGCGGAGCTCGATCGGTCTTGCATCGAGCGCGTGGGCGAACTCGGCGTTGATGTTGAAGAGCATCTTCATGTCCGGGCGGCCGACGCTGCGGCGAAGGCGCGCGGCGCCGGCGGCGTCCGGCGCCCAGATCCCCATGTCGGAGGCGAAGACGCCGGTGAAGATCTCGCGGACGAAGGCGGCCCCGGTCGCAGCCCCGATGGCGATGCTCGCCTTCGGGTCCCAGAGATAGTTGACGCCGAACGGCACGGCGAGCGCCGGCTTCACCGCCTGGACGATGGCGGTCATCGCGGCGACCCCCTCGGCCGGCGCCGCCAGCACGTAGGGACGGTCGTTCTCGTTGCCGAACAAGACCGCGTCGATGCCGCCGTCCTGAAGATGGCGGACATCGCGAAGGACGGCCTCGATCAGGCGGCCCATGCCGCCCGCGGCGTCGTAGAGCGGCGTCCCCGGCAGGGCCCCGATATGGGCCATGCCGATCACCACTTTCTTTTTCGCCCCGAAGAACTCGAACACCACGGCTGGTCTCCCGGGATCGGAGGTCAATGCTTCCACAGAATCTTAGACGCGCGACGCGCGCCCTCCGCCATCGATTCCAGCTTCATCCAGACGATGTCGGGGTCGACCGTGTTCCAGTCGGCGACGGTGGCGAAGCCGCAGTCGGAGCTGGCGATCACCCGGTCGCGGCCGACCACGCCGGCGAAGCGGCAGAGGCGCTCGGCCACCAGGTCCGGGTGCTCGACGAAGTTGGTGCTCGAGTCGAGCACGCCCGGCAGGATCACCCGGTCGTCGGGCAGCTCGATGTCGCGAAAGACGCTCCACTCGTGCGCGTGGCGCGGATTGGCCGCCTCGAAGGAGATGGCGCCGGCGCGGATCTGGAGCACGGTCGGCAGGATGCGGGCGAGCGGGATGTCGTGGGTGTGCGGGCCCTCGTAGTTGCCCCAGCAGACATGCAGACGAACGCGATCCTGCGGGATGCCGTCGAGCGCCGCGTTCAGCGCCGCGACATGGCCGCCCAAGCGGCGGAGGAATTCGTCCTCGGAGAGGTCGGCATACATGGTGTGGCGGCCGACGGCGAGGTCGGGGCTGTCGATCTGGAGCTGGAAGCCCGACTCGACGATGCGCCGGTATTCGACCGTCATCGCCTTGGACAGCGCCTCCAGATAGGCGTCGTCGTCCTTGTAGTAGCGGTTGGGCTGGAACAGCGAGATCACGCCCGGGGCCGCCGCGTTCATGAACCCCCTGGTATAACCGTTGGCCGTCAACGCCGCCTGGAACCGCTTGAGATCGGCCTCGAGCGGCTCGGTCGTCCGCACATGGATGGCGCCGGTGCAGCAGGGGCGCGTGAGCGTCGGCGTCCCGCCGCTCTCGGCCAGCCGCTTCATGTAGCGCGGCACCTCGAGCAGGTCCGACGGCACCCGGCGCGGGCTGTCGCCGGAGAACCCGGTCAGCCGCTCGGCGACATAAGTCGCGTAGCTGATCTTGCTCATCTCGCCGTCGCTCGGGATGTCGATGCCGGCCTTCTTCTGGCGGGCGACCGCGTCCATGACGCCGGCGGATACCGCCGCCTCGAAGGCGGCCGGGTCGACCGCCTCGCCGGCCGCGCGCCGGAGCAGCAGGCGGGTTACATCCTGAGGTCGCGGCAGGCTGCCGACATGGGTCGTCAGGATGCGGCCGGGGCTCGACGTCATGGCGTTAACCTCATGGTAACGACGGCCATCGTAGACCATATGGTCCGTGCTTCGCAGCGATGCGTATCACGTAGCGTGGCAACCCGGGGGTTGGAGACGGATGGTGGCGCAAGTCCTCGTGGTCGACGACAACGTCGTGATTCGTTCGGTGGTCCGCAAGGCGCTCGAGGAATCGGGGCATGCGGTCACGCTGGCCGAGAATGGCGAGCGGGCCCTTCAGGCAGGGGCCGCCGGCAGTGGCTTCGACCTGATCATCACCGACATCGAGATGCCGCGCATGGGCGGCGTCGATCTCGTCACCGCGATCCGGAAATCGCGGCCCGACGCGAAGATTCTGGTGATGTCCGGCCGCTTCGTTGGAGCGGACCTGAAGGGCATGATGTCGGCTAAGACCTTCGGCGTCCAAGGCTCGCTGGAGAAGCCGTTCACCGCCGGAAAGCTGGTCGCCAAGGTCGCCGAGATCCTCGGCTGAGCCGACCCCGGTCCACCAGCCGGCCGAGGCGGAGGCGGTTCGTCTGAGCGGCAGGGCGGTTGCATCCCGAGGTCGCTGCAGGCTGCCGACTTGGGGTTAACCTCCCGCTAACTGCGATCGTCGTAGACTATATGGTCCGTACATCGCAGCGGTGCGTATCAGGTATCGTAGCGACGGGACGAGTGGAGACGATGGTGGCGCGCGTACTGGTGGTCGACGACAACGCGGTGATGCGCTCGGTCATGCGAGCCGCGCTCGAGCGTGCGGGGCACGAGGTCACGCTGGCCGAGAACGGCGAGCGCGCCCTTCAGGCGACGGCCGCCGGCGGCGCCTTCGATCTGATCGTCACCGACATCCAGATGCCGCGGATGGGCGGCGTCGACCTCGTCACCGCGGTCCGGAAATCGTCGCCCGAAGCGAAGGTCCTGGTGATCTCCGGCCAGGTCGAGGGGCTGGACCTGAGGGACATGACCTCGGCCAAATCGATCGGCGCCCAGGGCTCGCTGGAGAAGCCGTTCACCGCCGACCGCCTGGTCGCCAAGGTCGCCGAGATCCTCGGCTGAGCCGCCCCTAGTCCATCAGCTTGCCAAGACGGAGTCGGTCGATCGACTGTCCGTCGATCATGGCCCAGCCCGGCATCAGCACCTCGCGCTGGAATCCCAGGCGCTCGGCAAAGCGGACGCCGCGGCGGTTCTGCCGGGTCACGAAGGAGGCGGTCAGACGCCGGGCGCCGTTCTCACCGGCCCAGCGCACAAGGCGCGAGGCGAGCGCGCGGCCGATGCCGCGGCCCCAGCCCTCGCGCAGGACGCTGATGCCGCAGTCGAGGTCGTGCCGCATCCGGAACTCTCCGAACCCGGCGCGGACCGCGCCTAGGATCCGCTCACCGGCTCCCTCGCCCGTGGTCGCGAGCAGCATGGTCCAGCGCGGATCGGCGAGACGACGGACCAGATCTTTGCGAAGCATCTCTTCCGCCAGCACCTCGTCGGCGTGCTGGAGCGCCCATGGAGCCTCCGCCAGGAGCCTGAGCTCCCAAGTCCTCAGGGCCGCCGCGTCCTCGGCACGCGGCCGACGAAAGACGATCCCGTCGAGGCCCCGCCCGGTCGCCGGCGGCGGTGGATCGAAGTCCGGCAGGATCGCGTCGGCCGATGCCCGCAGCGGCTTTGCCATCCAGAGATGGGTGCACCAGCGCCCGTCCTGCTCGATCGAGCGCGGGATGCTGCCCTCGAGCTGAAAACCTTTCCGCCGATAGAGCGCCAGGCCGCGGGTGTTCTCCTCGTCGACCCTGAGCTCGAGCCGATGAACGTCCCTGGCCCGGGCCCAGGCTTCCGCGCCTTCCAGGAGCCGGCCGCCGATGCCGCGGCCACGCCAGGCCGTGCGCAACCCGACTTTGAAGATCGACACGACGCCGGCGGCGCGACGCAAGCCGCCGCGGAAGGCGGAGAGGAAGCCGACGATCTCGCCGTCCGCCACCGCAAGGACATAGACGCCGACGTCGCGCTCGCGCCACAAGCCCAGCCTTTTGCCCGCCTGAGCAGGCCAGTCTCCGTATTCGTCGGGCCGGCCGAGGAACTCGGTCTCGGCGTCGATCGCAGTCATGGCCGCGACCAGGGCAGGGCCGTCCTCTGGCGCCGCTTCCCGGATCGCGACGTCGACGGCGGGATCGGGCATCACGCCCCTTCCTTCATAGCTCGAGGGTGAACCTTGGGCGGGACCGCGCTAACCTCGGCGGCGCCCCACCGAACCCGAGGTTTCTCCCCATGGTCGATGCCGCACGCCTTGCCAAGCATATCGGACAATCCTGGGACGACGAGATCGTGCCGACGCTGGTCGAATACATCAAGATCCCGAACAAATCTCCGTCCTTCGATCCGAAGTGGCAGGAGCACGGCTACATGGACGAGGCCGTCCGGATGTTCGAGGCGTGGGCCCGGAAGAAGATCGCGACATTCCCGGGCACCACGCTCGAGGTCGTCCGCCTGCCTAACCGCACGCCGGTGATCCTGATCGAGGTTCCGGGCGAGGGGAAGGACACCGTGCTGCTCTACGGCCACCTCGACAAGCAGCCGGAGATGGCCGGCTGGTTCGAGGGCTTCGGCCCGTGGATCCCCCTGATCAAGGGCGACAAGCTCTACGGCCGCGGCGGCGCCGACGACGGATACGCCATGTTCGGCGCGCTCGCGGCGATCGCCGCGCTCAAGGACCAGGAGGTGCCGCACGCGCGCTCAGTCATCCTGATCGAGGCCTGCGAGGAATCCGGCAGCTACGACCTCCCCTACTACGTCGACCACCTGGCCAAGCGGATCGGCTCGCCGTCGCTGGTGGTCTGTCTCGATTCCGGCTGCGGCAACTACGACCAGCTTTGGCTGACCACCTCGCTCCGCGGCATGATCGCGGGTGAACTCACCGTGCGGGTGCTGGAGGAAGGCGTCCATTCCGGCGACGCCTCGGGCATCGTGCCGTCGAGCTTCCGCATCCTGCGTAAGCTGATCTCGCGGATCGAGGACGAGGAGACCGGCCGCATCCTGCCGGACTCGCTCTACGCCCAGGTGCCGGCCGAGCGCGTCGCCCAGGCGAGGGTGGCGGCCGCCGCTCTGGGGAAGGAGGTCTACGCCAAGTTCCCCTTCCCCGAGGGCATGACGCCGGTGACCGATGATCTGACCGAGCTGGTGCTGAACCGCACCTGGCGCCCGGCGCTGGCGACGACCGGCATGGACGGCCTGCCGACGCCGGGGAATGCCGGCAACGTGCTGCGGCCGTACACCACGGCGAAGCTGAGCTTGCGCCTGCCGCCGACGCTGGATGCCAAGGAGGCGCAGGCGACGGTGAAGAAGCTCCTGGAGAAGGACCCGCCCTACGGCGCCACGGTCTCGTTCGCGAGCGACAAGGCCGGGACCGGCTGGAACGCGCCCAGGCTGGCGCCGTGGCTGGAGAAGTCGCTGGCCAAGGGATCGACCGCCGCCTTCGGTCAGCCGCCCGCCTATATGGGCGAGGGCGGCAGCATCCCGTTCATGGCGATGCTCGGCGAGAAGTTCCCGGCCTCGCAGTTCGTCGTCACCGGCGTGCTGGGACCGCACTCGAACGCGCATGGGCCGAACGAGTTCCTGCACATCCCGACGGGGAAGAAGGTGACGCAGGTGATCGCGCACGTGCTGGCGGATCACCTGGCGGCGGGGTGACACACCCTCGCGGCGGCGGTCATCCGGGTGCCCCGGCCAGGCGAAGGAACTCTGTCCAACGCTCCTGGTCGCCGGGTCTGGTGAACTCTATCCAGCCATGAAGGGCCGTCTCGCTCGACACGGCCGGCAGCAAACGCTGCAATTCCACCACCGCCGCCCGCGCCCGGTCCATCTCGCCGAGGGCGGCATGGCATACGGCGAGGAGTTGGAAGGGTGCCGCGTAGCTGGGGCGCTCCTGCAAAGCCTGCTGGGCGAAGGCGATCCCTTCGCGGTAACGCTCGGCGACGAAATGCGCCACGGCGGTGAAAAACAGCATTCCTGCACGCATGGGGTCGCGAGGACTGATCCGCATGGCGTGGTCGAGCATCTTGAGAGCCAGGTCCGGTTTGCCGATCCGGGCGAGGGAAAGCGCCAAGTAGACGATCGCCTGGGCGAAATTGGGATTCAGATCGATCGCCCGGCGAAATGTGTCAAGCGCGGTCTCGTGGTCTCCTGTCAGGGTGTGCGTCACGCCGAGCGCGAAATGGCCCCAGGGATCATCCTCGTCCAGAGACAGGGCCAGAGCGACGTGGCGGCGGGCGCTCGGGAGCACTGTTTCGACGTCGGCTCCTTCCATCCACAGCGACCGGGCCTGCGCGTGAGCGAGCATGCTATGGGCTCGCGCGTAGCTCGGGGACAGCGATACGGCCCGCTCCAGCAGTTCCCGCGCCTGGGCGCTGTCCTCGCCAGACATCCGTGCGAAATGCCAATGCGCGCGGATGACGCATCCCCAGGCATCCAGGTTCTCGGGCGGCGTGCTTTGTATGCGCAGGTTCTCCGCCGCGTAGAGTTGCGGCTCGATCGTCGAGACGACACTCTCGGTGATCTCGTCCTGCACCGCGAAGATATCCGCGATCCCGCGGTCGTAGCGCCCGGCCCAGATGTGGTTGCCGGTGACCGCGTCGATGAGCTGGGCGGTGATGCGAACCGTCTGGCCGGACTTCCTGACGGAGCCTTCCAGCACGTAGCGCACCCCGAGGTCGCGAGCGACCTGCTTCACGTCTACAGCGCGCCCCTTGTAGGTGAAGGAGCTGTTGCGGGCGATGACGAAGAACCAGCGAAGGCGTGACAGCGCGGTCGTGATGTCCTCGGCCATGCCGTCGGCGAAGTATTCCTGCTCGGGATCGCCGGACATGTTCTGGAACGGCAGGACGGCAATGGAGGGCTTGTCGGGGAGCGCCAGGGCCGGGCGCTCGACCGGCGCCGCGTCGGGCAAGATCCGGTAGACGCGCACCGGCCGCTCAATGTTCTTAAGCTTCTTCTCACCGAGATCATCTGCAGTTGCAGAGACCTTGCCGCGCGCTTGATCCCAGGCACCCCCGGAGAGGCAGATGGTGCCGGGCTCGGCGAGAGCTTCAAGCCGGGCGGCGACGTTGACGCCGTCGCCATGAATGTCGTCGCCGTCGATCAGGATGTCGCCCACGTTTACGCCGATGCGGAACTGAATGAGCCGATCTGCCGCGAGATCCGTCTCGCGCTCGCGCATCGCCTTCTGGACTTCGACCGCGCACTTCACCGCATCGACGACACTGGCGAACTCGACCAGCATGCCGTCGCCAGTGGTCTTGACGATGCGCCCGCGATGCTCGGCGATCTTCGGGTCGATCAGCTCGTGCCGATGCGCCTTAAGCCGATTCAGCGTTCCTTCTTCGTCCGCGCCCATCAGCCGCGAGTAGCCCGCAACATCCGCCGCCAGGATCGCCGTTAGCTTACGGGTGGCGGAGATCATTCCAGCCCCGCCAACTGTAGACCTTCGATGTAGCGCGCTCGGAGCGCGTCACGAAACGGTAGGTTCGCCTCGACCCAAGCCAGCGATATGCCAGGTTGAAGACGTTTAAGCTCGAACAGAGCGGTCCGAGCCCGCACCACGTCCCCGGACAGCGCGCAACTTACGACGAACATGCGATGAGGCACTGCCATATCCGGACGTTCGTCGATTGATTTTAGCGCCCAGGTCAACGCCTCGCCATGACGTCCTGCAACAAAATGGGCGACCGCGTGGAATAAGAAGAAATCGTACTTGAAGGGGTCGCGAGGACTTATACGGATCGCACGATTGATCCGATCGATGCCCTCTTCAACGCGGCCGTTAAGAGATAGGACACAACCGAGACCTGCTTGGGCGAAGGCGAAGTTCTGGTTTAGCTCGACCGCTTTGAAGAGAGAGGTGGTCCCGGTTCCTGAGACAGGGGGCTAAGGTGGATCTGACGACGAGAAGGAAGATCCCCGATGAAGACGCGCAGACGGTTTACGGCCGAGTTCAAGGCGAAGGTGGCGCTCGAGGCGATCCAGGGTCAGCGGACGATCG
>SHVZ01000062.1 GCA_009694025.1 Alphaproteobacteria bacterium | reverse complement strand
ACTAAGGGGCCTCGTGCCCCGTCGAACCCAGATCCGCAACCCCCAGCCGAGCCATCGACATCAAACCGCGCCAATCGGGTGCCACCATGCCGCTCGTCCGCACCGCCCCAGCCCAGCTATCCCTTCGCATGGTGAATAGATCGGGCTAGGCCACCGTCGCCTGCCGCCCCTGGTCGGCGGGCGCGGCGATCGGCTTGTCGGCCACCACTTTCATCAGTGAGGCGGCGGGAAAGCTGCCGATCTGCGGGTCGATCGGCCCGAGCACCGCATGCGGGCTGATCACGATTTCGTCGGCGGCCATGGCGATCAGGGTGCCGCCCGACATGGCGAGGTGCGGGACCAGGACCGTGACCTTGGCCGGATGGCGATCGAGGGCGCGGGCGATCCGGAGCGCGGCCAGCACCAGCCCGCCCGGCGTATGCAGCACCAGGTCGATCGGGGTCGCGGGAACCATAGTCCCGCCATCGCCGCCGCGCACCCTGCCCCGTGGCCCTTGCGCCGGAGGACTGGGTGCCGCACAATCCAACCGTTCCCAGGGGAGCCCCGTAAGGGCTGAGAGTCCGCGCTCGTCGCGGAGACCCTCCGAACCTGATCCGGATCATGCCGGCGTAGGGATTGGAACCAAGTCTGACGCGGTCAGGATCGCACAGGCTTCAAGTCTGCCCCACCAAGCCAATCCGGGTCTCCAACGTTGGACCAACGAGGGAGATTCCGATGCGTATTCGTCCGATGCTCGTTCTCGCCGCCGGCCTCGTGCTCGCGGCGGGCGCGGCGCTCGCTCAAGCCAAGACCAAGCTCACCGTCTATTCGACGCTGGTCCCTGAATACATCAACGACTTCAAGCAGGGCTTCGAGGCCGACAACCCGGACATCGAGCTGTCGCTGTGGCGCGACTCGACCGGCATCGTCGCCGCCAAGCTGGTGGCCGAGAAGGATCGGCCGCAGGCCGACGCGATCTGGGGCCTCGCCGTCACCAACATCCTCCAGCTCGACCAGCTCGGCATCCTCGATCCCTATGCGCCGAGGTCGCTCGACCGCATCAAGGCCAATTTCCGCGATCCCAAGACCCCGCCCGCCTGGGTCGGCATGGAGGCCTGGGCCGCGGCGATCTGCTTCAACACGCTGGAGGCCGAGAAGAAGGGCCTGAAACGCCCGTCGCGCTGGGCCGACCTCGCCGACCCCGCCTACAAGGGCCTGGTGCTGATGCCGGACCCGGCCTCCTCCGGCACCGGCTATTTCCACGTCTCCGCCTGGATCCAGCTCTGGGGCGAGGACAGGGCCTGGGCCTTCATGGACCGGCTCCACGACAACGTCGCCATGTACGTCAAGTCGGGGACCAAGCCGTGCCGGATGGCGGCCTCGGGCGAGTTCCCGGTCGGCATCTCCTACGAGCTCGCCGGCGTCGCCGCGAAGCAAGGCAACTCCCCGGTCGAGATCCTGATCATGGAGGAGGGCGGCGGCTGGGACATGGACACCGCCGCCATCGTCAAGGGGACGAAGCACCCGGAGGCGGCGCGCCGGCTGATGGACTGGGCGGCATCGGAGAAAGCGAACCGGCTCTATGCCCGCTTCGCCACCATGGTGGCGATGAAGGGCATCGAGACCGACATTCCGTTCTACCCGAAGGGTCTCGAGGAATCGTTGATCCGCAACGACTTCCTGTGGGCGGCCTCGAACCGCGAACGCATCCTCAAGGACTGGCAGCGTCGCTACGAGGCGAAGCTGGAGAAGTAGCCAGCCTCAGCTCCGCCGCGTCCGCGAGGCCTGCTGCGCCAGCTTGGCCTCGCGGTGCGCGATGTAAACCGCGGAGCCGGCGATGATCGCCGCCCCGATCCAGACATAGACGTCCGGGGCCTCGCCGAAGGCGGCGAATCCCACCAGCGCCACCACCGGCATCCGCAGATACTCGATCGGCAGCACCGCCGAGGCGTCGGCGAGGGTGAAGGCGCGCGCGGTGCAGTAGTTGCCGAAGGAGCCGACGATGCCCATGGAGACGGCGAGCCCGAGGACGTACCACGACGGCGTCTGCCAGACGAACAGCGCCGGCACCAGGGTCATCGGCGCCAGGAACAGGAAGGTGAAGAGGACGATCGACTGGGCCGACTCCGTCCGCGTCAGCGCCTTGATGATGAGGACGGAGAAGCAGGCGGTGATCGCCGAGACGATCATGGCGATGGTCGCCACGTCGATCGGATGCCCGCCCGGGCGGACGATGATGAGGACGCCGATGAATCCCAGCACCGTCGCCGTCCAGCGGCGGATACGCACCGTCTCCTTCAGCACCAGCGCCGCGCCGACGGTGGCGAACAGCGGGGTGGTGAAGTTGAGCGCCGTCGATTCCGCCATCGGCAGGTAGGAGGCGCCGTAAAACCAGGTCAACGTCGAGACGAAGGCGATCGCGGCACGGAACAGGTACATCCGCACATTGACCTTCCGCATCTCGTGCCAGCCGAGATGCCAGAGCCAGGGCAGCATGAACAGCGCACCGAAGGTGCAGCGCAGGAACGAGATCTGGAAGGGGTGCAGCTCGGTCGCCGCCAGGCGCACGAACAGCGTCATCGCGGCGGAGGTGAGCGAGGTGGCGGCGGTCCAAAGACAGGCACGGACGACCGGAAGGGCGAGGGCGGCGGGCAGGGGCAAGAGGGAAACGGCCTGCTGGGTTCCGGCGGGCGGCTTGCCTCGGGGCGAGGCGGCGCGCTATCACCAAACGATCGGGAGCTGAGGAACTCTAGCGCCCAAGCCCGTCGCCACCAACGAGGAAACGAGGACCATGGCCGACCATCCCCTGTGGCAGCCCTCGGCGGCCCGGCTCCGCGACGCCAATTTGACGCGGTTCACCGCCCATGTGGCGAAGGAGTGGGGCGCCTCCCTCGACGGCTACGACGCGATCTACGACTGGTCGGTCGCCGAGCCCGAGAAGTTCTGGCAGTCGGTCTGGAGCTTCGGGCGGGTCAAGGCCTCGACCCGCGGCCAGCGCGTGCTGGTCGACGGCGACAAAATGCCCGGCGCCAAGTACTTCCCCGATGCCCGGCTCAACTTCGCCGAGAACCTGCTCCGGCGCACCGGGCCGGGCGATGCCATCGTCTTCTGGGGCGAGGACAAGGTGAAGCGGCGGATGAGCTGGGACCAGCTCACCGACGAGGTCGCCCGCTTCGCCCAGGCGCTCCGCAAGCTCGGCGTCGCCTCCGGCGACAAGGTCGCGGCCTACATGCCGAACATGCCGGAGACCGTCGTCGCCGCGCTGGCGACGATGAGCCTCGGCGCCATCTGGTCCTCGTGCTCGCCCGATTTCGGGGTGACCGGCGTCCTCGACCGTTTCGGCCAGATCCAGCCCAAGGCGCTGATCGCCGCCGAAGGCTATTACTATGGCGGCAAGACCTTCGACCAGTTGCCGAAGGTCAAGGAGATCCTGGGCAAGCTGCCCACGGTCGCGGCGACGGTGATCGTCGGCTACACCCGCGAGCGCGCCGACATCTCGGGATTGCCGAACGCCGTCCACTACGCCGACTTCGTCGCGCCGCGCGCGTCCGGACTCACCTTCGAGCAGGTGCCGTTCAACCACCCGCTCTACATCCTCTATTCATCCGGCACGACCGGCGTGCCGAAATGCATCGTTCACGGCGTCGGCGGCACGCTGCTCCAGCACCTCAAGGAGCACCAGCTCCAGTCCGACGTGAAAGCCGGCGACCGCATCTTCTACTTCACCACCTGCGGCTGGATGATGTGGAACTGGCTGATCTCCGGGCTGGCCTCGGAGGCGACGCTGCTCCTCTACGACGGCTCGCCGTTCCATCCGGATGGCCGCGTCCTCTTCGACTACGCCGCGGCCGAGCGCTGCACCCTCTTCGGCACCTCGGCCAAGTGGATCGATGCCGTCGCCAAGGCGGGCCTCGAGCCGATCAAGAGCCACGATCTTTCAACCGTCAGGGCCATCTGCTCGACCGGCTCGCCCCTGGCGCCGGAGGGCTTCGACTTCGTCTACGAGAAGATCAAGAAGGACGTCTGCCTCTCGTCGATCTCCGGCGGGACCGACATCGTCTCCTGCTTCGTGCTCGGCAGCCCGATCAGCCCGGTCTACAAGGGCGAGATCCAAAAGCGCGGCCTCGGCATGGCGGTCGAGGTGTGGAACGACGACGGCAAGCCCGTCGTCGGCGAGAAGGGCGAGCTGGTCTGCGTCAAGCCGTTCCCTTGTATGCCGATCGGCTTCTACAACGATCCCGGCGACGCCAAGTACCGCGCCGCCTATTTCGACAACCATCCCAACATCTGGTGCCATGGCGACTACGTCGAGCTGACCCGGCACGGCGGCATGGTCATCTACGGGCGCTCGGACGCGACGCTCAATCCCGGCGGGGTGCGTATCGGCACCGCCGAGATCTACCGCCAGGTCGAGAAGATCGACGAGGTGATCGAGAGCCTGGTGATCGGTCAGGACTGGCAGAACGATGTCCGCGTCGTCCTCTTCGTCCGGCTCCGGGACGGGGCGGCTCTCACCAAGGACATCGTCGACCGTATCCGAAAGCAGGTGCGCGAGGGGGCGACGCCGCGCCATGTGCCGGCTCTCATCCTCCAGGTCCAGGACATCCCGCGTACCAAGTCGGGCAAGATCGTCGAGCTCGCGGTCCGCAACGTCGTCATGGGCCGCCCGGTCAAGAACGTCGAGGCGCTGGCCAACCCGGAGGCGCTCGAGCACTTCCGCGGCCGGCCGGAACTCGCGGTCTGATCCAGCCGTGAGCGACGTCCTCCATTCCCTCTCCCGGCGCTCGATCGAGCACATCCTGACCGTGCTGGAGGAGGCCGACGGCGAGACCGTGGAATGGCTCAGGCGCTGGCACCGGGCGGTCCTCGCCAAGGCGGCGCAGCCGCCGAAGGAGTTCGCCAGCGAGAACGCGCATTTCCTCACCCGCTTCGGCTCCTGGTACGACCTGCACAAGGAGGACGGGCTGGTGGACCAGGCGGCCTTCCATGTCCTCGCCGAGGCGCACAAGCGCATGCATGAGCATGCCCGATGGCTGGCGGCCCGCGGGGTCAAGGATACGCGGGTGCCACCGGAGGAGTACGACGCCTTCATGGACAAGGTCGACGCCTTCACCGCCGCGACGAAGCGGCTGGGGAAGGCGTTCCGGGCGGCGCTGGCCGAGCTCGACCCCCTGACCGGCGTGCAGAACCGCCAGAGCATGCTCGTCGAGCTCGAGCGCGAGCGGAGCCGGTCCCGGCGATCGAAGCAGCCCTGCTGCGTTGCGCTCGGCGATCTCGACCACTTCAAGCGCGTGAACGACACCCACGGCCACATCGTCGGCGACCAGGTGCTGGCCGCCGCGGCCGAGATCTTCCTCTCCGGGCTCAGGCCCTATGACGCGCTCTTCCGCTATGGCGGCGAGGAGTTCCTGTTCTGCCTGCCGGAGACCACGCCCGAGCAGGCGGTGGTCGCCCTCGACCGCCTGCGCGAACGGCTCGACGAGCGTCCGGTCTCGTTAGCCGGCGGAAAGACGCTGCCGGTCACCGCGTCTTTCAGTATCGCATCGATGGCCGCGGGAACTTCGGTCGAGGAGGTGATCGCTCACGCCGACGCGGCGCTCTACAGGGCCAAGAACCTCGGCCGCAACCGCGTCGAGGTGTGGGACGAAGAAGGCGGTCAGGCGGCGGCAGCTGGCGCGGGTGCCCTGGGAGCCGCTAAAGTGGCCCGGCCGCAGAAATCGCAGAAGGAGCCCCGACGGTGATCGAAAACTTGCGCCGAGCGACCGACCTCGGGAACATGCCGAAGCGCATGGGAGGGGTCTCAGGGGAGTTCGGCGTCCGCTCCGAGACCGTCGGCGCCGGTGGCTTCCTCGCGTTCTTCGAGCTTGCGACGTCTAAGTCCGCAGACCAATAGAGAGCTCTCCATGACGGCTTCCTCGACAGTCCGACCGGGCGTCCGGGCGTCGGTCCGTGCCCTTGCCGACTCGAAGATCCGCGAAGTTGCCAACCCCTTCATGGCCGACCCGGAGATCATCCGCCTTTGGTTCGGCGAGCCCGACCTGCCGACGCCGGCCTTCATCTGCGAGGCTGCATCCAGGGCGATGGCCGAGGGCAAGACCTACTACGTGCCGAGCCTCGGCGTGCCCGAGCTGCGCCAGGCGATCGCCGACTATCAGACGGGACTGAAGGGCCGCCCGATTGCCCGGGAACGGGTCGTCGTCACCGCGTCCGGCATGAGCGCGATCCAGATCATCGTGCAGCTCCTGGTCGATCCCGACGATACCGTCCTCACCACCAGCCCGCTCTGGCCGAACATCTCCGAAGCTTCCCGGCTCGCCGGCGCCCATGTGGCGCTGATCGAGCTTACCGTCCAGGATGGGCGCTGGTCGCTCGACATGGCGAAGCTCGCCGATGCCATCGCCCGGCGGCCCAAGGTCCTGTTCATCAACTCGCCCTGCAACCCGACCGGCTGGATGATGACGGCGGAGGAGCAGCGGACCACCCTCGATCTCTGCCGGAAGCACGGCGTCTGGCTGGTGGTCGACGAAGTCTATGAGCGCATCGTCTTCGAGCGGGATCGGGCGCCGTCCGTGCTGTCGATCGCCGAGCCCGAGGACCGGGTGATCGGCATCAACAGCTTCTCCAAGAACTGGTCGATGACCGGCTGGCGGCTCGGCTGGCTGGCGGCGCCGGCCGATGTCACCGACGACCTCGCCAAGCTCACCGAGTTCAACACCGCGTCCGCCGCGAGCTTCGTGCAATGGGCGGGGATCACGGCGATACGCGACGGCGAGCCCTTCGTCGCCATGCAGGTGGAGCGGCTCCGCCGCGGCCGCGACCTCGTCCATCAGCGGCTCGCCGCCAATCCGCGCATCCGCATCTCCAAGCCGGAAGGCGCTCTCTATGCCTTCTTCGCCGTCGACGGCATGACCGACAGCCTGGCCTTCGCCAGGCGGCTGGCCGGCGAGCACAAGGTCGGCCTCGCCCCCGGCGTCGCCTTCGGCCCGGGCGGCGAAGGACATCTCAGGCTCTGCTTCGCGAGCGAGGCCGAGACGCTGAGCCGGGCGCTCGACCGCCTGGAAACCGCGCTTGCCACCTGAGCCGGCAGCCGGTTCGGCGGCACGGGCAGGATACCTCTACGGCCTCGCCGCCTTCGTCTTCTGGGGCGTCGTCCCGGTGTTCTTCAAGTGGCTCGGCCATGTGCCCGCCCTCGAGCTGACCGCGCATCGCATCCTGTGGTCGGTGCCGTTTCTGGCTCTGCTCGCGATCCCCGGCGGCCGCCTGAGCGGCCTCGGGGCGTTGCTGACCGTCCGCCGGCTCCTCGTGTTCGCGGTCTCCGCCGTCGCCATCAGCTCGAGCTGGCTCATCTACATCTGGGCGATTGCGGCCGAGCGGCTGCTGGAGGCGAGCCTCGGCTATTACATCGCGCCGCTGATGCTCGTGGTCCTCGGCGTCGCCTTCCTCAAGGAGCGGCCGACCTGGAGGCAGTGGACCGCCATCGCCCTTGCCGCCGTCGGCGTCGCCACTCTCGTCTTCCGCTTCGGTGCGATTCCCTGGGTCGCCCTCGGGCTCGCGGCGACGCAGCCCGCCTACGCGCTGATCCGGAAGCTGGCGCCGGCCGATCCCATCTCCGGCCTGCTGCTGGAAACCATCCTGCTGTCGCCGGCGATGCTCGGGATGCTGATCTGGCTGGGGTCGGCGGGCGCCACCGCCCATGCCGACCTTGCGACCTGGGTCCTGCTCGCCGCCTCCGGTGTCGTCACGGCCGTTCCGATGATCTGGTTCATCGCCGCCGCACGGCGGCTTCCGCTGGTCGCGATCAGCCTGATGCAGTTCATTTCGCCGTCGCTGAACTTCCTGCTCGCCGTCGGCCTCTTCGGCGAGGAGTTCACGACGGCGCACATGGTCGCCTTCGCCTTCATCTGGGCCGCGCTGGCGCTGCACACGGTCGAAAGCGTGCGGCGCCGGTCCTGATCCTAGAACGCCGGTTTGACGTCGCCGACATGGGTTCCGGTCCAGTTCTTGAGCGGCTGGGCGAGTTGGCCCGAGAGCGTCTGGATCTGCGTGTCGGTCAGCGCGCCGTGCCTCCTCAGCGCATTGCCGAGCGCGATCTGCGAGGCGCGGCCGGCGCCGTCGTCGATCTTGAGTGCGATCCCGAGACCCTTCGACGGCAAGGCGGCGGCGTGAACGCCCTCGGCGCCGCCCTTGACCACGAGGTCGCGGCCGACCGCGGCCAGGACCGCCGAATCCCAACGCCCGGTGCCGGCGATCAGCAGCGGGTTCCTCGGGATCGCCGCCTGGATGCGCCGGCACGCCTCCGCCCGGCCCGGCGCGAGACCTGAGGGATCGGCGAGCCGGGCGAGCGCCAGGGCCATCTGGCGAAGCGTGTAGCCGAAGACCGGGATGCCGCAGCCGTCGGTGCCGCGCGCGCCGCCGGCGAGGCTGGCGTCGGCGAGCTCCTCGAACAGCTTGAGAAGGGCCTGCTGCACCGGATGGTCCGGCCGCGTGTAGCCCTTGGTCGGCCATCCCCGGTGAACGCAGACGGAGAGGAAGCCCGAGTGCTTGCCCGAACAGTTGTTGTGGGCGGCGGTTGGCGCCTGTCCGGATTTGACCAGCGCCTCGGCGCTCGGGCCGTGGAGCGGCATCTGCGTCCCGCATTCGAGATCGGCGGCGGAGAGTCCGAGCCTGGCGAGCCAGGCGGTCACCCGCTCGACATGCATGGGCTCGCCGTTGTGCGAGGCCGAGGCCAGGGTCAGGTGCTCGTCGGTGAGCGCGAAGCGGTCGGCGGCGCCGGACTCGACCAGCAGGATCGTCTGGAGCGGCTTGATCGCCGAGCGCGGATAGATCGGCCGGTCGATGTCGCCCGCCTGCTCGGCGACCCCGGCCTTGGCGTCCAGCACGGCGATGGCGCCGCGATGGCGGCTCTCGACCATGGTGCCGCGGGTGACGTCGACGAGGACCGGATTGGCGGTCATGACATGTGTCCGGAAGGAAGGGCGGTGACCTTGCTCCGGCTCCCCGCCTCGTGCAAGGTCCGGCCGCCATGAGGGGATATTTCGGCATCGGCATCGAGGGCGTGCACAAGCCGATGAATCTGGGCGCGCTCTTGCGCTCGGCGCATGCCTTCGGCGCCGCCTTCGCCTTCACCGTCGCGGCCAGCTACGAGCGCGACGAGGGCAACCTCGCCGACACCTCCGATGCCGCCGGCAATCTTCCCTTCTACGAGTATCCGGATCTCGCCGGTTTCGGGTTGCCGCAGGGCTGCCAGCTCGTCGGCGTCGAGATCGTCGAGGCGGCCATCGAGCTGCCGAGCTTCCGCCACCCGATCAACGCCGCCTATGTGCTGGGGCCGGAGCGCGGCGGGCTGTCGGAGGGTCTGCTCGCGCGCTGCGTCCATGTGGTGAAGATCCCGACCCGGTTCGCGA
The DNA here is from genome assembly GCA_009694025.1 of Alphaproteobacteria bacterium. Classification (GTDB taxonomy): domain Bacteria; phylum Pseudomonadota; class Alphaproteobacteria; order SHVZ01; family SHVZ01; genus SHVZ01. Next base: position 13,413 of record SHVZ01000062.1, on the reverse strand, counting down.
TCAACCTGGCGCTTGCCGGGGCGCTGGTCATGTACGACCGGATGGTGAGCCTGGGCCGCTTCGCGCCGCGGCCGGTCAGGGCCGGAGGCCCGACGGAGTCGCTGCCGGAACACGGCTACGGCCCGCCGCAATTCCGCCGCCGCCGGGCGGATCAGCCGCGGAAGTAGGTGAGAAGCGGTCCGAACGGACCGGAGAAGCGGAGCTTGCCCTCGGTCACGGTCAGGCAGACGCAGTCGCTGTCCGCATCGGCGACCGGGCGATGGCTTACCGTCGGATCGGCGCCGGCGACGTCGCCCCGGCGATAGTTGTGCTCGCCGTCGGAGAACCCCCCGGCCAGCACCAGGGTCAGCTCGTCGCCGTCATGGCCGTGGGAAGGGACTTCGCGCCCGGCGGCGATGCGGACCAGGCGCGTCGCATAGTCCCGGGTGTTGGGGATCGGCAGACGGAACTCCGAGATGCCGCGGCCGAGCTTCTTCCAGGCGATGCCGTCGATGCCGCGGCCGACATAGGCACGGAGCGGCGCCGGCAGCACCGGATCGGCCGGCATCGGCGGCGCCTTCGGCGGCACCAGCTCATCGAGGCGCGCCATCACCTGGTCGAGCGTCTCCGGCGCGACCTCCACCGGCGTCAGCCCGTCGAGCAGCGCACCGCCGACCGCGTCCATCTCCGCCGCCTTGGCCCGGCAATCCGGACAGAGCGAGAGGTGGGTCGCGATCAGGAGCGCGTGCGGCTCCCGCAGGCTGCCTGCGGCATAGCCCATCAGGACCTCGGGGGCGGGATGGTGACGGCTCACGACGGGTCTCCCTCGAGAGCGCGTTTCAGGCGCGCGAAGGCGAGGCGGAAGCGGGACTTGACCGTGCCGAGCGGGAGCCCGGTCCGGTCGGCGATCGCGGTCTGTGTCAGGTCCTCGTAGTAAGCCATCTGGATGAGGGCGGCCTGCGCCTGGGGCAGGGTCTCGAGCGCGGCCCGGACCCGGCTGTCGCGCTGACCGGCGGCGATCGTCTGGTCGACGGGCTCGGCCGGGTCGGCCATCAGCTCGATTTGGCCGTTGTCGGGCTCAGGCCGGCGCTCGCGCCGGATCAGGTCGATGCGCCGGTTGCGGGCGATGGTGAACACCCAGGTCCCGGCGCCGGCCTGGGTCGGATCGAAGCTTTCGGCCCGCCGCCAGAGCGACAGCATAGTCTCCTGGGTCGTTTCCTCGGCGGCCCCGTCGTCGGCGCCGAGCCGCAGCAGATAGGCCTTCACCCGAGGGGCAAAATGGCGATAGAGGCGGACGAAGGCCTCGCGGTCGCGGTTGCGGCCGACCCTTTGGACGAGGTCATCTAGTTCGCGGGCGCCATCTGCGGCCTGGCGTGGCTCGGGGCGCTGCATGAGCCTATTTGCCCCGAGGCGCCGGGCGGGGACAAGGGTTGGCAGAGCAAGGTCGATCACGAAACAGATACGCGGCCCGTTGGGGCGCGGATCACCCGGATTGGCAAGCGGCGCCGACGGGGGGTATAGGGAGGGTATGCGCCGCCTCCGTCCGCTTCTCACCGGTCTTCTGACGCTTGCCGCCCTCCCGGCCGCGGCCCAGGCGCCGAAAGAGCTCGGAAGCTTCGAGAAATGGAGCGCCTTCTCGTACCAGGAGCAGGGCAAGCCGGTCTGCTATCTGGCGGCCCAGCCGACCGAATCCAAAGGCGGTCCGCCGAAGCGGGGCGACATCTTCCTGATGGTCACCCACCGCCCGGCGCAGAAGGCGGCCGACGTCGTCAGCTTCGTCGCCGGCTACGACCTCAAACCCGCCAGCGAGGCCGAGGCGACGGTCGGCGGCCAAGTGTACAAGCTCTTCACCAAGGGCGACCGGGCCTGGGCCGCCGACGAGAAGACCGACAAGGCCCTGGTCCAGGCCCTGGTCAAGGGGGCGACGCTCGTGGTCAAGGCGGCGCCACCGCGCGGGCCGGAATCGACCGACAGCTTCGCGCTCGCCGGATTCGGCAAGGCGCATCAGGCGATCGACCAGGCCTGCAGCGTGAGATGACGGCGGCGGCTGCCCATATACCGGCGATGAAAGAGACCGTGACCGGCATCGATCTGGTCGGCCTCACGCGCCAGGAGCTGGAGGCCGAGCTCAAGAGCTTCGGGCTGCCTGCCTTCCGCGCCCGTCAGCTCTGGCATTGGATCTACCATCGCGGCGCCACCTCCTTCGAGGTGATGACGACGATCTCCAAGGAGATGCAGAGGACGCTAGCCGGGCGCTACGTCGTCGACCGACCCGAGGTGAGCCGGTCCCAGCAGTCCTTCGACGGGACCTCGAAATGGTTGCTCAGGTTCGCCGACGGCAACGAGATCGAGAGCGTGCACATCCCCGAGGAGGATCGGGGCACGCTCTGCGTCTCCTCGCAGGTGGGGTGCACCCTTACCTGCAAATTCTGCCATACTGGGACTCAGCGTCTGGTCCGCAATCTGACGGCGCCGGAGATCGTCCAGCAGGTGCTGGTCGCCCGCGACCGGCTTGGCGATTGGCCGGCACCGAAGGATGGCCGCCTAGTCTCCAACATCGTCATGATGGGGATGGGCGAGCCCCTCTATAACTTCGACGAGGTGGCGAAGGCGCTTCGGATCGTCATGGACAACGAGGGCATCGCCATCTCCAAGCGGCGGATCACGCTCTCGACCGCCGGAGTCGTGCCGATGATGAAGCGCTGCGGCGAGGAGATCGGCGTCAACCTCGCGGTCTCGCTCCACGCGGTCACCGACGAGATCCGCGACGTGATCGTTCCGCTCAACAAGAAGTACCCGCTCTCCGAGCTGATCCAGGCCTGCAAGGCCTATCCCGGGGCGAACAACGCTCGCCGGATCACCTTCGAATACGTGATGCTGAAGGGGGTCAACGATTCCCCGGCCGATGCCCGGGCCCTGGTCAAGCTGATCCGGGGCATCCCGGCCAAGATCAACCTGATCCCGTTCAACCCCTGGCCGGGCGCGCCCTACGAGTGTTCGTCGGAGGAGGTGATCCAGGTCTTCGGCGACATCGTCAACGCCGCCGGCTACGCCTCGCCGGTCCGTACCCCCCGGGGGCGGGACATCCTGGCCGCCTGCGGCCAGCTCAAGAGCTTGTCCGAGAAGAAGCGAAAGAGCCAGGCGGCGCCCGCCACCGCCTCATAATCTCTTTGAAATCATTTATTTAAGACGACCGATCTCCTATTGACGATCGTCGTCGGCGAAACCACATTCTTGTCTGGTCGGATCTTCGGCCGACCGCTGCAACCATGAGGCTTTGCGATGGACACCGATCGTAGGTACATGACTCGCACCGAGGCCGAAGTCGCCCAGTACGACGTCGGCCTGCGCCAGTACATGCTCAGCGTCTACAACTACATGGCCAGCGCCTTGGCGCTGACCGGCCTGATCGCCTATGCGACCGCGACCTACGCGATCTCCGAGCCGGCAGTGGCCAATCTCCTCTTCGTCTCGCCCTTCAAGTGGCTGGTGATGCTGGCGCCCGTGGGGCTGGTGTTTTTCCTTGCTGCCCGGGTCCACGCGATGTCGGCGGGCGCCGCCCAGGCGACGTTCTGGATCTACGCCTCGCTGATGGGGCTGTCGCTGGCCTCGCTCTTCCTGGTCTTCACCGGCCAGAGCATCGCCAGGGTGTTCTTCATCACCGCGGGCGCCTTCGCCGGCGTCAGCCTCTATGGCTACACCACCAAGCGCGATCTGTCGGGTTTCGGCACGTTCTTGTTCATGGGGCTGATCGGCATCATCCTGGCGTCGATCGTCAACATCTTCCTCGCGTCCTCGGCGCTGCAGTTTGCCATCTCGGTGATCGGCGTCCTGGTGTTCACCGGCTTGACCGCCTACGACACCCAGCGGATCAAGGAGCTCTACGACGAGGTCGATGCCTCCGACGTGATGGGCAAGAAGGCGATCATGGGGGCGCTGACGCTCTACCTCGACTTCATCAACCTGTTCATCATGATGCTGCAGCTGTTCGGCAGCAATCGCGAGTAGACGGTTGGCCGATCGTCGTCGCTACCGCCGCCCGGGCTCGTCCCGGGCGGCTTCGTTTCTGCTCGCGTATTGAGGCCAGATGGAATTTCTCGACCACTTGCTCGGCCTCGACATCGAGCACCTGATCGCCAAATACGGCTATTGGGCGATCGTCATCAACACCTTCATCGAAGGCGAGACGATCCAGATCATCGCCGGCTGGGCGGCGCACGAGGGGTGGCTGAGCTATTGGCTGGTGGTGCTCTCGGGTTTTGCCGGCACGCTCGCCGGCGACCAGCTCTACTACTGGATCGGCCGGCGCTGGGGCCGGCCGCTGATGCATCGCTTCCCCAGGCTCGAGGCCGGCTGCCAGCCGGCCTTCGACTTCCTCAGGCGCTACGACAACTGGTTCATCCTGGGATTTCGCTTCGTCTACGGCGTCCGCAACGTCGCCCCCTTCGCCTGCGGCGCCGCCGGCATCTCCGTCGCCCGCTACACGCTGCTCAACATCGTCGCCGCCGCCGTCTGGGCGATCGCCTTCGCCACCGCCGGATACTTCTTCGGCAAGGCAATCGGCGGGCTGATCGAGGAATACGGGCTCCAAATCGTCCTGCCGACCGTGATCGGCGTCGTCGTTCTCGGGGTGGTCGCCGCCCGCCTGAGGGCCCGCAAGCGGATGCAGAAGGTCGTGGAGATAGACTAGCGGCCAGCAGATGAAATCAGCTCCGCCCATGGATGACCGCTCCTGACCGCTCGCCCTGCTAGGCTCTCTTGATGCTCGGTGAGGACGCTCGGGCCGGTCGCCTGCTGTGGCGTATCCGAATGGCGCACACGATTGTGTGGGCGGTGTTCGCCTCGTCGGTCGTGGCAATTCCCGTCGTCACATTCGCAGGACACATCCAAACGGCATCGTGGCTTAGTCTCCTCGTCTGGGTGGAAGTCGTCATCCTCGCCGCCAATCGCCTCAGCTGTCCGCTGACCGGGCTGGCTACACGCTACACCGAAGATCGATCAGACAATTTCGATATCTTCCTTCCGATATGGCTCGCGAAGCACAATAAGCTGATCTTCGGATCGCTGTTCGCAATTGGCGAGCTCGTCCTGCTTTGGCGGTGGGCGCTCCTACGGCTTGGTGAATCAAGTGTCTGATTCCCTCCGCTAGATGCAGCGTCCCCCGTCGACCTCGAGGGCGACGCCGGTGATGAAGCTGGCTTCGTCGGACGCGAGGTAGAGCGCGGCGGCGGCGAGATCCTCCGGCGTCGACATCCGGCCGAGCGGGATCGAGCCGAGGAACTTCTGGCGGATCTCCGGCGTGTCCGCCTGGCCCATGAACAGCTCCGTGAGCCCGGTCATGCCGATCACCGGGCAGAGGCAGTTGACGCGAATGTTGTGGGGCGCGAATTCGGCGGCCATCGACTTGGTCATGGTGATGACCGCGCCCTTGGAGCTGTTGTAGACCGTCAGGCCCGGGCGTGGCCTCAGGCCCGCGGTCGAGGCCGTGGTGATGATCGAGCCGCCGCCCTGCTTCTGCATCACCGGCACGACATGGAGAGCGGCGAGATAGACCGCCTTCACGTTGACGGCGAAGATCCGGTCGAACTCCTCCTCCGTCACCTCCAGCATCGGCCGGTTCTTATGCGTGATACCGGCGTTGTTGACCATGACGTCGAGGCGGCCGTAGCGGCCGACCGTCTCTGCGACCATCGCCTTGACCTCGGCCGAGGAGGCGACGTCGGCCTTGACGAACACGGCGTCGCCGCCGGCGGTGTTGATCTCACGTGCCACCCGGTCGCCGGACTGGCGGTTGACGTCGTTGACGACGACCTTGGCTCCCTCCTTGGCGAAACGCTTGGCGATGCCCTCGCCGAAGCCCGAGCCGCCGCCGGTGACGACCGCGACCTTGTCCTTGAGACGCATGGGATGTCCTCGTTCGCTGGACCCTCATGCGTCGACAGGCTCAGCATGAGGGCATCGAGAGAATAGAAGATCCTCACCCTGAGCCTGTCGAAGGGTGAGACCGCAAATACTCAGCAAATACTCAGCAAATACTCAGCCGTGGCGGATGGCGACGGTCTTGACCGTGGTGAAGCCCAAGAGCGCCTCGAAGCCCTTCTCGCGGCCGAAGCCCGAGCGCTTCATGCCGCCGAAGGGCAGCTCGACGCCGCCGCCGGCGCCGTAGTTGTTGACGAAGACCTGGCCCGCCTTGATGGCACGGGCGAGCCGCATCTGCCGGCCGCCGTCGCGGGTCCAGACCCCGGCGACGAGGCCGTAGGGCGTGCCGTTGGCGAGGCGGATCGCCTCGGCCTCGTCCTTGAAGGGAAGGGCGGCGAGCACCGGGCCGAACACCTCGTCCCGCATCATCTCGTGGCCCTCCGGGACGTCGGCGAACAGGGTCGGGGCGACGAAGTAGCCGCCCTTCGGCGCATTGGCGGCGATGGTGCCGGCGGCCCTGGGCTTGAGGCCCGCCTTGCCGGCACGCGCGATGAAGCCGCCGACCCGCTCGTGCTGGGCCTTGTTGATCAAGGGCCCGCAATCGAGGTCCATGTCGGAGGATCCGACCCGCAACGCCTCGAAGCGCTTGGCGACGGCGTCGACGAACTCGCGGTAGATCGGTGCGTGCACCAGGAGCCGGGAACCGGCCGAGCAGGTCTGGCCGGCGTTCTGGATGATGGCGTTGGTGATGAACGGCAGGGCCGCTTCCTGGTCGGCGTCGTCGAAGACGAGCTGCGGCGACTTGCCGCCGAGCTCCATCGTCACCGGGCCGTTGTGGCGGGCGGCCGCCTGCTGGACCAGCGTGCCCACCTCCGGCGATCCGGTGAACGAGATGTGGTCGATGCCGGGATGGCCGGCGAGCGCGGCGCCGGCCTCCTCGCCGAGGCCGGGGACGACGTTGACGGCCCCTTCCGGAAACCCTACGGCGAGCGCCAGGTCGGCGAGCTTCAGGATCGAGAGGCAGGCGTCCTCGGCCGGCTTGACCACGCAGGCGTTGCCGGCCGCGAGCGCGCCGCCGATCGAGCGGCCACCGATCTGCGCCGGGTAGTTCCAGGGGACGATGTGGCCGGTGACGCCGTGCGGCTCGCGCAAGGTCAGTACCGTGTAGCCGTCGAGATAGGGAATGGTGTCGCCGTGCAGCTTGTCGGCGGCGCCGCCATAGAACTCGAAGTAGCGGGCGAGCGCGGTGATGTCGGCCTTGGCCTGTTTCAGCGGCTTCCCCGTGTCCGTCGCCTCGAGCCGCACCAGCTCGTCGTAATTGGCGAGCACGGCAAGGCCGAGCTTGACCAGGAGGCGCCCACGCTCGACCGCGGGCATCCGGCCCCAGGAGCCGTCCATCGCCTTTCTCGCCGCCCCGACCGCGCGGTCGATGTCCTCGGCGCCGCCGCGGGCGATCTTGGCGAAAGCCTCGCCGTCGGAGGGGTTGACCACCGGCAAGGTGGCGCCCGAGGCCGCCGCCTGCCATTTGCCGCCGATCAGGACGCCGCCGTCCATCATGGGAAACCTCACCGTGAAGGGGAGGCCCACTCTACAGGCGGCGAGGGTCGGGAAAAAAGCTTAAGAAGCGTCAGGCCGGCTTCTGGAACGCCTGGTGGCCCCAGAACCACTGGTCCTTCCAGGCTTCGCGGTAGCCCAGCTCCGCCAGCCGGCGGAACACCGGCTGGAAGTCGTGGACGATGTGCTGCGGGCGGTCGTCGTCTTCCGGGTCGGCGGCGAAGCGACCGAGGACGTAGCCGCCGGGTTTCAGCGCCGCGTCCAGGTCGGAGACCGCCTTCGCCGGGTCCTCCAGGTGCTCGAACACGTCCATCGCCGTCACCAGGTCGAAGCGCGCTTTGGGCAGGCCGAGGGTCTTGAGGTCGAGGAAGGCGGCGGGAACGCGCCGGCGCTCCAGGCGCCAGCGGCAGAATTCGAGCAGGGTCGAGCTGACGTCGGCGAGCGTGACCGTGTCGGTGTGGCGGTGGAAGAGGATGGCAGAGGCGCCGACGCCGGAGCCGAAGTCGAGCAGGTGCCGAAGGCCGTTGGCCCGGGCGAAGTCGAGGGCGGCGGCATAGGCGAGCGGCGAGGTGTCGTCGCCGAGCGCGTGCCACCACATCAGCTCCTCGATCAGGTCGTCGGCGGAATCGTAGTAGGCGACCACCTGCTCGGAGGCGGCCTCCCGGCCGACGTCGGCGTTCCACTTGTCCTTGAGGCGGGCGAGCGAGCGCTCGCAGCGGGCGCGGACCTTCTCGAGGTCCGGCTCCTTCCGCCAGGCGCCGATCTCCTCGAGGATGGCGGTCTCGAGGTCGCCTGCGGCCGATCCGGCGATCGCCTCCGTCCACCCGCGCTTGTAGCCGGCCAGCGCCTCGGCCTCGGTAGCGTGGAAGGCCTCGCGCGACATCCGCCCGGCCTCGACCTCGCGCCATGCCGCCAGCACCTTGCTCGGACCGAGGCTCGCCGTCTCCGTCATCCCGTACTCCCTGGGGTCGCCGTTTCCCTAAACCGCTCGCGCGCTCAAAAGGAGCGCTCGGTCCCGCTGCCGCCAATGGCGGTCTAGCCCGGCCGACGGGTCATCCTGAGGTTCGAGATGCGGCCGAGGTTCATTCGGAGGCCGTCGACCACGCCGCCGGGGCCGCGGAGGAATTTGATGGTGCCGGTCGAGGGCTTGTAGAAGAACGGCAGCTGCACGACGAAGAGGTCGTCGCCGAGCGGCGTCAGCGTCTGGCGGCCGGGCTTGGGGAAGTTGAGGTCGAGGCGGAGCGAGAGCCGGTCGTCGATCGCCTCGATGATGTAGGCGACCGGCAGCTCGGGCGTCGAGTAGGTGCCGGCATAGGTGCCGAGCTGCTCGGGGGCGAGCTGGGCCGGCGTCGGATGCTCGAAGATCAGCACCTGGCCGCCGTCGAGGGTCGCCTCGATCTTCGGATACTTGGCGTCGCTCGGCCCGAGCAGGCGGAGCGATACCGGGTGCGGGCCGATCGCCGTGTCGAAGCGGTCCGACGACGTCTGCTCGAGCCAGAACTTGTAGTCGACGACCTCGGCGACCAGACGCGGCCCCTCGGCCGTCAGCACCATGGTGTAGCCCTCGTCGTGATCGAAGTAGCGCCCGGCCAGCCGCTCGGGCGGCGGCGCGTCGCTGCGCGGCGACGCCGGCGTGAGGCCGAGCCAGATGTCGGCGATGGCGCGGGTGAGGAAGGTCGGGCGCGTGTCGTCCCGGTTGGTGAACAGGAGGATGCCGAGATCGTCGTCGAGGAAGTGGACGAGCTCGTGGCTGTAGCCCGGCCAGCCGCCGCCATGCATGTAGACGCGCCGGCCGCGATACTCCGGCGTCCTCAGGCCGAGCGCGTAGGTGACGGCGTGGCCGTTGGCCATGCGCCCGCGGGTCGAGAGCTTCTGCATGAGGTCGGCGGGTTGCAGCCGGTTGTGCCGATAGTTGCCGTGCCAGATCAGCATGTCGTCGACGCTGGAGAGGATGCCGCCGTCGCCGGAGAGCTCGACCAGGGCGAGGTTCCGGTGCCAGGCTCCGCCGCCGTCGCGGCTGTAGGGCCGAGCGACGCCGGGGATCAGCTCGCTGTTGTCGTCGCAGAGCCGGGTCGAGGTCATGCCGAGCGGCTTGAAGATCCGCTTCGAAAGGAAGGCGCGAAAGTCCTCGCCCGACACCCTCTCGACGATGACCGAAGCCAGCATGAAGTTGGAGTTGGAGTAGCGGTAGCGGGTGGCCGGCGCGAAGTCGAGCGTGCGCTGGTGGGTCACCAGGTCGAACAGGTCGTCGCGCGAGATCGCCTGCTCGAAGCCGATGCCGGCGAACAGCATCAGGGTCAGATCGTCGCGGAGTCCGCTGGTGTTGTTGAGCAGGTGGCGGATGGTCAGCTTCTGCTCGAACCGCGGCAGCTCCGGCAGGTGCTTCTGCGCCTCGTCCTCGAGGCTGAGCTTGCCCTCGGCCTCCAGCATCAGGAGCGCGGTCGCGCAGAACTGCTTGGTGATCGAGCAGATGTAGAAGATCGACGAGGATGAGAGCGGCACGCCGTGCTCGAGGTCGGCGAGGCCGTAGGATTTCTTCAGCACGACCTCGCCCTTGGAGACGACGGCGAGCGAGGCGCCGGGCTGGCGATCCCGGGCCCAGTCGGCGAACAGCGCGTCGATGCGGGTGAGGCGGTCGTCAGCCATTGGGGCGTCCTCCGACGAAGCGGTCGAGGAAATCGGCGACCGCGCCGTAGACCGTGATCCGGTTGTGCAGCTTGACGAAGCCGTGACCCTCGTCGGGGAAGGTCACGTACTCGCAGGGCACGTTGCGGGATCTGACGGCCTTGACGATCTGCTCGCTCTCCGACGGCGGCACCCTCGGATCGGTCATGCCCTGGGCCACCAGGAGCGGGCACTTGATGTCGTTCACATGGGTCAGCGGCGACAGCTCGACCAGGAAATCGCGGTCGCGCTCGGGGTCTCCATACTCCTTGGCTCGCTGCTTGCGCCGCCACGGGCCGGTGTTGGCGAGCATGGTGAGCCAGTTGCAGATGCCGTAGAAGTCGACGCCGGCCGCCCATAGGTCCGGATATCGGGTGACGGCGGCGAGCGTCATGAAGCCACCATAGGACCCGCCCATGACGGCAATGCGACGGCCGTCGATGTCCTTCTGCTGCGTCAGCCAGCGATGGGCCTCGGCGAGGTCGGCGACCGAATCCGGGCGCTTTCTCACGTCGTCGAGGGCGAGGTAGGCCCGGCCGTAGCCGGACGACCCGCGCACGTTGGTGGCGAGCACCGCAAATCCGCGCGCGACCAGGAACTGCACCTCGGTCCGGAAGTTAGGCAGGTACTGGGACTCCGGTCCGCCGTGGACGAACATCACCGTCGGCCAACCGGCCGCCGGCGTCGGGGTCTTCGGCCGGAAGATGAAGGACGGGATCTGGCGGCGGTCGAAGGTCGGATAGTGGATGAGCTCGGGCTCGACGAAGTCGGCGACCTCGAGGCCCTTGGTGTCTGAGGCGGTGAGGCGGCTGACCGTGCCGGTGGCCGCATCCGCCCGGAAGAGGTCGGGCGTGCGGCAGGCGCCGTTGAGGGTGAAGACGATGCCGCTGCCGTCCGGGATCCACGTCACCTCCGGCACGATGCCGGGTCCCGGGAGCTCAACCCTCAGATCCTTGCCGGTCTTGAGGTCGCGGATGGCAAGGTTGCCGTAGCCTTCGACGTTGGTGACGTGGGCGGCGCGGCCGTTGTCGCGGGACGGCCGGGCGACCTCGACGTCCCAGTCTGGCGCGTGCAGCCAGTCGAGTTTCCGGGTGCCGAGGTCGAGGCGAGCGAACCCGAGATTGTCGCGGTCGAGGTCGGTCGCGAGATAGATCGACATCCCGTCCTTGGAAAAGCGGATCGACTGGTGACGCGCCTCTCCTTTTGGGGTCAGCAGCTTCTCGATCTTGCCGGTGGCGATCTCCAGGAGGTGGAGGTCGATGTCGAGCGAGCCCCGCATCTCGATTACGGCAAGGTGGTGCCCGTCGGGCGACCAGGCGACCGGCGCGAAGTGACCGTCGCCCTGGTACACCCGGGTCTCCTCGCCGGTCGCGAGGTCCATGACGTAGACGTCGAAGAAAGCCTGGTCGCGGACGTTGGCGCCGAAGGCGATGCGCTTGGCGTCGGCCGACCAGCCGCCCCAGATGTGGATGACCTTGGGCCGCTTGGTCAGCGCTCTCGCCGTCCCGGCGCCGTCGTTCACGAGATAGAACTGGATGCGCTCGTCGCCGCCCGAGTCCATGCCGTAGATCAGCGCCTCGCCGACCGGCGCGTAGTCGACGAAACCGACCTTGTCCACGTGGTGGGTGATCTGCACCGGCTGTCCCGCCGGCAGGTCGATCGCCCAGACTTGGCCGACGCCGGTGTGGTCGGAAACGAAGGCGAGGCGCCGGCCGTCGCTGCGGACGCTCGGGCAGATGGCGGAGCGCACGCCGAGATAGGTGGCGATGTCGGCGGCAGGCATGAACGGGTCCTCGAGGGGAAGGAAGCGAAGGAAAGGTCGTATCGTCGGAAGCGTAGCGGCTTTGCCTCAATCGGCAAGCGCGGCGTCGATCAGCGCGTCGGCCGCCCGGCGGCCCTCGGCTGCGGCTCGGGCATCGCCAGCCACCTGGGCCAGCACCGTCGCTCCTTCCATCAACAAGTGGATCTGCCCGGCGAGACCTTTGGGATCGTCGGCACCGGCTTCGGTCGCGACCCGCTCGAGGATGCGTCTGACTTCGCGCTTGTGCTCGCTCGCCGCCTGGTGGACGGGATCCTCGGCCGGTCCGTGCTCGGCGGCGGCGTTGATGAAGAGGCAGCCGTGGAAGTCACGGCTCTTGAACCATGCTTCCAGGATGTCGAAGACGGCGAGCAGGCGGTCGCGTCCGTTCTTGCCGCGGCGATCGATCTCCGACTCGAACCAGGCGCGGAACAGGCGGTCGCGCTCGGCGAGGCAGGCGAGAATGAGCGCGTCCTTCGAGCCGAAGTGTTTGTATAGGGTCATCTTCGCGATCCCGGCTTCGGCCAGCAGCCGATCGATGCCGGTCGCGTGGAAGCCATGACGGTAAAAGAGCCTGAGCGCCGTTTCGATGAGCTGCGTGCGCCGCTGCGACTCCGCCATCCGTCCGACTCCTCTGTGGCCTCGGCGAAGAGTAGCCCCCCTCGGCGGCGATCGAGAAGCCCTGCTGCGCCAGCGGTCGTTCCGCGACGGAAATAACGCTGGACGGGCCGGATGCAGGGCTTCATGATCCCGACCGATCCGTCGGTGCTTGTCCTGACCATGGTGGTCCATGAAGGTGGCGGCGGAAGCCAGTGGTGTGCGCCGTTCCGTTCGATGGTTCCGATCGCCGCGACATTCGCTCCCGTAACGGGTCGTTGCCAATGTCGCCGCACCTGATCCTGACAATCCGGTCGACCGCGTCCTGCCGGTTCGCCGCGCCGGTCCAAAGGCGTTGCGCGCCGTCTCGCCACGGCATGAGCCTGCCTTCGCGAAAGCGGGGCGATCGAGCCTGAGGATTGGAAACATGTCGACCAAGCTGTTCGTTGGAAACCTTCCCTACACGATGACCTCTGAAGACCTGAAAGAGACCTTCGGGCCGTTCGGCCCGGTGGTTTCGGCCAAGGTCATCACCGATCGCGAGACCGGCCGCTCGCGCGGCTTCGGCTTCGTCGAGCTGCAGACGCCGGAAGCCTGCCAGCGGGCCGTGCGCGAGCTGAACGGCGCCGATCTCGGCGGCCGCGCCGCCACGGTGCGTGTCGCCGAGGACCGTCCGCCGGGCGGCGGCGGCGGTGGCGGCCGCGGGATGGGCGGCGGCGACCGCGGCCCGCGCGCGCCGCGCTGGTAGCCGACATCTAGCCCGATCTATTCACCATGCGAAGGGATAGCTGGGCTGGGGCGGTGCGGACGAGCGGCATGGTGGCACCCGATTGGCGCGGTTTGATGTCGATGGCTCGGCTGGGGGTTGCGGATCTGGGTTCGACGGGGCACGAGGCCCCTTA
>SHVZ01000061.1 GCA_009694025.1 Alphaproteobacteria bacterium | reverse complement strand
TTTCCGGCCAGGCGCGGATGCGCTCGACCATCGCCATCGTGTCGGCGCGGGGCCGCTTGCGCGCCTCGCCCCACAGGATCAGCTCCTCGGCGGGATCCGGGCCGGGGGAGGCGAGGAGGGCGGCGTGGCTGATCGCCGCATCCATCCAGGCCAGGCGGGCGGCGAGCACGCCGCCTTCCGAATGACCGATGACCAGGGTGCGATCGCCGTCGACATCGGCCTGACGGCGTGCCGCCGCAAGCGCGGTTCTGAGGGCCTCGGCCCATCGCTCGACCGTATGTTCTTCGAAAAACGATGGCAGGCATCCCTCGGCGGTGCCGCCTGCCGGAGGCTCGGAGGTGCGGCGCGCCCCGGGCTTCTCGACCGCGAGAACCCGATAGCGCTCACCACCCAGGCTGCGGAGGACATTGTGATAGCCGACCGCACTCATGACGCCGTCGTTCAGCGGGCGGAACAAGGCGCCGCATCCGGAGCCTTGGATCACCAGCGCCAGAGGCTTCGACGTGCCGCCGACGGAGAGATAGTAGGTGATGGTGCGGCCGAAGCCGTCGGTCGTACTCAGCCGCTCGAACTGGGTGCCGGGAACGCGCTCGGCCGTAGCCGGTGCGGTCAGCAGCAGCCCGGCAAGGGCGAGAATGGCGAGACGGTTCAGGAGCCGCCGCATTGGGCGCGGTGGCGCAGCAGATGGTCGGCGAGGACGACGGCCATCATCGCTTCGCCGACGGGAACGGCGCGGATGCCGACGCAGGGATCGTGCCGTCCTTTGGTCGAGATTTCGGTGTTCTGTCCGTGGAGGTCGACGGTGCGCCGGGGCGAGAGGATCGAGCTGGTCGGCTTGACCGCGAAGCGGACGACCACGTCCTGGCCGGAGGAGATGCCGCCCAGGATGCCGCCGGCCTGGTTGGAGAGGAACGAGACCTTTCCGTCTCGCATCCGCATCTCGTCGGCGTTGGTCTCGCCGGTGAGCTCGGCCGCACCCATGCCGGCGCCGATCTCGACGCCCTTGACCGCGTTGATGCTCATCATCGCCTTGGCGAGGTCGGCATCGAGCTTGTCGTAGATCGGATCGCCGAGGCCGACGGGCACGCCGGAGGCGATCACCTCGACCACCGCCCCGACCGAGGATCCGGCCTTGCGGACCTCGTCGAGCACGCCGTGCCAGGCTTGTGCTGAGACCGCATCCGGGCACCAGAAGGGATTGCGGGCGCATTCCTCCCAGTCCCAGCGTGTGCGGTCGATGCGGTGGGTGCCGACCTGGATCAGCGCGCCCCGGATGACGATGGCGTCGCCGAGGATCTTGCGTGCGATCGCGCCGGCGGCGACCCGGCTCGCGGTCTCGCGCGCCGAGGAACGTCCGCCGCCGCGATAGTCGCGGATGCCGTACTTGGCCCAATAGGTGTAGTCGGCGTGCCCCGGGCGGAACTTGTCCTTGATGTCGGTGTAGTCCTTCGAGCGCGCGTCCTCGTTCTCGATCAGGAGCGAGATCGGCGTGCCGGTGGTCACGCCCTCGAACACGCCGGAGAGGATCTTCACCTGGTCGGGCTCGCGCCGCTGGGTGGTGAACCGCGACTGGCCGGGCTTGCGCTTGTCGAGCCAGACCTGGATGTCGGCCTCGGCGAGCGGAATCCGGGGCGGCGTGCCGTCGACGACGCAGCCGATCGCCGGCCCGTGGCTTTCGCCCCAGGTGGTGAAGCGGAACGCTGAGCCGAAGCTGTTGCCGGCCATCGGTTGATCTTCAGACGACCGCGATGTCCGGCGCGTCGACCGCCTTCATGCCGACGACGTGGTAGCCGGAATCGACGTGATGGATCTCGCCGGTGACGCCGCTCGAGAGATGGCTGAGCAGATAGACGCCGGCGCCGCCGACATCCTCGATCGTGGTGTTGCGCTTCAAGGGCGAGTTGTACTGGTTCCACTTGAGAATGTAGCGGAAGTCGCCGATGCCGGACGCCGCCAGGGTCTTGACCGGGCCGGCGGAGATGGCGTTGACGCGGATGTTCTGGCCGCCGAGGTCGGCGGCGAGGTAGCGCACGCTCGCCTCCAGCGCCGCCTTGGCGACGCCCATGACGTTGTAGTGCGGCACCACCCGTTCGGCCCCGTAGTAGGTGAGGGTGATCATGCTGCCGCCCTCGCCCATCAGCGGCACCGCGCGCTGGGCGCAGGCGGTGAAGGAGTAACAGGAGACGTCGAGCGTCTGCAGGAAGTTCTTCCGGCTGGTCGCCACGTACTTGCCCTTCAGCTCCTCCTTGTCGGAGAAGGCGATGGCGTGGACCAGGAAGTCGAGGCGGCCCCAGCGCTCCTTGATCGTGGCGAAGACCTTGTCCATGCTCGCTTCGTCGGTGACGTCGCAGGGCAGCACGATGCTCGATCCGACCGAGGCGGCCAGCGGCTCCACCCGCTTCTGCAGCGCCTCGCCCTGAAAGGTGAAGGCGAGCTCGGCGCCATGGGCGGAGCAGGCCTGGGCGATGCCCCAGGCGAGCGACCGGTCGTTGGCGACGCCCATGATCAGGCCGCGCTTGCCCGCCATCAGAGCCGTGGCGGCTGCCGGTTTAGACGTCATCAGATCCTCGTTCTCGATGCGGGGGTGGGGCGGGCGGCGCTCACGTCTCCAGTCCCGCCTTCTTGCGCGGCTGGTAGGCCTTCGGCTTCCATTTCTCGAGGAAACGCTCGAGCTCGCGGTCGGGCTCGTCGGGCAGCGCGATCCGGATGCGGACGTATTGGTCGCCGCGGACGCCGCTCTTGGCATCGACAATGCCCTTGCCTTTGAGCCTGAGCGTGGTTCCGGCGTTCGAATTCTCAGGCACGCGCAGCGTCACCTTGCCGTCGATGGTGGGCACGGTGATCGCCGCCCCGGTGACCGCCTCGCCCAGCGTCACCGGCAGGTCGAGGTGGACGTCGTTGCTCTTGCGCTCGAAATGCGCGTGCGGGGCAACCTGGATGTCGACATAGGCGTCGCCGGCCTCGGCCCCGCCGGCGCGTCCCTGGCCCTTGAGGCGGAGCTTGGCGCCGTCCTCGGTGCCGGGCGGGATGGTGACGTCGAGCGGCTTGCCATCGGGGAAGGTGACACGCTTCTTCAAGCCCGCGGCGGCTTCGAGGAAGTCGAGCTTCAGGAGATAGGTGACATCGGCGCCACGCTCGGGCCCGGGGCCCGCCCCGCGCTTGCGGCTGCCGGCCGCGCCCGTGGTTGCCTGGCGGATGAACTCATCGAAAATGTCGTCGGCGGCGCCGAAGGGACTGCCGGCGAAGGGGTCGGCATTGGCGTTGGTGCGGGCGCTGGCGCCCGACCGGGCCCGCCGCCAGAACCCGCCGCCGCCCCGCTGCTCGTTGCCGGAGGCATCGATCTCGCCCTTGTCGAAGCGGGCGCGCTTGTCGGTATCGCCGATCACGTCATAGGCGGCGCTCACTTCCTTGAACAGCCGCTCGACGTCCGGCTTGCCCGGGTTCAGGTCGGGGTGGAACTTCTTCGCCAGCTTGCGATAGGCCGACTTGATGTCCTCGTGGCTCGCACCGCGGGCAACGCCAAGAGTTTGATAAGGATCGCGCATTCAGGGTCCAGCTCCGACGGACCCGCATCATAGCTGCAAGAGCCCGCCGCGCCTCGGAAATTTCCCGTCCGAGGCGCGGTGAATATGGGGGCTACTGGGTGACTTTCCAGGAGCCGTCGGGCTGGCGGCAGGCGTTGCCGTAGGCCTGCTCGGTCTTGCCGCCGACGACGATGGTGTTCTGGAACTCCCGGCAATAAGCGCCGTTGGCCGAGGTGCCCTCGCGGGTCGGCACGACATAGCCGGAGTTGCCGGATTGCGGGTTGTTCCAGGTGATCCGCTCGCCGACCGGTGCCGCGTAGGCGCGCGCCTGGGCACGGTCGACCTGCTGGCGATCGGCGGCATCGAGGCTCTTGCCGACCTCGCTGCCGAGGAAGGCGCCGAGCAGCGTCCCGGCGGCGATCGCCGCGACGTTGCCGGTGCCACGGCCGAACTGGCTGCCGAGCGCCGCGCCGCCGATGGCGCCGGCGACGGTGCCCACGCCCTGCTTCGGGCCGGTATCGGCGCAGCCCGCGAGCACCAGCGCGGTCATGGCGACAGCGACGATCTTCATCTTCATGGTACGCACCTCTGGTTCGATTTCGTTGTGCCGAACGGCCGCCTTCGCCCGCCGTTCCCCTCGACTGGATATAATAGCGGTGATGGTGGCAATAAAGTGGCGCAGATCACACTCTTGGACGGTCCATGGCTGATACGGACGAAGCCGACCCGATCCTGCTCTTCCGACGCTGGCTCGACGAGGCCCGGGTGGGCGAGCCCGACGATCCGACCGCGATGACGCTGGCGACCGCCGACGCCCACGGGCGCCCGTCGGCGCGCATGGTGCTGCTCAAGGACGTCGATTCGGCCGGATTCGTCTTCTATACCAACCTCGAAAGCCGGAAGGGGGCGGAACTCGAGGCCAATCCCTGGGCAGCGCTCCTGTTCCACTGGAAGTCGCTGCGCCGCCAGGTCCGGATCGAGGGGCCGGTCGCGCCGGTGAGCGCCGCCGAGGCCGATACCTATTTCGCCAGCCGCCCCCGCCGCAGCCAGATCGGCGCCTGGGCCTCCGATCAGTCCCGCCCGCTCGAAAGCCGCTTCCACCTGGAGAAGCGGGTGGCGGAGGTGACGGCGCGTCATCTGATCGGGGCCATCCCGCGCCCGCCGCACTGGTCGGGCTTCCGGCTTGAGCCCGACGCGATCGAATTTTGGCAAGACAAACCGTTCCGTCTACACGACAGACTAGTCTACCGGAAGGGCGGAGGCGAATGGACGACCACAAGGCTCTTTCCATGACCGGCGGCATGACGCCCGCCCGCTCGGCCGGGCGCCTGATGCGGCAGGCGACCTATGCGGCGGTCGCCGTCGCGCTCACCCTGATCGCGGTCAAGACCTTCGCCTGGCTCGCCACCGGCTCGGTCACCGTATTGTCGAGCCTGGTCGACTCGCTGCTCGACGCGGCGGCTTCGCTGGTCAACCTGGTGGCGGTCCGCCAGGCGCTGGAACCGGCCGATGCCGAGCACCGGTTCGGTCACGGCAAGGCCGAGCCGCTGGCGGCGCTCGCCCAGTCGGCCTTCATCGGCGGCTCGGCCGTCCTCATTCTGCTGGAAGCCGTCTCGCGGCTGATCGAGCCGAAGCCGATCGACAACGTGGCGATCGGCATCGGTGTGATGGTCTTCTCGGTGATCGTCACCTTCGCGCTGCTGCGCTTCCAGGCCTATGTGGTCCGGCGCTCCGGCTCGGTCGCGATCCGCGCCGACAGCCTGCACTACGCCGGCGACGCCCTGATGAACGGCAGCGTCATCACCTCGCTGGTGCTCTCCGCCTGGCTCGGGATCTCCTGGCTGGATCCCCTGTTCGGCGCCGGCATTGCCGCTTATCTCGTGAAAACGGCCATCGGCATCGGCCGCCAGGCGCTCGATATGCTGATGGACCGTGAGCTGCCGGACGGGGACCGCCACCGGATCGAAGAGATCGTCAGGGGCCATCCCGAGGTGCTGGCGGTCCACGATCTCCGCACCCGCGGCTCCGGCCTCAAGATCTTCATCCAGCTCCACATGGTGCTGCCGGCGGAGCTCAGCCTGTCGCGCGCCCATGTCATTTCCGACGCGGTCGAGGCGAAGCTGCTGGAGGCCTTCCCCGGGGCCGAGATTCTGATCCACCAGGATCCAACCGACGCGGCGGAGCCGGAGATGACGCGATGAACGCAACCGACGCGCCCCGCAATGTCATCGTCACCGGCGCGTCGCGCGGTATCGGGCATGCGACGGCCCGGCTCTTCGCCGATCGCGGCTGGCGCATCCTGACGTCGTCGCGCGACGAGGTTCCGCCGGATTGCCTTCGCGATCCCGCCTGGACCCGCCACATCGTCGCCGACCTGGCGGAACCCGACGGCGCCGAGCGGTTCATCGCCGAGGCCAACGCGACATTGGGCGATCGGCCGCTGCACGCGCTGATCAACAACGCCGGCTGGTCGCCCAAGACCGCGTTCAAGGAGCGGCTCGGCATCCTCAACGGCGACCTCGCCGCCTGGCGCCAGGTCTTCGAGCTCAACTTCTTCGCGCCGCTCAAGCTCGCCCGCGGCTTCGCCGCCGCCTTGCACCGGGGCAAGGGCGCCATCGTCAACGTGACGTCGATCGCCGGCCACGCCGTCCACCCCTTCGCCGGCTCCGCCTATTCGACCTCGAAGGCGGCGCTCTCCGGCCTGACCCGCGAGATGGCGGCGGAGCTGGCGCAGCTCGGCATCCGCGTGAATGCGGTGGCGCCGGGTGAGATCGAGACGGCGATGCTGTCGCCGGAGACCGAGGTGCTGCTGCCCAGGATTCCGCTGAACCGCCTGGGCCAGCCGGAGGAGGTGGCGCGAACCGTCTACTACCTCGCGAGCGAGGAGTCGGCCTATGTCACCGGCACCGAGGTCTTCATCACCGGCGGCCAGCACCTGTTCTGAGTGTTGATCTCCTCGCGATCGGTAGGTGAGGTGGTGATTATCATGTACTCTTCGCTTCGCAGACCTCTGCTAAGCCCCCATGCCAGAAACTCAATCTGTCAGCTTCCGAGACCAGGCGACTGGTAGAATCAGTGACCTTCTAAGTGACGAGGGCTTGGCGTGTGCTCAATCACAGAATCTACTAAGTTATCTGGCTGGATCACTTCTTAGTTACAAAGAAGAGGGGGTCGAGTTTTCGCCATTCATCGTTTTTTGTAACAAATTAGGAGAATTTCTAAAAGCGTTCCCTGGCGCAGTGTCGCGTCTCCCGGATCAATGCACCTCGGCGGGCCAATCGCCCTCCGTTCCGGCTTCTGCCACTGACATTGTCCACCCGCCCGAACGACGTCGCCTGCTCGGACGTTTCTTAGACGATCGGTTACTTATCGACGACCTGCTTCCACCCCGCCTCCCAGTCCTTCGGCAGCTTGTGCGCGATGCCCTGATGGCAGTCGATACAGGTCTGTCCCTTCTCGGCTGCGCCACGATGCATCCGCTGCGCTGGGCGAACCTGTCTATCCAAGTCCATCGATGCCGCCGAATGACAGTTCCGGCACTCGCGGGAGTCGGTCGTCCTCATGGCCGACCACACGTTCTTGGCAAGCTCGAGCCGCTTCGCCTCGAATTTCTCGGGCGTATCGACGGTGCCCGCGATCTTGTGGAACACCTCGTTGGTCGCCTCGATCTTCCGCTTGACCTTGTAGATCCACTCTTTGGGAACGTGGCAGTCCGAGCACGTCGCGCGGACGCCGGAGCGGTTGGTGAAATGGACGGTTTCCTTCAGCTCCACATAGACGGTGTTCCGCATCTCGTGACACGAGATGCAGAAGCTCTCGTTGTTCGACAGCTCCATGGCCCAGTGGAAGCTGCCCCAGAACAGGATGCCTGCGAAGGCTCCGGCAATGACCAGCGTGGCCAGTCCGAAGCGCAGGCTGGGCCGCCACAGGGCGGCCCAGCAGCGCGAGATCGATCCCTTGCGAGACGCGTCTCCGGCGGGCTCCGGCATGATCTTCCCATCGGTTGAACGACGTCGGCTGCCTCTCCTTGCGGCGAGGCAGCCGACGCGCCGTCGGTTGTGCGACGGCTATTTCAGGGTCAGGGCCTTGATGTCGGCATCGACGCCGATGCCGAGCGACAGCGGGAACGACACATGGTGGAAGCGCGTCGTCACGTTGTCGTCGTGCACCGCGATCCCGACCGTGTACTTGCCGCCGACCTTCATGATCTTGTCGTCGGCCGGGTGTCCGGTGTCGAGCTTGCGCCTCCAGACCAGCGTGTAGGTGCCGTCCTTCCAGGTGCCGAAGGCGGCGTCGTTGTCGGCGGCCGATCCCTTGGCGTCGGCGCGGCTCAGCATGCGCCCGGGCAGGATGTCGCCTTCCTTCCAGCCCGCGTTCGGATCATAGGGCACGGCATTCGTCTCCTTGATCAGCGCCGCCGGCTTGGCCGGGTTGCCGATGTCCTCGGCGCGCAGCGCCTTGGCGCCGACCTTGGCCGCATCGAACATGTAGGTCGGCGTCATCGTGCTGCGGTTGATCTGCCAGGAGAACGGATCCTTGCCCTCGTCGGCGAGGCGGTACTCGAGCACGTAGCCGTCGTCCGCCATGCCGATCGCGGCGGAACGGGCGACGCGCCACTGCATGAGGTCGAGGAAGCCGCCCGCGGCCTTGACCTTGTCGATCTCCTCGCGCGACTTGGTCTTGTCCCAGGTCGCCGCGTCGTCGATCCGGGTCGATTTCAGGTACTTGCGGACATCGGTCTGCTTGAGGCCGGCGTCGCCGAGCAGCGGATGCTTCTTCACCGGATCGCCGACCGCCGAGTTCTGCGTGTCGCGCATGCCGTTGTGGCAGGTCAGCCAGCAGCCCTGCTGCGGGAACGTCGGCACCTTGCCGTCGTCGATCATGATCGCCAGCCGGTCCTCGTACAGAGGCGGCTGCTCGCCGGCGCGCACTTCCTTCTCGTTGCGGTCGCCGCCGTACCATTTCCACTGCTTGCCGTCGAAGCGCACATAGTCGTGCATGCGTCCTTCGCGGTTGAGACGGGTTTTCCACTGGAGGCGGAGATAGAGGAATTCGGCGTCGTGCGCGGCCTGGACGGCGACGTCGACGACGCCGGCCTTGTCGGGGATCGGCGTCGGCTCGAGGGCGCCGGCCTTGACCAGCTTGTTGCCGAGATCCTTCTCGTCGCCCTCGTGGCAGGAGAGGCAGGCCTTGCCTTGCGCAACCTGCTTGTCGCCCTTGGTGTGCGCCGGGCTGAGCAGCCAGTCGTAGGTCGACTGTCCCGGATAGAAGAGCGTGATCGTTTTCGCCGGCACGTTCGACCATTGAATGCTCTGCGGGTCGGCCGCTAGCGCGGAGGCCGCAAGGCCAGACGTCAGCAACAGGGTTGCCGCGTATCTGATGGGGTTTCGCATCGAGGCGCTCTTTGGCATTCGCCATTGCTACAGGCCGATGCGTCCCGGTTGCTGCGTTGGGAGGTCGGCTGGCCCATGGCCTCGCGCAGGACTGGTGGCGCAACGACTGTGTCAGATTATCCAGGTTCGCGACCACGCGAATTGACCTGGATCAATCGACGCCTCGGGCAACGAGCGCGATCCAAAGCCAGTCATGAAGGAGATGATCCCGATTCTCGCGGCAGCTTGGCGACTTTCTAAGGAACGTCTGAGCCTGAAGCGCGAGTCGCGAGTTGAGGGATCGGGAGGCAAGGCATCCGCAGCGTCGCCCGGATCAATGCACCTCGGCCGGCCGGTTGGCCTGGGCGAGGTCGGGCGCGATACGATGCTCGGCGAGCTCGATCAGCCGGGTCACGGCGAAGTTGATGGCCAGGTAGATCGCGCCGGCGACGAAGAACACCTCGAAGGACCGGAAGGTCTCCGAGATGAGCTTGTGCGCGAGGCCCGTCACCTCCATCAGCGTGATCGTCGAGACCAGAGAGGTCGCCTTGATCATCAGGATGACCTCGTTGCCATAGGCCGGCAGCGCCTGACGGAGCGCGATCGGGGCGACGATGCGCCGATAGAGCGTGAGGCCCGACATGCCGAAGGCGCGCGCCGCCTCGATCTGCCCGGCCGGAACCGACTGCAGTCCGCCGCGCACGATCTCCGCGCCATAGGCGGCGGTGTTGAGGGTCAGCGCCAAGAGCGCGCAGTAGTAGGGCGAGCGGAAGAACCACCAGATGCCCATCTCGTCGAGGGCGGGGCGGAACTGGCCGAGGCCGTAGTAGATGAGGAAGATCTGGACCAAGAGCGGCGTCCCGCGGAAGACGAAGACGAAGCCGTCGGCAAGCCAGCCGAGGGGGCGGAACCAGCTCTGCATCATCAACGCCAGCAGGATGGCGAGGCAGAGGCCGAGGGCGATCGAGGAGAAGGCGAGCTGAAGGGTCAGCGGAACTCCGCCGATCAGGCGGAGAAAGCTCTCGCCGAGGAAGGTGAAATCCATCCCTAGACCCGCCGCATGCCGCGCGTCGCCCAGGTCTCGGCCCGGCGGAAGCACCAGGTCGAGGCCGTGGTCAGCACGAGGTAGAAGGCGACGGCGGTAATATAGAAGACGAAGGGCTGACGGGTCGAGCCGGCGGCGACATGCGCCTGGCGAAGCAGGTCCGAGAACCGGGTCTCGTAGATCAGCACCAGATCGCCCAGCCGCACCTCGTAGAGATAGACCGAGAGCCCGACCACGGCGACAAGCGCGCTCTCCTTCAGCACCAGTTGCCAGATATTGCCCATACCGGGGAGCCCGTAGCGCAACACCTGGGGGCCGATGATGCGCCAGAGCAATGCCCGGCCGGACATGCCGAAGGCCCGCGCCGCCTCGACCTCGCCCGGCGGCACCGCGAGATAGGCGCCGCGGATCACCTCCGACTGGTAGGCGCCGGAGACGATGCCGATGGCGAGCGTGCCGATCAGGAAGCCGGGTAGGCCGATGAAGCCCTGGGCGCCGAAGAACTGGCCGATCGCCGTCACCACGGCGCTGCCGCCGAAGTAGAAAAGGTAGATGACCAGGAGGTCGGGGACGCCGCGGAACACCGTGGTGTAGGCGTCGGCGAGGCGCTTGGCCAGGCGCGAGCCCGACAGCTTGGCAATGGCCGCCAAGGTGCCGAATAGGAGGCCGAATAGGAATCCGACGATCGCCACCGCGAGGGTGAGCCCGGTGGCGAACATCATCTCGTCGAGCCAGCCCTGGGGCCCCCATTGCATCAGCTCGAGGAACGATTTCGCCTGCATATTCGGCCGATGCGACTGGGATGCCAGTGCGTCAGAAAGTGAGAAAGGGGCCGAAGCCCCTTTCCCGTTATGTGGCGCCGATCAGGACTTCGGCGTCATGTCGACCTTGAACCACTTTATGGACAGCGTCTTGATCGTGCCGTCGGCGATCGCGGCCTTGACCGCGGCGTCGAAGGCGTTCTTGAGGTCGTTGTCTTCCTTGCGGATGCCGACGGCGACGCCGAGGCCGAGCATGCCGCCCGAGAACGACGGCGGCGCCATCGTCATGTCCTTGCCGGTCGCCGTCTCCATCGTCGCCTGGGCGGCCGAATGGGCGACCACCGCCGCGTCGATGCGGCCGGCGGCGAGGTCGAGGTCATGCTGCTCGGTCGTCTTGTACTCGCGGATCTCGGCGACGCCCTTGAAGTACTTCTCGGCCCAGGCGAGGTTCGTGGTCGAGCCCTGGACTCCGATGATCTTGCCCTTGAGCTGCGGGGTGATCGCGGCAATCGCCTTCTCCGCCTCGGCGAGGTCCTTGGTCAGGTTGTATTCGCCAGCCGGCAGCTTGGCCAGCGCCGAGCTCTTCAGGATCAGTAAGCCGTGCGGACCGGCGGCATAGGCGGTGGTGAAGTTGATCGTCTCCATGCGCTTCGGCGTGATGTTCATGCCGGCCATGATGGCGTCGTATTTCTTCGCCAGGAGCGAGGGCATGATGCCGTCCCAGTCCTGGGCGACGAACTCGCAATCGAGCTTGGCGCGCTTGCACAGCTCGGCACCGAGATCGAGCTCGAAGCCTTCGAGCTTCCCCTGGCTATTGACGAAGTTCCAGGGGGCGTAGGCGCCTTCGGTCGCGACCTTGACCTTGCGCATCTGCGCCTGAGCGTCCGCGGTGGCGAGGCCGAGGGCCAGCACCGCACCGGCAATCGCAGCAAGTCTGATGATCTTCATTTAAGAAGCCTCCTCTTAGGTTGTTGGTGAGACGATAGCTCGTCTTCCGTTTTCCGCGCCAGCCCCCTTCGGACCTTCTAGGACCGGAGCTGGCTCGAGATGAACTGGCGGCAGCGTTCCGAGCGTGGCTGGCCGAACACCTGCGCCGGCGGACCTTCCTCCTCGACCCTGCCCTGATGCAGGAAGATCCCGCGGTTCGCGACCTCGCGGGCGAAGGCCATCTCGTGGGTGACCAGCATCATCGTGCGGCCCTCCTCGGCCAGCGTCCGGATGACGCGGAGCACGTCGCCGACCAGCTCGGGGTCGAGGGACGACGTCGGCTCGTCGAACAGCATGAGCTGCGGGCGCATGGCGAGCGCGCGGGCGATCGCGGCGCGCTGGGCCTGGCCGCCGGAGATCTGCGAGGGGTAGTGGTTGCGCTTATCGGCGAGCCCGACCTTGTCGAGCAGCGCCAGCGCCTCCTCGGTCGCCTCGGCCTTCGGTCGCCCCTGGACGTGGACAGGCGCCTCGATGACGTTCTCCAGCACCGTCAGGTGGGACCAAAGATTGAAGCTCTGGAACACCATCCCGAGTTTCTGGCGGAGCCGGTCGATCTGCGCCGGTTCGGCCGGCTCCCGCCCGCCGCCGCGCTTCTCCCTCAGGCGGATCTCTTCGCCGGCGATTGACACCGTGCCGCCGTCGGGGATCTCCAGCATGTTGATGCAACGAAGCAGCGTCGATTTGCCCGAGCCCGACGAGCCGACGATGGCGATCACCTCGCCGTCATGGGCCGTGAGAGTGACACCCTTCAGGACCTCCAGCGGCCCGAACCGCTTGGTCAGATCCTCGACCGTTACCGCGGGTTGAGCCCCGTTGATCATGTCTGGATGATGGCATGCGCCCGAAAGCCCAAGCAAGGAAGCGGACTCGCTCGGCGCGAAAGTACCGCCCTTGCGGGAAGGTGCCGCGGGACGAGGTATGATGTGCGGCGCGAGAACCAAGGGCGGTGCGAGATGAGCGATCCAGTGACGAAGTCCGACGCCGAGTGGCGCGCGAGCCTATCGGCCGAGCAGTACCGGGTGCTGCGCGAGCATGGCACCGAGCGGGCAGGGACCAGCCCGCTCGACCGCGAGAAGCGTCAGGGCATCTTCAATTGCGCCGGCTGCGGGCTCCCGCTCTTTGCCTCCGAAGCGAAGTTCGACAGCGGCACCGGCTGGCCCAGCTTCTTCCAGCCGCTGGACCAGGCGATCGAGACCACCGAGGACCGGAGCTGGCTCATGCGGCGGACCGAGGTCCATTGCCGGCGCTGCGGCGGTCATCTCGGCCACGTCTTCCCGGACGGACCTAAGCCGACCGGGCTCCGCTACTGCATGAACGGCGCCGCCATGACTTTCGAGCCGAAGGCAGGCTAGCGCCGGGCTTAGGCCTCCGGCAGCGCGGCGGCGTCGCAGTAGAGAATGCAGTTCGGGTGCGTGCGGAGCGCCGTCGCCGGGCAGGCAGTGCCGATCGGATCGTCGAGCGTGCGCCGGAGCGCGTCGCGCTTGGCCGGCCCGGGCACCACGCAGAAGAGGCGCTCGGCCCTGAGCAGCCGCGGGATGGTGAGCGTCAAGGCGGTCGGCGGCACGTCCTCGATGCGGGCGAAGCCGCCGTCGTCGACCTGCTGCCGGCGGCAGACCGGGTCGAGCTCGATGATCTTCACGTCGACGGGGTCGGCGAGATCGGCAACCGGCGGGTCGTTGAAGGCGAGGTGGCCGTTGACGCCGATGCCGAGGCAGACGATGTCGATCGGCGCCTCGGCGAGGAGGCGTGTGTAGTCGCGAATGCAGGCTGCGGCGTCCGCTTCCGGCGTCATCAGGTGGACGGTGCCAATCGGCACGCGGTCGAACAGCACACGCTCGAGCCAGGGGCCGAAGCGCTGCGGGGCCGTTGGCGGCAGCGTGTGGTACTCGTCCATGTGGAAGGCGGTGACCCGGCGCCAGTCGATGCCGGATTCCCGGACCAGGGCGTCCAGCATCTCTTGCTGGCTCGGCGCCGAGGCGAAGATCATCCGGACCCGGTCCTTGGCGGCGATCGCCTGGCGCATGGCGGCGGCGATGTCGGCCGCTGCGGCGCGCCCCATCTCCGGCCGGGTCGGGAAGCGGCGGATGGCGATGGTCGGCTTTCCCGGCATGTGCTCGAGGCCCCGCTTTCGATCTCGCCGAAGGTGGTGATTCCCCCATCACCTCTGGCACGTGGCGGCGTCCTGCCGCAATCGCGCCGGAATTCCCGTGGATTTCGGCCCGAGGCCGAGGATGGTTGCGGAACCCGCCACCCCGGGTACACTTTCCGGATGGAGACGCGAGTCGGGAAAGGCCGAGGGTGGCCACAATGACCTCGGTTGCGCCCGATCTCAGGCCGCCGCACCCCGCCGCCCGCCGCCGGGTTCCAGCCTTCGCCGCGCTCGACCTCGGCACCAACAACTGCCGCCTCTTAGTCGCGACGCCGTCCCCGGACGGCTTCCGGGTCGTCGATGCTTTCTCGCGGATCGTCCGCCTCGGCGAAGGCATCGGAGCCAGCGGCGTCCTCTCCGAAGCGGCGATGGAGCGGACCATCGACGCGCTCAAGGTCTGCGCCGCCAAGATCCGACGCCAGAGCGTGGCTCGGGCCCGGACGGTGGCGACCGAGGCTTGCCGTCGGGCTGTGAACTGCAAGGACTTCGTCGAGCGTGCCCGGCGGGCGACCGGCCTCGACCTCGAGATCATCACCAGCGGCGAGGAGGCGAGGCTGTCGCTGGCCGGCTGCGCGCCGCTGCTGGACCCGTCCCGCCCTTGGGCGCTCGTCTTCGACATCGGCGGTGGCTCGACCGAGCTCTCCTGGGCCCGTGTGGTCGACGGGCGGCCCGAGGTCGAGGGCTACGTCTCGCTGCCTTTAGGCGTCGTCACCCTCGGCGAGCGCTTTCCCCACGGCGCCAATGGCACCGACGCCTATGCCGGCATGGTCGCCGAGGTGGACACGCTGCTCGAGCCGTTCGACGTGCGCCACGGTATCTCGACGACGCTGGCCGGGGGCGGCGTGCAGATGCTGGGGTCCTCGGGCACGGTCACCACGCTCGCCGGGGTCCATCTCGGCCTCCCGCGCTACGACCGCAACCAGGTCGACGGCTACCTGCTAGCCTTCGAGGCGATCGAGGACGTGACCCAGCGCATCGCAGCCATGCCGCTCGGTGAGCGCGAGCGCAGTCCCTGCATCGGGCGCGAGCGCGCCGACCTCGTGCTCGCCGGCTGCGCCATCCTGGAGGCGATCTGCCGGCGCTGGCCGGTCGGCAGCATCCGCGTCGCCGACCGCGGTGTGCGCGAAGGCATCCTGCTCGCGCTGATGGCGGAGGCGGGACGGGCGTGAACACGTTCGGCGGCCGCCGGCAGAAGGCGGTAAAGGTGAAGACGGCCGAAGGCCGGTCGACCTCGTCCCAACGCTGGCTCGCCCGCCAGCTCAACGATCCCTATGTCGCCGAGGCCAAGCGTCAAGGCCGGCGTTCGCGTGCCGCCTTCAAGCTTTCCGACCTCGCCGACCGCTTCAAGCTGCTGAAGAAGGGCGCCCGCGTGCTCGACCTCGGGGCCGCGCCCGGCGGCTGGACCCAGGTGGCGGTCGAGCGCGTCGGCGAGGGACGGGTCCTCGCCGTCGACGTCCTGGAGATGGCGCCGGTGGCGGGGGCCGAGATCCTCACCCTCGACTTCCTCGATTCGGCCGCGCCGGATCGGATCCGCGCCGCGCTCGGCGGCCCGGTCGACGTGGTGCTCTCCGACATGGCGGCGCCGACCACCGGGCACGCGGCGACCGACCACATCCGGACGGTGGCTCTGGCCGAGGCGGCGCTGGCCTTCGCCTTGGAGGTGCTGGCGCCGGGCGGGGCCTTCGTCTGCAAGGTCTTCCAGGGGGGCGCGGAGAAGCAGACGCTGGCGATGCTCAAGCAGCGGTTCGCCCAGGTCCGCCACGCCAAGCCGCCGTCCTCCCGCAAGGAGAGCCCGGAAACCTATCTGGTCGCCCAGGGATTCCGCGACAGCCCTTGAGCAAGTTAGTGTCCCGTGGTATGTGGCCCCGCCTCAGCGGTTAGGAGCCGGAATGCACATCCGCGAGGCGCTTACCTTCGACGACGTTCTGCTCGTGCCGGCGGCAAGCTCGGTCCTTCCGGGCGCGGCCGACACCCGTACGCGGCTGACCCGCGGCATCGAGCTCGGCATCCCGCTGATCTCCGCCGCCATGGACACGGTGACCGAGAGCCGGCTCGCCATCGCCATGGCCCAGCTCGGCGGCCTTGGCGTCATCCACAAGAACTTCGACCCCGCCCGCCAGGCCCAGGAGGTCCGGTCGGTCAAGAAGTTCGAGTCCGGCATGGTGGTCAACCCCATCACCATCCATCCGGATCAGCCGCTGGCCGACGCCCTCCAGGCGATGCTCCAGTACAAGATCTCCGGCATCCCGGTGGTCGAGCGGAAGAGCCGGAAGCTGGTCGGCATCCTCACCAACCGCGACGTCCGCTTCGCCACCGACACCAGCCAGCCCGTGCACGAGCTGATGACCAAGGAGAGGCTGGTCACGGTGAAAGAGGGAGTGGACCGCCATCAGGCGAAGCAGCTCCTGCACAAGCACCGGATCGAGAAGCTGATCGTGGTCGACGACGAGTTCCGCTGCGTCGGCCTGATCACCGTCAAGGACATCGAGAAGGCGGCGCTCCATCCCAATGCGACCAAGGACGACCAGGGGCGCCTGCGGGTGGGCGCGGCGACCGGCGTCGGCGCCGACGGGCTCGCCCGCGCCGAGGCGCTGCTGGCTGCGGAGTGCGACGTCATCGTCATCGACACCGCCCACGGCCATTCAGCCGGCGTGATCGGCTCGGTTCGGGACTTGAGGAAGCTCGCCAATTCCGCCCAGATCGTCGCCGGCAACATCGCGACCGCCGACGGCGCCAAGGCGCTGATCGACGCCGGCGCCGACGCGATCAAGGTCGGTATCGGCCCGGGCATGATCTGCACGACGCGAGTGGTCGCCGGCGTCGGCGTGCCGCAGCTCACCGCAATCCTCGATGCGGTCGAGGTCTGCCGGAAGAGCAACGTGCCGTGCATCTCCGACGGCGGCATCAAGCAGTCGGGCGACCTCGCCAAGGCGATCGCCGCCGGCGCCGATTGCGCCATGGTCGGCGGCATGCTCGCCGGCACCGACGAGGCGCCGGGCGACGTCTACCTCTACGAAGGCCGCTCCTATAAGTCCTATCGCGGCATGGGCTCGGTCGGCGCCATGGCCCGGGGATCGGCCGACCGCTACTTCCAGCAGGAAGTGCAGGACAGCCTGAAGCTGGTGCCGGAAGGCGTCGAGGGCCAGGTGCCCTACAAGGGCCCGATCGGCCAGGTGGTGCACCAGGTGATCGGCGGCTTGAAGGCGGCGATGGGCTACACCGGCAACCGGACGATCGGCGAGATGCAGCGCGGCTGCCAGTTCGTCAAGATCACCGGCTCCGGCTTGCGCGAGAGCCATGTGCACGACATCTCGATCGTCCGCGAGGCGCCGAACTACCGGCGCGATCTGTGAAGAGGCCTCTCTCGCGATGACCCTCATGCTTCGACAAGCTCGGCATGAGGTCTTGGCAACAAGCCTCGTCCTGAGCCTGTCGAAGGACGAGACCGTATCATGACCCCGTCGGCCCGCCTCGCCGCCGCCATCGAGGCGCTCGGCGCCATCTCCGTCGAGGCCGCGCCGCCGGCCGACCGGGTGCTCGATCGCTATTTCCGCGACCGCCGCTACATCGGGTCCAAGGACCGCCAGGCCATCGCCGAGCGCGTCTTCGGCGTGCTGCGCCGACGCGCCCGGCTCGATTGGCATCTGCGCGAGTCTGGATTCCGCGACGTGGTGGATGCGCGCCGCCGGGTGCTCGCCGACGTGATCGTCGCCGATGGCCGTTCGATGGACGCGATCGAGATGCTGTTCTCCGCCGGCCCGCACGCGACCGGCAAGCTCACGGATCGGGAGCTGGCGCTGGCCGAGCACCTCACGGGGCGCGCGCTCGATGCGCCGGAGGCGCCGCCGGAATGCCCGTACTGGCTCGCCGAGCGGCTGCGGGCGCTCTATGGCGAGCGCTTCGCCGAGGAGATGTCGGCGCTCAACCGGACGGCGCCCTTCGATCTCCGCGTGAATCTCTTGAAGGCGAAGGACCGCACGGAGGCGGAGGCGGCGTTGAAGGCCGAAGGGATCGAGGCCGAGCCGACGACGCTCTCGCCGCTGGGGTTGCGCCTGGCTCAGCGAAAGCCGATCGAGCACTGGACGGCCTTCCGCTCCGGCCTGATCGAGGTCCAGGACGAGGGTTCGCAGATCGTGGCCTTGCTGGTCGACGCCCGGCCCGGGATGAAGGTCGCCGACTACTGCGCCGGCGCCGGCGGAAAGACGCTCGCGCTCGCCGCATCCATGGGAAACGAGGGCCGGATCGTCGCCTGCGACCCGTCGGAGGGCAGGCTCGACCGCGCCCGCGTGCGCCTGCGCCGGGCCGGCGTCCACAATGTCGAGATGCACCTGCTGGCGCCCGGCGATAAATGGGTCAAGCGCCAGGCCGGAACCTTCGAGCGCGTGCTGGTCGACGCGCCGTGCAGCGGTTCGGGCACCTGGCGGCGCAACCCGGATGCACGCTGGCGCTACGGGCCGGAGGACATCGACCGCCTGATCGCCGAACAGCGGCAGATCCTGGACCGGGCGGCGAAGCTGGTGAAGCCCTTGGGGCGGCTGATCTACGCCACCTGCGCGCTGCTCAAGGAGGAGAACGAGGACCAGATCGCGGCTTTCCTCGAGCGCAATCCTGGTTTCGCCTCGATGTCGGTCGCCGGTCTCTGGCCGCTGGCGGTCGGCGGCGACCCGCCTGGGGCCGAGCCGATGCTCAGGCTGTCGCCGGCTCGGCATGGGACCGACGGATTCTTCGTCGCGGTTCTGGAGCGGCGGACATGACGGAGGCGATGCTTCGCGATGCCGGTCCTGACGATGCCGCGTCGATCGCGCGGGTGCATGTCGAGGGCTGGCGTACCGCCTATCGCGGGCTGTTCCCCGACGCGTATCTGGACGGCCTGGACGAGTCCAAGCGGGCCGCGGACTGGCGCCGGCGCCTGCCGGCACGCGCGGCGCGGCATACCGTGGTCGCGCTCGAAGCCGACGAGGTCACCGGCTTCGCGTCGGGTGGCCCGGAGCGCGGACAGCACGGATCCGACGCCGAGGTCTATGCGATCTACGTCCTGTCGACGGCCCGCCGGCGGGGGATCGGTGGCCGGCTGATGGCCCGGGTCTTCGCCGGCTTCCGCGACGACTGCCGGCGGTCGGCGCATCTCTGGGTGCATGCCGGCAACGTCGCGGGCGAGGCGTTCTACCGCCGGCTCGGCGGCGTCGCCGGGGCGCGGGCGGATCACGCGGAGCCGGTGCCGCACACCGTCGTCTCCTACGAGTGGGATCGGGTCGGGATCGAACGGGTCTCGGCGATGGATCGGGCATGACCGAAGGGGCCGGCATCGACGTCAAGGTCCGTGTCGCCACCGCCGACGACGCGCCGGCGGCGGCGCGCATCCAGCTCGAGGGCTGGAGGTCGGCCTATCGCGAGATCTTCCCGCCGGCGGTGCTCGCCGCCGCCGATGAAACGGTGCAGACGGAGAAGTGGCGGGCGCGGCTCGCCGACGGCGAGGGCCGCTTCGCCCATGTCGCCATGGTCGGGGCCGAGGCGATCGGCGTGCTCGCCGGCGGCCCGCCGCGGGACCCGGCGACCGCAGGCGACGCCGAGGTGTATTCGCTCTACGTGCTGTCGTGGTGGCGCGGCCGTGGCGTCGGCGAGGCGCTGATGGCGGCCGCCTTCACCCGGCTCGCCGCGGCCGGGCGCCGGCAGGTCCGCCTGTGGACGCTCTCCGACAACGGCCAGGGACGGCGCTTCTTCTCCCTTCTCGGCGGCCGGAAGGTGGCGACGGCCGAGCGGCCGTCGCTCGGCGGGCTCGCCCGGTCGTCCACGCTCTACGGCTGGGACGATGGCGCCGCCGCCGTCGCGGCCTGGGCGCTCCGGCGCTCGGCGGTCGAGATCCGTCACGCCGAGTTCGACGATTCCGCCGGCATCGCGCGGGTGCAGATCGAGACCTGGCGCACCGCCTACCGGGGGATCATGCCGCAGCGCCTGCTCGACGACATGAACGACGTCCGCATCTCCGCCTTCTGGGCCCAGGTGATCGCCGAGGCGCAGGGGCGGAGCTTCTGCTTCGTCGCCCAGGCCGGCGAGCGCGTCGTCGGCTTCTCCTCCGGCGGCCCACGCCAGCATTCCAACGACCCGGCGCGTGGCGAGGTCTACGCGCTCTACGTCCTGCCGGAGTTCCAGGGGCGTGGCGTCGGCCGGCGGCTGGTGGTCACCTCCCTCGAGCGCATGCTCGAGCTCGGCATATCGGAGGGGCGGATCTGGACGCTGAGCGACAACGCGCCGGCCCGCGGCTTCTACGAGCGCATGGGCGGCATCGCCACCGACCTCGGCCACAACGACATCGGCGGCATCAAGTACCCGGAAGTCGCCTACGACTGGTCCGACCTCCGGCGCTGGAAGGAGGCTCGATGACCGATCGCGTGCTCATCTTGGATTTCGGCTCGCAGTTCACCCAGCTCATCGCCAGGCGGGTGCGCGAGAGCGGCGTCTACTGCGAGATCATGCCGTTCAATTCCGACGAGACGCGCATGCGGGGATTCGGCGCCAAGGCGATCGTCCTCTCGGGCGGGCCGGCCTCGGTCACCGAAGAGACGACACCGAGGGCGCCGAACTGGGTGTTCGAGGCGAAGGTGCCTGTCCTCGGCATCTGCTACGGCGAGCAGACCATGTGCGCCCAGCTCGGCGGCGAGGTCGAGGGCGGCCATAACCGCGAGTTCGGCCGCGCCGAGATCGAGATCAAGGAACGCTCGCCGCTGTTCGAAGGCGTGTGGGAGCCGGGCAGGCGCTACCCGATCTGGATGAACCACGGCGACAAGGTCACGCGCATCCCGCCGGAGTTCCGCTCGATCGGCGTCAGCGAGGGCTCGCCCTTCGCCGCCATCGCCGACGAGGCCCGCAAATTCTACGCCGTGCAGTTCCACCTGGAGGTCGTGCACACGCCCGATGGCGCCAAGATCCTGCGTAACTTCACCCGCAACATCGCCGGCTGTACCGGCGACTGGACGATGAAGGCCTTCCGCGCCGAGGCGATCCGCCGCATCCGGGACCAGGTGGGCAAGGGCCGGGTGATTTGCGGGCTGTCGGGCGGCGTCGACTCCTCGGTGGTCGCGGTCCTCCTGCACGAGGCGATCGGCGACCAGCTCACCTGCGTCTTCATCGACCACGGCCTGTTGCGCCAGGGCGAGGCCGACGAGGTGGTGTCGCTGTTCCGCGGCCACTACAACATCCCGCTGGTCCACAAGAACGCCTCGGACCTGTTCCTCGGCAAGCTCGCCGGCGTCACCGACCCCGAGCAGAAGCGGAAGACGATCGGCGGCACCTTCATCGAGGTGTTCGAGGATGAAGCGAAGAAGGTCGGCGACGCCCGGTTCCTGGCGCAGGGCACGCTCTACCCCGACGTGATCGAGTCCGTCAGCTTCACCGGCGGGCCCAGCGTCACCATCAAGTCGCACCACAATGTCGGCGGCCTGCCCGACCGCATGCATCTCAAGCTGGTCGAGCCGCTGCGCGAGCTGTTCAAGGACGAGGTGCGCGCGCTTGGCCGCGAGCTGGGCCTGCCCGAGAGCCTGGTCGGCCGCCACCCGTTCCCGGGTCCCGGCCTCGCCATCCGCATCCCCGGCGCCATCGACCGCACCAAGGCGGACCTGTTGAGGAAGGCCGACGCCGTCTATCTCGACGAGATCCGCAAGGCCGGCCTCTACGACAAGATCTGGCAGGCCTTCGCCGTGCTGCTGCCGGTCCGCACCGTCGGTGTCATGGGCGACGCCCGCTCCTACGACTTCGTGCTGGCGCTCCGCGCCGTCACCTCGACCGACGGCATGACCGCCGAGAGCTATCCCTTCGAGCACGCCTTCCTGGCGAAATGCGCGACCCGAATCATCAACGAGGTCCGCGGCATCAACCGCGTCGTCTACGACGTGACGAGCAAGCCGCCGGGGACGATCGAGTGGGAGTAGAAACCGTGACACGATGGCAAGGAGAGAAACACCTTCTGCTCCTAAAATTTTCGTAGTGTCGGTTGATGTTGTGATGGTGAGGTTTCACACTTCGTTTCATGTTCGAGATCACAGGCCACGAGATATCGCTTCTTAACGGTGGCGACCTGAGGGCTGTCGTTGGACGTCTTTGCGAAGCTGAGGTGCGCCATCGCGGTCTTGCTGCTTCCCATGTCACCTGGGGTGGAGACCAAGACGCAAAGGATGGCGGCGTTGACGTTCGTGTAGCACTTCCGGCAGGGACGGCGATTGAGGGTTCCATCCCCAGGCCGCAAACCGGCTTTCAGACTAAGAAGCCGGACATGCCGAGGACCGAGATTCTCGATGAGATGAGGCCGAAGCCAGGCAATATGCTGCGGCCGGCAATTCTCGAGCTTGCGAACGTTTCGGGCGCATACATCATCGTGAGTTCATCCGGCTCCACGTCCGATCTCGCGCTGAAGAATCGCCGTGATGCAATGGCGGAAGCGATAAAGGGCACTCCGGCCGAAGGAAAGCTTGCCCTTGATTTTTATGACCGAAGCCGAATCACAACATGGGTTCGCGACCACGCCGGATTGATTCCATGGGTGCGGGAATTGACAGGCAAGCCGGTTCCCGGATGGCAGTCATACGGCTCCTGGTCGAAGTCACCGGCTGGCTCTAGCGCAAGCTATCTCTTCGATGATCAAGCGCGCATTCGAACGGAGAGTAAGGACGCCGCGGATGTGATCTCGGCCATCGAGGGTATTGATCGCATCCGGAAGGTGCTCTCGGAAGCAGGACGTATCGTTCGACTTGTCGGGCTTTCAGGCGTTGGCAAGACGCGCCTCGCCGAAGCGTTGTTCGACTCGCGCCTTGGGCATGGCGCGCTAGATTCATCGCTAGCCCGATCTATTCACCATGCGAAGGGATAGCTGGGCTGGGGCGTCGCGGACGAGCGGCATGGTGGCACCCGATTGGCGCGGTTTGATGTCGATGGCTCGGCTGGGGGTTGCGGATCTGGGTTCGACGGGGCACGAGGCCCCTTAG
>SHVZ01000060.1 GCA_009694025.1 Alphaproteobacteria bacterium | reverse complement strand
TAAGGGGCCTCGTGCCCCGTCGAACCCAGATCCGCAACCCCCAGCCGAGCCATCGACATCAAACCGCGCCAATCGGGTGCCACCATGCCGCTCGTCCGCACCGCCCCAGCCCAGCTATCCCTTCGCATGGTGAATAGATCGGGCTAGAGGGGCAGCAGCTTTTCCGGCATCAGGGCCTAGAATTTAAGGCCGCTCCTCAAGTGGCTGACCTGGATACCTTGGTCGCCGACCTTACAACGATCACGTCAGAGCTGATCGCCGCAAGGCTTGAAGGTTTCCTAAAGGAAGCGCTGGCCGCACGTGGGATTCAGTAGCGACCAGCGCATCCAGGTGGTCAACCCACGCCGTTTCAGCCGTCCGGCGTCATGAACCTGGTCTTGAAGAACGGCGCCTCCTTCAGGATCTTGTTCTCCATGCTGACGAAGTACTGGGAGGAGACCTTGATCCAGGCCTGCCAGGCCGGGTCGGCCTGCATCTTGCCGCGCCGCTCGTCGCGCTCGGCCAGGTTCTCATAGGCCCAGACATGGACGATCTGGTTCAACGGGCCGATCTCGGTGAACCAGTATCCCGCCAGCCGCCCGAGGTGCTTGATCTGCACCTTGAGCCCCATCTCCTCGTATTTCGCGAGGTACTCGGCGAGGCCGCCGGGCTTCAAGGTGTAGGTGCGGTGATCGACGATCATCTAAGGTCCCCTTCAGAGCGGATTGACGGAATGGCCACCGTCGACGACGAGGACGGCGCCGGTCATGTAGCGCGAAGCGTCGGATGCCAGCAACAACAGCGGCCCGTCGAGATCCTCCGGCCGGCCGAGCCGGCGCTGCGGAATCCGCCGGATCACTTCCTCGCCGGCCTTGGTCGCGAAAAACTCGGCATTGAGATCGGTCTCGATATAGCCCGGCGCCAGCGCGTTGACGCGGATGTTGCTGCGGGCGAGCTCGATCGCGAGGTTCTTCGTCAGATGGATCAGCCCGGCCTTGGAGGCGGCATAGGCAGCGAGATGCCCGCCGGTACGCAAGCCCGCGATCGAGGCGATGTTGACGATGCAGCCGCCGCCCTGATCGGCCATCCGCCGGGCCGCCGCCTGGGCGACCAGGAAGGCACCGCGGAGATTGGTCGCCATCGTCAGGTCCCAGTCGTCGGCCGTGAGATCCAGCGCCGGCTTCGTCACGACGATGCCGGCGTTGTTGACCAGGATATCGAGACCTTCCAGGGCGTCGGCCGACTGCCCGATCGCCCGCTCGATGCTGGTGTCGTCGGTGACGTCGAGCTCGACCAGCAGGGCCTCGCCGCCGGAGGCGCGGA
Source organism: Alphaproteobacteria bacterium (assembly GCA_009694025.1). Lineage (GTDB taxonomy): Bacteria > Pseudomonadota > Alphaproteobacteria > SHVZ01 > SHVZ01 > SHVZ01. Next base: position 22,124 of record SHVZ01000060.1, on the reverse strand, counting down.
TCTCCTCGGCCAGCGACACCAGACGATCCATCCGCCGGGCGCCGATCGCGACCCTGGCGCCGGCCCGCGCCAGCACCCGCGCGAAATGCCGGCCGAGCCCGGAGGAGGCGCCGGTGACCAGCGCGGTGTGTCCGGCGAGGGAGATCGCCTCCGTCATGCATCCTGCCTTTCGCCCAGCGCGCGGGCCTGCTCGCGGAGCTGGAATTTCTGGATCTTCCCGGTGGAGGTCTTCGGCAGTGGTCCGAACACCACGGTCCGCGGCAGCTTGAAGCGAGCCATCCGCTCGCGGCAGAAGGCGAGGATCTCGGCCTCCGTCGTCGGCGCGGCGCCGGGCTTGAGGGTGACGAAGGCGCACGGGCTCTCGCCCCATTTCGCGTCCGGGCGCGTCACTACGGCCGCCTCCATCACCCGGGGATGGCGGTAGAGCACCTCTTCGACCTCGAGCGAGGAGATGTTCTCGCCGCCGGAGATGATGATGTCCTTCGCCCGGTCCTTGATCTCGACATAGCCGTCCGGGTGCTTGACCGCGAGATCGCCGGTGTGGAACCAGCCGTCGCGAAAGGCCTCGTCGCTCGCCGCCCGGTTCTTGAAATATCCCTTCATCACCGTGTTGCCGCGGAGGACCAGCTCGCCGATCGTCGCGCCATCCGCGGGCACGGCCGCCGACGTCGCCGGGTCGATCACGTCCTGGCCGGCCATGGTCAGGAGGTTGACGCCCTGGCGCGCCATCCTGGTCGCCTGCGCGTCGGCGTCGAGCCCGTCCCACGCGTCCTGCCAGGCGCAGAGCGTCGAGGGACCGTAGACCTCGGTCAGGCCATAGAGGTGGGTGACGTGGAAGCCCATCGTCGACATGGCGGCGATCACCGCCGAGGGCGGTGCGGCGCCGCCGGTCGCGACCTCGACCACGTGATCGAAGCGGCGCTTCACCGTATCCGGAGCGTGGACCAGCAGGTTCAGCACGACCGGCGCCGCGCAGAGATGGGTGACGCGATGCTCGCCGATCGCCGGGAAGATCAGCAGGGGATCGACACGCCGAAGGCAGACATGGGTGCCGCCGACGGCGGTCACAGCCCAGGTGTAGCACCAGCCGTTGCAATGGAACATCGGCAGCGTCCAGAGGTACACCGTCTCCGGTCCCAGGCCGAAGGTGATGGCGTTGCCGATGGCGTTAAGGAAGGCGCCGCGGTGATGGCAGACCACACCCTTCGGGTTGCCAGTTGTGCCCGAGGTGTAGTTGAGGGCGATCGCGCTCCATTCGTCGTCCGGCCAATGCCAGGCGAAGTCCGGATCGCCGGAGCCCAGCAACGCTTCGTAGGTAAGGTCGCCGACGCCGCCCGTGGCCGGTCCGAGCGGGTCGGCGAGGTCGACGACCAGGAGCTTCGACCCGAACTCCGCGAGCGCCGTCCTCGCCACCGCGGCGCAGTCGCGGTCGACCAGGAAGGCCCTGGCGCCGGAATGCCGGAGGATGAAGGCGACGGTCGCGGCGTCGAGCCGGGCGTTGATGGCGTTGAGCACGGCGCCCGTCATCGGCACGCCGTAATGGGCCTCGAGGAGAGCCGGCACGTTCGGCGCCAGGATCGAGACGGTGTCGCCCGGGCCGATGCCACGAGCCGCCAGCGCGCTCGCGAGCCGGCGGCAACGGCGCCCGAGCTCGCCGTAGGTGATCCGTCCGGGCCCGTGGATCACCGCGACCTTGTCCGGCCACGTCGCCGCCGCACGGTCGAGGAAACCGAGCGGCGTCAACGCCACATGATTGGCGGCATTGGGAGCCAGGCCCTGCTCGTAGATCGCGGTCACAGGGCATGCTCGGGCGGGCGACCGGCCCGGGTCAAGCCCAGGGTCAAACGATGATGCGAGACGACGGGACCGGCGAAGCGCTAGGCTTCGTTCATGCGCTTCGACATCTTCTCGGACGTCGTCTGCCCGTGGTGCTACATCGGCAAGCGACGCTTCGCACGCGCCCTTGGCCAGCGGCCGGACATCACGCCTGAGGTCGCCTGGAGGGCCTTCCAGCTCAACCCGGACCTGCCGCGCGACGGCATGGACCGCGCCGAATACGTCGCCAAGAAGTTCGGCACCGGCAGGCGCGCCGAGGAGATCTACAAGCGGGTGTCCGAGTCCGGCATGGCCGAAGGCATCGACTTCCGCTTCGACAAGATCAGGCGGACGCCCAACACCACCGATGCCCACCGCCTTCTGCTCTATGCTGCCGGGGCCGGGGCCCAGGAACCGGTGCTCGACCGCCTGTTCGACGGCTATTTCACCGAGGGCGCCGACATCGGCGACGCCGACACCCTGGCCCGCCTGGCCGGCGAGGCCGGGCTCGAAGTCGACCCGGCGCTCCGCTTCCTCGCCGGCGAGCAAGGGCGCGACCAAGTGATGGAAGACCTCTCGCTCGCCTATCGCATGGGCATCACCGGCGTGCCCTGCTTCGTCCTGGAAGGGCGCTACGCCTTGCCGGGCGCGCACGAGCCCGAGGCGTTCCAGCCGCTGTTCGACCTCGCCAAGCAGGAAGCCGAGCAGCCGACAACCGCCTAGGCGCCGACCTTGGCGAGCACGTCGGCCTTGAGAAAGCGCTCGACGAACATCATGAATCCAACCGACGGCACCAGCAGGATCAGCGCGGTGATCGCCGCGATCTGGTAGTTGCCGGCGACCGAGGCGGTGAACATCAAAAGCGGCAGCGTCGTCACGTCGGGCACGCCGACGAAGAAGGTGCCGGTGAACTCGTCCAGCGATTCCAGGAAGACGAAGATCGCCGAGGCGACGATGCCCGGCGCCGCCAGCGGAAGCGTCACCGTGAGGAAAGTGCGGAGCGCGCCTGCGCCGATGTTCCTGGCCGCCAGCTCGAGGTCGCGGTCGACCGCGGCGAAGGCCGCGGCGGCGATCCAGACGGCGAAGACGAGCCCATGCACCGCATGGACGAGGACGACGCCGGCGATCGTGCCGTTGAGGCCGAGCGTGTAGAAGATCCGCGCGACGTTGATGTAGACGGCGACCGACGGGAACGCCTGCGGCAAGAGGAACGCCAGCATGATCAGCCCGCGAAGCGGCAGGCTGAGCCGGGCCAACGCATAGCCCGCCGGCACCGCCAGAGCGAGCGAGACCGCAACGGTGAGCAGCGCGATCACCACCGAGGTGCCGAGCGAGGCGAGCGCATCCGAGCTCGGCTTGAACACCTGATGCCAGAACTTGAGGCCGTAGACGACCGGCAGCTTGTGCGGGAAGTACCACTGCTCGGCAGCGGCCCAGAGCGCGAGGTTGGCGAGCGGCCCGAAGATGGCGAAGGCGATGAGCCCGAGCACGATCGCCCGCGGCAGCCAGGCGAGCGCGGTCACGGCCGGCCTCCCTCGCGGATACCGCGGCGGAGATAGATCCAGGCGACGGCGCCGGTCATCAGATAGGAGAGGACGCCGAGCGCGTTCGCGGTTCCGTAGTCGCCGTAGGCGTTGATGCGGAACGCCATGTCGACGGTCATCATCGTCGGCGACTCGCCGGAGATCATGATCGGCACGCTCAAGACGGACATCATGGTGACGAAGGAGAGGATGAGGGCCACCACCAGCGTCGACGAAACCTGGGGCACGACGATCTCGACCAGGATGCGCAGCCGCCCGGCGCCGAGATTGCGGGCGGCCTCGATGGTCGAGCGGTCGAGCGACGCCATCGCGCCGGCGACGAGAAGGGCGACGAACGGAGTTTGCTTCCAGACGAAGGTGATGACGATGCCGCGCCAGTCGAGGAAGCTCGTGGTCTGGATCGGCTCGAGGATGCCGAGCGACACCAGCGAGTTGTTCATGAGCCCGTTCTTGGCGACGAAGGTCCGCATGCACTGCGCGGCGACGACGAACGGGATGAACAAGGGCCAGCGGTAGAGCCATTTCAGGATGGCGACGGCACGGGCGTTCTCGCCGAGGGTCAGATAGCCGCCGATGGCGATGGCGAGCAGCCCGCAGAGCAGCGTCGAGGTGACGACGATCACCAGGGTGAAGGCGATGTCGACCGAATAAAGCTCGTAGGCGCGGGCGAAGTTGGCGAGCGTCGCCTGCCCCTCCTTCGAGGTGAACGCCGAGGCGACGGAGAAAAGGAGCGGATAGACGAAGAGGGCGCCGACGGCGAGAAGCGCCGGCGCCACCAGAAGGAGGCCGACGAAGCGGGGATTACGCATCTGTCCCCCACCCTGCCCTCCCCCACAATGGGGGGAGGGTTTCAAGATGGCATCATTCCCCCTCCCCCCCTTGTGGGGGAGGGATGGGTGGGGGGGCCGTTCCACGCAGGTGTGTACGACGACTCAGTTCACGACCTTCTTCTCGTAGGCCTCCAGGATCTCGTCGAAGTACTGCTTGATCGGGAACGACTTGCCCTTCGACTGCAGCTCCTGCGGGGTCACGTCGACGAACAGCTTGTTCCAGGTGGCGTCGTCGAGCTGGCTCTTGACGTGCTGGGCGTCGATGCCCGGGTACCAGTTGAACTTCTTGACGATGCCGTCGGCCTGCACCGCCGGGCTGGTGGCGATCTCGATGAACTTCTTCGCCGCCTCCATGTTCGCGGCCTTGGCCGGGATCACGTAGTACATCGGCTGGCCGGGCATGCCGGGGCCTACCAGCGACAGCTTCATGGTCGGAGGCAGCTTGCCGTCGGCCATCCAGGTGTAGAACATGTCGACCCAGACCGGACCCATGGCGATCTCGCCGCGGTTCAGCATGTCGAGCGTGCCGGCGTTGCCGGGGGTGATGGTGGCGGTCTTGTTGAACTCCTTGAGCCGGGCCAGCGCCGCATCCCAGCTCGCCTTCTCCATCATGTCATAGGGGCCGTTGGCGAGCTTGTTCGGATCCTTGGCATTGGCGTAGACCCAGCCGACGACGAAGCTGACGCCGGACATACCACCCTTGATGCCGTTGTAGCCGAACTGCTTCGGGTTGGCCTTCGACCAGGCCTCGACCTCGGCGTAGGTCTTCGGCGGGTTCTTCACCAGCGCCGGGTTGTAGGCGATCGCGGTCTGGCTGTTGAACATCGGGATGACATAGCCCTCGACCTTGGCGCCGAGCGCCAGCTTCGAGTTGTCCGAAGTGACCAACTTGCCCGACGCGATGTCCTTGGTGTAGGGGGCGAGCAGGCCCGCCTGTACCAGGTCGCCGGCCATCTTTTGATGGATCACCGCGACGTCGACGTCCCAGGTCGGCCGATCCTTCTGGGCCATGATCTTCTCGGCGATCTTCTGCGAGCCGGCGTCGCCCGGGCCGGTGCCGACCGAGGTGATGGTCACGTTCGGGTTCGACTTCTGGAAGATCGGTCCGAGATAGTCCTTCACGTAGTCGACCATGTTCTGGTCGCCGGCGGTGATCACGTTGAGCGTGATCTTCTGCGCCATGGCGCCGGCGGGCGCGATGCCGAGGGCGACCACCGCCGCGGTCGCCAGCTTGAATGCACGTTTCATGCTCTCCTCCTTCGTGAACGGGATTTAGACACGCTCCGCCGGCCCGGAGTCGGCGCCGGCGGCAAACAGATGCAGCGAGTCCAGCGGCAATCCGATGCCCACCGACTCTCCGACATGCAGTCGACGCGGATCGTCGACCATGAAGTGCTGGGAGCCGACGGTGACGCCGTAGCGCCAGTGGCCACCGGGATACGAGGCCTGGGCGACCCGCCCCTTGAGGACGAGCATGCCGCGATCGCCGGCATCGGGAGCGCCGAGCCGGACCGCCTCGCCGCGGAAATGGGCGACCACCTGATCGCCGGCCCCGCCGGCGACGCTTTCGGCCGGAACCCGGATCTCGTTGGAGAGCTGGCCGGCGCCGAGCACGAGACCGTCGCCGTCCCGCCGAGCGGTGAGCCGGACGACGTTGCCGGCCCCCATGAACGAGGCGACGAAGGTCGAGGCCGGCCGGTTGTAGACTTCCTCGGGCGATCCCACCTGGGCGATTTCGCCGGCATCGAGGATGACGATGCGGTCGGCCATCACCATCGCCTCCTCGCGGTCGTGAGTGACGTGGATCGCGGTGATGCCGAGCTTGTTCTGCAACGCCTTGATCTCGTGGCGCACGTCCTCGCGGATACGGGCGTCGAGGTTGGACAGCGGCTCGTCCAGCAGCAGGATGCGCGGATCGACGGCGAGCGCCCGGCCGAGGGCGACGCGCTGGCGCTGGCCGCCGGAGAGCTGCGTCACCATCCGGCCGCCGAGGCCGTCGAGCTTGAGCATGGCCAGCATCTGGCCGACCCGCTCGGCGGTTCGCGCGCGGTCCCAGCCGCGGAGCTTGAGGCCGTAGCCGATGTTGCCGGCCGCCGTCATGTGCGGCCAGAGCGCGTAGGACTGGAAGACCATCGCCATGTCGCGCTTGTCCGGCGGCAGGCCCGAGATGTCGCGCCCGTCGACCAAGATGCGCCCGGAGGCGACGGGGACGAACCCGGAGATGGCGCGGAGCAGCGTGGTCTTGCCGCAGCCGGACGACCCCAGCAGCGCCACGAACTCGCCCGGCCTGACGGCGAGCGAGACCGCTTTCAGCACCTTGACCGCGCCATAGGCGGCCTCGACCCGGTCGATCTCCAGCGCGGCGCCGGCCATGCCGACCTTTCCTCCCTGCTCACCCGCTCTTTACGGCAGATTTCGCGACGACTTCATGACATGACGGTTTTGTGAAAGTCTGACAGGCGCATCCGTCGGCGGCAAGGGCGCGACGGCCCTAACCGGCCAGGAGGTCGATCTCGACGTGGATCTTGCGCACGGCCAGCACCGGCCGTCGGGCCCGGCCGTCGCCGCGGTTGAGCCGGACAATGCCGGCGTCGACGAGCTTGTTCAGGGTGCGCAGCAGGTTCTGCTCGCTCCGCCCGGTCATGGCGGCGAGCGCCGCAACCGACTGCGGCTTCCGCTCGGCGATGGTGCGGAGAAGGATGCGGTTCTTCGCCGACAAGAGCTTGGCCCCGGCCTCGAAGGAGCGAAAGCGCACGCCGAGCGCGACGCGGCCGGGCGCACCGACCCGTTCGGACCAGAACCTGGGCTCGCCGAGGTTGTGACCCGGCTCTGCACCGGCGGCCAGACGGCCGAGGCGCTGCAACTCTTTCGGAGGGTCGACGGGGGCGAGCGACATGTACGCCTATATAGGCGAACGATCAGCATCTTAAAGACCGGGATACATGTTTTGTTCCGGGCGACGCGGCGGTCTTGGTCATTGAAATGGCCCGTCGCCGATCGGACAAATCATCGTCGGTTCCAGTCGGGCCTTCGGCGCGACGGAAGCTGGGAAAGGAAATCAGGTGACGCACCGTCTTCTCGGCAAATATCTCTCGGCCATCCTTGCCGTGGGGCTCTTGCTCGCCGAACTGCCGCGGATCTCCTCAGCCCAGGCGGAGACATCCCTGGTGGAGCTGCTGCGGTCGACGCACGTGCACGGCCTCGCCGTCGACCGGTCGGATTCCGGACGGCTGCTGATCGCCACCCACCACGGACTCCATGCCGTGCGAATCGACACCGGCAAGGTGGAGCCCGTGTCGGTCCGGCGCGACGATTTCATGGGCTTCACCCCGCACCCGGCGGACCCGAAGGTCCTTTATGCCAGCGGCCATCCGGCCAATGGCGGCAACCTCGGCTTCATCGCCTCGGCAGACGGGGGCAAGACCTGGGAGAGGCTTTCTCCCGGCGTCCGCGGGCCGGTCGATTTCCATCAGATGGACGTGAGCAAATCGGACCCCAAGACCATCTACGGCGTGCATGAAGGACTGCAGATCAGCCGGGATGGCGGCCGCACCTGGGAACGGGTCGGACCGGCGCCGGAGGGGCTGATCGATTTCACCATCTCGGCCAAGACGCCGTCGCGACTCTATGCGGCGACCCAGCAAGGCCTCGTCGTCAGCCAGGACGGCGGCCGGAGCTGGCGGCCGGCCCATGTGCTGCGCCGGCCGGCGAGTCTGGTCGAAACCACGGCCGATGGGACGGTGTACGCCTTCGTGGTCGGAAGCGGCCTGCTGCAAGCCGAGGAGCCATCGTTGACCTGGCGGACCGTCAACAACGCCTTTGGGGCTCGCTATCTGCTGCATCTGGCGATCGACCCGAAGGATGCCGACCGGCTTTTCGCCGCGACGCAGACCGGGGAACTGATGGCGAGTGGCGACCGCGGCACGACCTGGCGCGTCCTCGCCGCCCCCTGAGGCGGCTCGCGGCCGGTTCGTCTTCCGTCTTCCGTGGCGGAGCAGCTTTCCGGTACCGACGGCTCCGGTAGAGGTCGAACCTTGCCCCGCAGTAGTCCAATGGACTAGGAGAGCCACGGAGGAAAAAGGCGATGACCAAGGTGGCAGACGACATCCGTCGCGGGCTCAAGCAGGCCGTCGCCTACGCCAAGGGCACGGCGGACAAGAAGCGATATCGCGTCCACGTGCCGGAGCGCATCGATGTCCGGGCGATCCGTAGGCGGCTCGCCATGACTCAAGAAGAATTCGCCCGCCGCTTCGGCTTCAGCATCAACACGCTCCGCCACTGGGAACAAGGCAAGCGCCGGCCCGAGGGCCCGACCCGCGCCTATCTCCTGGTCATCGACCGCGCGCCGGATGTCGTCCAACGAGTGCTACGTGCCGCGTGAGCTTGCGCCCGAGGCCGGGCGCTGGCCGAGGTCCTGGAAGAAGCGCAGCAGATAGCCGTCCGGGTCTTGGACCAGGAACTGTCGGTTGCCGACCTCCTCGTGGTCGCGGCGATACCACCGCTCCTCCAGCGGCCAGAACAGCAGCACTCCGGCTGCCGAGACCCGGGCCAATAGCGCGTCCACGTCGCCGACCTCGATCTGCAGGTTGATGCCGCGGCCGAAAGGTCGGGTGAGCTCGCCGGTCAACCACGTGCGGCGCGGATCGCCCGGCGCCTCGATCATGATCTCCGCCCCCTCCCGCTCGAGATAGGCGAAGCGAGCCTCAGGGCGCGCGTATCGCACGGAGAACCCGAGTACCTCCGTGTAGAAGCGAAGGCTTCGGTCCATGTCCGAGCAATAGAGTTCGGGGACCAACTTGGCGGAGGCCATATTACGCCGCCATCTTCGCCAGATCGTTCATCAGGCGGCGCATCCCCTGAATGCGGTCCTTCTCGTTCTCCCAGCCCCGCTGGAAGACGATCTTCTGGTCCGGGCGGACCTTGGCGGTGCCAGCCTGGCGGGCGATGAAGTCGATCAGCTTCTCCGGCCTGGCGAAGGTGTTGCGGCGGAGCGTGACGACGGCGCCCTTCGGCCCCGCCTCGACCTTCTCGACACCGGCGAGCCGGCAGAGCCGCTTGATCGCGATGATCTCCAAGAGGTTCGAGACCTCGTCCGGGAGCTTGCCGAAGCGGTCGACCAGCTCGGCGGCGAAGGCGTCGATCTCCGGCTGGTCGACCAGCAGCGAGAGCCGCCGGTAGAGGCCGAGACGGACCGACAGGTCGGCGACATAGCCGTCGGGGATCAGCACCGACGTGCCGACCGAGATCTGCGGTGTCCACTGCTCCTGGACCTCGCTGCCGCCCTTGGCGTTCGTCACCGCCTCCTCCAGAAGCTGCTGGTAGAGCTCGACGCCGACCTCGCGGACGTGGCCCGACTGCTCCTCCCCTAAGAGATTGCCGGCGCCGCGGATATCCATGTCGTGGGAGGCAAGCGCGAAGCCGGCGCCGAGCGTGTCCAGGGTCTGCATGACTTCGAGGCGGCGCTGGGCGCTCGCCGTCAGCACCTTGTTGGGCGGCAGCGTCATGTAGGCGTAGGCGCGGATCTTGGCGCGTCCGACCCGGCCGCGGAGCTGGTAGAGCTGGGCCAGGCCGAACATGTCGGCGCGATGGATGATCAGGGTGTTGGCGGAGGGGATGTCGAGGCCGGACTCGACGATGTTGGTCGAGAGCAGAAGGTCGAACTCGCGATCGACGAAGCGCGTCATCACCGACTCGAGCGCGCTCGGGGACAGCTTGCCGTGGGCCAGCCCGATCTTGACCTCCGGCACCAGCTTGGCGATGCGCTCGGCGACCGCGGGCAGATCCTCGATCCTGGGACAGACGTAGAAGGTCTGGCCGCCGCGGAAGTGCTCGCGGAGGATCGCTTCCCGGATGACCACGGGATCGTAGGGGAGCACGAAGGTGCGGACGGCGAGGCGGTCGACCGGCGGCGTCGAGATCACGCTCATCTCGCGCACGCCCGAAAGCGCCATCTGAAGCGTGCGCGGGATCGGCGTCGCCGTCAGCGTCAGCACGTGGACGTCGGCGCGGAGCTCCTTCAGCCGTTCCTTCTGGCCGACGCCGAAATGCTGCTCCTCATCCACGACGACCAAGCCGAGATTGGCGAACTGGACGGACTTCGCCAGCAGCGCGTGGGTGCCGATGACCAGCTCGATGGTGCCGTCGGCGAGCCGCTTCTTGGTCTCGGCCGCGTTCCTGGCCGAGACCAGGCGCGAGAGCTGGCCGATCCTGACCGGCAGCCCGGCGAAGCGCTGGGTGAAGGTCTGCACGTGCTGGCGGCAGAGCAGCGTCGTCGGCGCCACCACCGCCACCTGCAGCCCGGACATGAGGCCGAGGAAGGCGGCGCGCAGCGCCACCTCGGTCTTGCCGAAGCCGACGTCGCCGCAGATCAGGCGGTCCATCGGCTTGCCCGAGCCGAGGTCGTCGACGGTGTCGCCGATGGCACGGAGCTGGTCTTCGGTCTCGACATAGGGGAAGCGCGCGCAGAACTCCTCGTAGAGGCCCTCGGGGACGGTGACGGTCTCGCCTTTGCGGACCTCGCGCTCGGCCGCGATCTTGATCAGCCGGTCGGCCATATCGCGGATCTTCTGCTTGACCCGGGCCTTCCGCGACTGCCACCCGGCCCCGCCGAGGCGGTCGAGCTGGGCGTCGGTGTCCTCCGAGCCATAGCGCGACAGCACCTCGATGTTCTCCACCGGCACGAACAGCTTGTCGCCGCCGGCGTAGAGGACGCGGAGGCAGTCGTGCGGCGCGCCGGAGACGTCGAGGGTCACCAGCCCGTCGTAGCGGCCGATGCCGTGCTCGACATGGACGACGAGGTCGCCCTGATTCAGCGTCGAGGCTTCCTTGAGGAAATCCTCGCCCTTGCGGCGGCGGCGCGGCGGGCGCGACAGGCGCTCGCCCAGGACGTCGGATTCCGCCACCAGCGCGATCCCGCCATGGACGAAGCCGCGCTCGAGGCCGAGCACGGCGACGCCGATCTGCCCGGCGGTCAGCGCGTCGAGGGCGCGCCCGTCGGCGACCGGGGTCAGGCCCTTGACCCCATGCTCTTCCAGGAGATGGGAGAGCCGGTCGGCCGAACCTTCGGTGTAGGCGGCGACCGCCGCCCGCTTCCCCTCGCCGGCGAGCGACTCCAGATGCTGGCGAACGGCGTCGTAGAGATTGATCTCCGGCGCCGCCCGGGCGGCGGCGAAATCGTGACCGGCGCGGCCGCCGGCATCGCGGCCGGGTCCGACGAAGGCGGAGAAGGCCGCGACCGGGTGCTCCAACAAGCGTCCCTGCCATTCCTCCGGACTCGGATAGAGCCGGTCCGGCGGCAGCGGCTTGTAGGGCAGTCCTTCGTCGCCGCCGACCTTCCCCATCGAGCGGCGCGCCTCGAAATACTCGGTGATCATCTCGAAGCGGGCGGCGAAGGCCGGCTCGGCCTCGGGGTCGAGGGTGACGCGGGCCTCCGGCAGGTAGTCCAGGATCAGCTCGAGGCGCTCGTGGAACAGCGGCAGCCAGTGCTCCATGCCGGCGTGGTGACGGCCGGCGCTGACCGCCTCGTAGAGCGGATCGGCGGTATCCGCCCCGAAGGCGCCGCGATAGCCCGAGCGAAAGCGCTGGATCGAGGCGGGGTCCAGCATCGCTTCGGTCACCGGCTGGAACAGCACCGCGTCGAGCTTGCCGGTGGTGAGCTGGGTCATCGGGTCGAAGCTGCGGATGCCGTCGATCTCGTCGCCGAAGAAATCGAGCCTGAGCGGCTCGGCCGCGCCCGGCGGAAAGACATCGAGGATGCCACCGCGCAGCGCGAATTCGCCCGCCTCGCGCACGGTGTCGGAGCGCCGATAGCCGGTGTGCCTGAGGAACTCGACCAGCTGGTTGACGTTGGCGCGAGCGCCACGCCCGAGGTGCCGGACGGTGGCCTTGAAGACCTCGTGGATCGGCAGGCGCTGAAGGGCGCCGGCGACCGTGGTGACGACGACGCGGCCGGCGGCGGGACCATCCGTCGTCGAAAGCCGGGTCAGCGTGTCGATGCGGCGGGCGACGATCTCCGGCGCCGGCGACACCCGATCGTAGGGAAGACAGTCCCAGGCCGGCAGCGCCGCCACCTCGACCTCAGGTGCAAAAAACGCCAGCGCCTCGCCGAGGCGGGCCATGCGCGCATCGTCGCGGGCGATGTGCAGGACCGCCCGGCCGGGCGCGGCCCGGACCAGCCCGGCGATCAGCCGGGCCTCGACGCCTTCCGGGACCCCGCCGACGTCGATCCGGCCGGCGACGCCGAGTTCGCGGTCGAGGTCCATCAGCCCTGGCTCGCCCCGGCGTAGCCCTGGATCATCGCGAGGATGTCGGTGTCGTGCTCGGGCGGCGGCGGCTCGCGGCGGAAGACCCAGGCGTAAAGGTCCGGGTTCTCGCTGGCGACCAGAGCCTCGTAGCGGTCGAGCTGGTCCGGGCCGAAGCCGGCCAAACGCGCGCGCGCGAAGCCGCCCAGCACCAGGTCGAGCTCCTTGGTGCCGGTGTAGCAGCTTCGGTAGATCAGTCGCTTCACGCGGTCGGCGGACATGCGGCCCCGAGGCGCCGGGCGGGGCCTCGTCCTTTGTCGGAAGGAGCCTGGATATAAGCCGTTCGGCGCCGGATGTCAGCGTCCGGAATCGGCTACAGTGGCGGCCCCATGCGGCCCGCCGTCCTCTTTCCGCTGTTCGCCGACGTCACCGCGTTGCCGGGCATCGGGCCGCGCCTCGGCAAGCTGATCGCCAAGCTGGCCGGGCCCAAGGTGGTCGATCTCCTCTGGCACCGGCCCTTCGGCCTGATCGACCGGCGGTTCCAGCCGAGCGTCGCCGAGGCCCCGGAGGGCCGCATCTGCACCCTCAAAGTGCGGATCGCCGAGCACGTGGCGCCGCCGACGCCGCGGCGGCCCTATCGGGTGATCGCCGGCGATTCGACCGGCACCGTCGAGCTGGTGTTCTTCCACGCCAGTGGGGCCTGGCTCACCAAGGCGCTGCCGCTCGGCGAAGTCCGGCTGGTCTCTGGCCGGGTCGAGCGGTTCCAGGGGCGTGTCCAGATGGCCCATCCCGACCGCATCGTCGCCGAGGACCAGGCCGAGGAGCTGCTACGGCTGGAGCCGGTCTATCCGCTCACCGCCGGACTGCCCGCCGGCACGCTCCGGAAGGCGATCGATCTCGCCGTCGATCGCGCGCCCGACCTTCCGGACTGGATGGACCGGCCGCTGCTCGAGGCCAGGCGCTGGCCGAGCTGGCGCCAGGCGATCGGCACGCTCCATAGCCCCGCCGGCCAGGGCGATCTGGAGCCGACCGCGGCGGCGCGGACCAGGCTCGCCTACGACGAGCTCCTGGCCAACCAGTTGGCGCTCGCCGTCATGCGCGCGCATCAGAAGCGCCAGGCCGGCCGCGGCACCGCCGGCACCGGCCGCCTCCGCGCCAAGATCCTCGCCCCCCTGCCCTACACGCTGACCCGCTCGCAGATCGAGGCCGACGCCGAGATCGCCGGCGACATGGCCAGCGACAAGCGGATGCTCCGTTTGCTCCAGGGCGACGTCGGCTCAGGCAAGACCGTGGTAGCGCTGCTCGCGATGATCGCCGCGGTCGAGGCCGGATCGCAGGCGGCGCTGATGGCGCCGACCGAGATTCTGGCGCGTCAGCACTTGGCGACGATCGAGCCGCTTGCCGCCGCGGCCGGCGTTCAGGTGGCGCTCTTGACCGGCCGCGACAAGGGGAAGAAGCGCGAGGAGATCCTGACCGGATTCGCCGATGGATCGATCCCGCTCGCCGTCGGCACCCATGCGCTCGTCCAGGAGGGGGTCGCTTTCAAGGATCTCGCGCTGGCGGTGATCGACGAGCAGCACCGCTTCGGCGTCGACCAGCGGGTCGAGCTGTCCGCCAAGGGTCGCGCGGTCGACGTGCTGGCGATGACCGCGACCCCGATCCCGCGGACGCTCATGCTGGCGGCCTATGGCGACCTCGACGTGTCGCGACTGACCGAGAAGCCGGCCGGGCGAAAGCCGGTCGACACGCGGACGGTGCCTCTCGACCGCCTGTCCGACGTCATCGCCGCCGTCGGCCGGGCCATCGCCGCGGGCGGACAGGTATTCTGGGTATGCCCTCTGATTGAGGACACGAGCGAGAACGCCCCCGACGACACCGCCGCCGCCGAAGTCCGGCATGCCGAGCTCGCGGCCCGCTTCGGCGCCGATCTGGTCGCCCTCGTCCACGGCCGGCTCAAGGCCGCCGAAAAGGACAAGGCGATGGCGGCCTTTGCCGACGGCACCGCCAAGCTCCTGGTCGCCACCACGGTCATTGAGGTCGGCGTCGACGTGCCCGCCGCCACGGTCATGGTGATCGAGCACGCCGAGCGCTTCGGCCTGGCCCAGCTCCATCAGCTCCGCGGGCGCATCGGCCGCGGCGACAAGCCGGCGACCTGCCTGCTGCTCTACCAGGCCCCGCTGGGCGAGGCGGCCAAGGCGCGGCTGGCGACGCTGCGCGAAACCGACGACGGCTTCCGCATCGCCGAGGAGGATCTCAGGCTCCGCGGCGCCGGCGAGGTGCTGGGCAAACGTCAGAGCGGGCTGCCGGAGTTCCGCGTAGCGGATCTCTCCGTCCATGGCGACCTGCTGCCGGTCGCGGCCGACGACGTGAAGCTGATCCTTGCCCGCGACCCCGAACTCGAAGCCGAGCGCGGGCGCGCGCTCCGGACGCTGCTCTACCTGTTCGAGCGCGACGCCGCCGTCCGCTATCTGAGATCCGGCTAGTCCTTGGTCGCGTCGACGCCGCGGTCCGGCGGCAGCACGATCCCCAGGCTGACGATCAGCTTGAGCGCCTCCTCCACCGTCATCTTCAGCGGCTTCACCTGCCGGCGCGGAACGAACAAGAGAAATCCGGACGTCGGATTGGGCGTAGTCGGAACGTAGAGCGGGATCAACTCTTCGCCGACGTTGCGAATCACCTCGGTATGCGTCTGGCCGCAGACGAAGGCGATAGTCCAGGCCTCGGGGCGCGGGTACTCGACCAGGACGACCTGGCGAAAGGTGTCGGACTTCTGCGCGAGGACCGTCTCGACGATCTGCTTGATCGCCCCGTAGAGGCCGCTGACGATCGGCGTTCGGGCGATGATCCGGTCGCTGAGCCTGACCGCCCATCGCCCGATCAGGCTCGCGGTGACCGCGCCGATCAACGTCAGCCCGATGACCACGACGACAACGCCGTAGCCGGGAAGCTTGAACGGCAGATAGGTTTCCGGATTCAGGCTCGCCGGGACCCAGCGTTCGACCAACGTGTCGAAATAGCCGACCAGCTGCCAGACGATGTAGGCGGTCAGCGCCACCGGGACGACGACGAGAATACCCGCGACCAGCCAGCCGCGCAGGCGGCGTCCGAGACTATGATGAAACCGGGGGGGCTTGGGTCCGGCCGGCTCGATAGAACTGTCGGTCATTCCTCCGACAGTCTATGCCCTACTCCAGGCTGAGAAGGAAGAGCACGATGGACCACAGGCCGAGTCCGGCGAACCAGGCGGAGACCACCGCGCGACCCGACGGGTTGTCGGGAGCAACTTTATCGTCGTCCTGAACCATGGCGCCGGTGCCTCCCAGCCTCCGGGCGCGAGCCGCCGACTTCCAAACGGCAAAGCCGATGGCGTCAGCTCCCGCGCTGTCGGGGGTGATACGCACCGTCACGGTCATTGGATCATGAGAAGTAGGACGATGGCCGTCAGCCAGAGCGTGGCGCCGGCGATCCAGCTTGCGGCTGTGATCTTGCACATCGTCGGGCCCGACGTGACGGCGACGCGAGATGAATTCATGGCTCATATCCTCGGGAAACGTCGCCATCCTGTTGCCTCGCGACCAATTTAGCTGTGACTGGTGTCACAGGGACATGACGATTGTGGCAATGACGTCGGTCGGATTGAGCTAAGATTAGGTTCAAGCGGCGCCGTTTTCATCCGATCGGATGATGCGGGGGCATCGGCGGCGACCGACGGACGATCCGACGCAAGAGAACCGCCGCCATGATGCCCCGCCTCCTTGCTCTCGCGACCGCCGTCCCCGAACACATCCTCGACCAGCAGGCCGTCGCCCGGCAAGCGGCCCGACTCTTCTCCACGCGCACACAGGCGTTCGAACGGCTGGCACGGATCTACGGCAACGCCGGAGTCGCCAAACGGCATTCCTGCGTGCCCATCGACTGGTACCTGGAGCCGCACGGCTGGGCGGAACGTTCGCGCCTATACGTCGATGCCGCCCTCCGCTTGGCCGAGCGGGCCATCCGTGACTGCCTTGCCGAGTGCGGCCTCGATCTCCAGGACATCGACGGACTGGTCACCGTCTCCACCACCGGCATCGCCACACCGTCCCTCGATGCGCTGCTGCAGGCGCGGCTGGGGCTTCGGTGCGATCTGCAGCGCCTGCCGGTCTTCGGCCTCGGCTGCGCGGGCGGCGTCCTCGGGCTCGCCCGAACCGCGGCGCTTGCCAGGGCAGAACCGGGTTCGCGCATCCTCTGTCTTGTCGTCGAGCTGTGCGGCCTCACCTTCCAGCCGGCCGATGCCTCGCCGGCGAACATCGTCGCAACCGCTCTGTTCGGCGATGGCGCCGCAGCGGCGGTGATCTCGACCGCCGGCGAAGGTCCGGCGCTCGGCCCGTGGGGCGAGCACAGCTTTCCCGACAGCCTCGACGTCATGGGCTGGGATATCGGCGACGACGGCTTCGGCGTCCGCTTCTCCCGCGACATTCCGGCTTTGATCCGCAACGATCTGCCGCCGGTCCTCGACGGTTTCCTCGCACGACACGGCCTCGGCCTGACCGAGTTCGACGCCATCGCCTGCCATCCCGGCGGCGCCAAGGTGCTGGACGCGCTCGAGGAGATCCTCGGACGGGCGTTGCCGGAGGCCCGTGGCGTGCTCCGCGAGTTCGGCAACATGTCGGCGCCGAGCGCGCTCTTCGTGCTCGACCGGCAGCGCTCCGCTTGGAACGGAAGAATCCTGATGATGGCGTTGGGGCCGGGTTTCACCGCCGGATTCCTCGCCCTCGGGCCGACATGAGCTGGCTCCATGCCATCCTCGCGCTCGTCGCCCTGCAGCGTCTGGCCGAGCTCGTCTGGTCTCGGCGGAACGAGCGACGCCTGAGGCAGGCGGGCGCGATCGAGATCGGGCGGGGCCACTATCCTCTCCTCGTCGCTCTCCATGCCGGCTGGCTCGCAGCGATGCTGCTGTGGGTACCTGCGGAAAGGGAGCCGGACCCGTTCTTGCTGACCGCCTATCTCGGTATCCAGGGGCTTCGCCTCTGGACCATGGCCAGCCTCGGGCGGTTCTGGACGACCCGGATCCTGACCCTGCCGAACGCTCCCCTAGTCCGCCGCGGCCCCTATCGTTGGCTCCACCACCCCAACTACCTGGTGGTGACGATGGAAGTGGCGCTGCTCCCCCTCGCCTTCGGCGCCGTCACGATCGCCTTGATCTTCTCTGCCGCCAACCTGATCCTGCTGTCCGTCCGCATCCGCGCCGAGGACGCCGCGCTCGCTCCTCGCCGATCCCTCTGAAGGAGTCGCCGTGTCCGAGTTCGGCCAAGCCGTCCGCCATTTCTGGACGCTCGACTGGAGCGCCACCCACCTCAACCACGGCAGCTACGGGGCGACGCCGAAGCCCGTGCTCGCCGCACAGGACCAGGCCCGACAGGACATGGAGCGGGCCATCGGCGACTTCTTTTCCCGACAACTCCCCAAGCGCATGCGCGCGGCGGCGGCCGAGCTCGCCGACTATCTCGGCGCCGAGCGCGACGACGTGGTCTTCGTCGACAACGCCACCGCCGGCGCCCAGTCCGTCATCGGCTCGATCGAGCTGCAACCCGGCGACGAGATCCTGATCAACGACCAGACCTACAATGCGGTGAAGAACATCGCGCGCCACGAGGCCGCCCGTGCCGGGGCGCGAGTGGTCGAAGTGATGTTCCCCTTCCCGGTCGCGGACGACGGAACATCGATCGTGGATGCGCTGACGGCCGGCCTGAGCGAGCGCACCCGCCTGGTGATCCTCGATCACATCACTTCGGCGACCGCCGTCGTCATGCCGATCGAGCGGCTGATCGCGGCCTCACATGCGACCGGCGCTCTCGTCCTGGTCGACGGGGCGCATGCGCCGGGACAGGTAGCGCTCGACCTCACGGCGCTCGGCGCCGATTTCTACACCGGCAACTGCCACAAGTGGCTGGCGGCCCCGAAGGGTGCGGCGTTCCTGTGGGCCCGACGCGAGCACCAACCGTGGCTCCATCCGCCGGTCATCTCCCACGGCCTCGGCCGGGGTTTCGTCGCCGAGTTCGACTGGACGGGGACGCACGATCCCTCAGGCTACCTCGCAGTACCTGCGGCCCTGGCCTTCCGCCAGACCTTCGGCGATTCCCGCATCAAGAGCCGCAACCGCGCGCTTGCGGAAACGGCAGGCGCCTATCTTGCTCAGGCCTGGACAACCCGGCTCGGAGGGCCCGCGTCGCTGGCCGGCTCCATGCGAATGATCGAGCTGCCGCTCGCATCCGGCGCCGCCCCCGACGTGCGCCTCAAGCTCTGGCAGGATCACCGCATCGACGTGCCGGTGAACGCACTAGCCGGTGGCCTCTGGGTCCGCATCTCGGCACAACTCTACAACGAGATGGACGACTACCGCCGTCTTGCCGCTGCGGTTCCGAGCCTGTAGGAAGGACCGATGGTCGACCACTTTCAGGCCAAGACTTTCGTCGCCGGAGAAACGCTGCTTCGCGAAGGCGACCCGGGCGGGGTCGCCTATATGGTCGAGCACGGCCGCGTCGAAGTGTCGAAGGCGGTCGGCGGCCGCAAGGTGGTCCTGAATATCCTCGGGCCGGGCGCCATCGTCGGCGAGATGGCGCTGATCGACAAAGCGCCTCGCATGGCGACGGTGACCGCTCTCGACAAGACCGTTGCCTTGGTGATCGACCGGCGGGTCTTCGACAAGATCCTGGCCGATGCGCCGCCGGTCCTGCGCGCGCTGGTTCTGGCGTACACGGCCCATCTCCGCAACCTCGGCTCGCGTGCCTCCCGGCTCGAGACGGACCTGCACGACGCTCATTCGTCCAAGCCAGGGACCTGAAGGCCGGGCGGGCTTGGTCCACGGCCTCGTCCGAGGCTATGGTCTTGGTCCCGCTCCCAAGGATCACGCCATGCAGAATATCGATCGCATCATCGCCTTGATCGAGGCGAAGACCCCGGCCTATATCGCCCTCAGCGACAAGGTCTGGGACCTGGCCGAGCTCCGCTACCAAGAGCAGAAGTCGGTCCAGGCGCAGATCGAGGCGCTGGAGCGCGAGGGCTTCAAGGTGACGCCCGGCGTCGCCGGCATCCCGACGGCATTCCAAGCCGAAGCCGGAAGCGGCGGCCCGCTGATCGGCTTCCTCGGCGAGTACGACGCGCTGTCGGGTTTGAGCCAGCGCGCCGGCCTGACCGAGCGAGTCTCGGCGGATGGGCCGAACGGCCAGGGCTGCGGCCACAACCTGCTCGGCACCGGCGCGATCCTCGCTGCCGCCGCGGTCAAGGACTACCTCGCCGCCAACAAGCTGCCAGGCACCATCCGCTACTACGGCTGCCCGGCGGAGGAAGGGGGGTCGGGCAAGACCTTCATGGCGCGCGCCGGCATGTTCGCCGACCTCGACGCCGCGGTGACCTGGCACCCCGGCAATTTCTTCGGCGTCATGTCGGTCCGCACGCTCGCCAACATCCAGGCGTATTTCCGCTTCAGCGGCCGTGCAGCGCATGCCGCCGGCGCGCCCCATCTCGGCCGCAGCGCGCTCGACGCGGTCGAGCTGATGAGCGTCGGCGTCAACTACATGCGTGAGCACATGCCGCCCGATGCCCGCGTCCACTGCGCCGTCACCAATACCGGCGGCATCTCGCCCAACGTCGTGCAGGCGAAGGCCGAGGCGCTCTATCTGATCCGCGCGCCCGACGTCGCGGAGACCATCGAGCTGTTCGAGCGGGTCAAGAAGATCGCCGAGGGCGCAGCGCTGATGACCGAGACCCAGGCGGTCGTCGAATTCGACAAGGCCTGCTCCAACGTGCTGCCGAACACGGCGCTCGAGATGGCGCTGCATCAGAACGCCCAGCGCCTGGGGCCGACGCCGTTCGACG
Source organism: Alphaproteobacteria bacterium (assembly GCA_009694025.1). Classification (GTDB taxonomy): domain Bacteria; phylum Pseudomonadota; class Alphaproteobacteria; order SHVZ01; family SHVZ01; genus SHVZ01. The sequence goes on along the minus strand of SHVZ01000060.1, from coordinate 1,838 downwards.
ACGGCGACCGCGCCTTCGCCGAAAAGCTGAGAAAAGCCGCGATGACTCCAGCCGACGTCGCCGCCAGCCTTCGGCAGGCCGGCCTACAGTCGGGCTACCAGAAGGTTCTGCACGAGGACATCCTGCCCTTCGACGGCACGCCGCAGATGCTCTACGGCTCGACCGACGTCGGCGACGTCTCCTGGGTGACGCCGACCGTCCAGGCCTGGGGGGCCTGCTTCGCCGTCGGCACGCCCGGCCACTCCTGGCAGCTGGTGACCCAGGGCAAGCTGCCGGCGGCGCACAGGGGCATGATCCATGCCGCCAAGGCGATGGCGGCGACGGCGATCGATGCGATCGAGAACCCGGCGCTGCTGGCCAGGGCCAAGGCGGAGCTGAAGGAGCGGGTGACCGGCAAGGCCTATGTCTGCCCGATCCCGGCCTCGGTCGAGCTGCCGTTCAAACGGCGCCCGGACGGCGGCATGCCGCTCGGCGCTCCGGCCTCACCGCACGTCGCCGGCCCGCTGGCACGGGCGAAGCTGCCGGCCTGACGACGAGGGGAGAGCTCAGGCGATCTCGAACAGCCCGGCGTTCTTCGCCTCGTAGACACCGACCGCCAGAGTATCGATCACCTCGCCGTCGGCGGCGAAGGGCAGGATCAGCCGCTCCCAGGTGACGATCTCGTTGTCGAACTCGCCGGTATAGACCCGCCAGGTCGGCCGCTTTTTCTGGCGAACGTAGTCGTACTCATGCTCGAGCAGCGCCCGCTGGGCGTCCGGCAGCTCGGTCGTCGGCTTGCCGGACATGTCGACGCCGAACTGCTCGACGAAGCTCTTGGGGTAGTAGCGGTAGACGAACTCGCCCTCGCGGCGGACGGTCATGATCACCAGATTGTTGAGCCAGGGCGCCAGGCTTTCGGCCTGTACCCTCATGATCGAGGGAAGCTTGCCGTCCGAGCGCCGCCGCCGGTCGTCCCAGAAGGCATAGAGCTCGCGGAGCCTCGGCTGCATGGCGCCGTATTGGATGATGGGCATCGCGGTTCAAGCCTTCGCTCGCCGCCATGCGGCGACGGCGGCGGCGATGCCGAGGCGGGGGCTGGTCAGCACCGGCAGGCCGAGACGGCGTTCGGCGGCGGGCGCGGCGCCGGCCATGGACGCCTGAGCGAGCACGACAACCTCGGCATCGCCCTTCTCGCCGGCGAGGCGCTCAATGATCGCCGCCTCGTATCCCTTGATGTCGCCGGCGAGAAACTTGGGCCAGGCGCCGTCGATGAGCACCACGCGGATGTCGACGGGACGTCCGGCCTCGCGTCCCACCTTCGCGACGAGATCGGAGGTCGGACCGACGGTCGAGGCGACACAGGCTGCGACGAGAATGCGCCGGCCCTTGGCGACCGCAACCTCGGCCATCGCCCGGTCGATGCGCAGGACCGGAGCCGGCAGCGTCCCGTTCGCCGCCTCGGCGACGGCGCCGATGGTCGAGCAGGTACAGACGACGACCGATGCTTCGGCCGCCGCATCGGCAAGGCGCGCCCTGACTCCTGCGGCGACCGCGTCGGTCACCGTGCCGGCCTTGACCGCCTCGGCCAGAAGCTCGGTCGCCAAGTGATGTCGAATCGGTATTTCCGGCGCCAGCTCGGCCATGAGCTTGCCGACGGCGGCGACGTTCGATTCGGCGGTGTGCAGGAAGCTCAGCATGGGATCCATTTATCCCGCATTTCCCAGATGCAGCGCAAATTCGTGGGAGCCTGAGCGCGATTCAGTTATCGTAATCAGCGCGTTATTCAGACATCGAGGCTCCGATCATGACGCACCCAGCGGGTGAATCGGATTTCGGTGTTTTGAGGCTCGATTTCGACC